>NZ_JBITGZ010000032.1:0-73926 GCF_044457565.1 Kitasatospora sp. NPDC050543 | reverse complement strand
GCCCCCCGCCCTCCACCCCCACCGACAGGGGCACGACGGCAGTCCTGATCACCGATGTGGTCCCCGGAAGACACTCCTTCCGGGGACCACATTCGCGTTTCCGGTGCCGTCATGGCCTGTATGCGATGGGGAACAGGCGTACGAGCCGCACCGAGGCCGAGCGCACCGTGTTCGCTGGTCGCCGACCTTGCCGTCCTCCCGGGCCACCTGCGACCAGGTCACCCCGGGTCTTGCCCGAGCTCGCCGAGCAGCACGACGGCCGGGCCGTGGGCCGGCTCCTGGAGACGGCCCCCGACGTTGTTGCAGGAAGCGGTGTGATCTTCCGCCGCCCACCGCTCAACCTTGAGGCCGACCTGCGACCTGGTCTTCTTCGACATCACCGGCGCCTGGTTCGAGCGTGACGCGCTCGACGACCCCGACGCCCGGGACAGCAGCCTGCGTGAGTACGGCCGGCAGCAGGTCCTCTGCGCGGGACGGTCAGGGCGTGGGGCAGGCCGTCCCGGTCGGGACGAGTGCCGCCGCAGCGTGGCCGACAACGGTGTCCACGAGGTTGCCGAGCAGCTTGACGTGGATGGCATTGACGGCGATGCCATTGCCGCCCGCGGTGGAGACCTGCTCGTTGACGATCACCGTGCCGATCAGCACATTGATCGTTGTGTTGGGTGCGGCGGCCGTGACGGCGGCCCCGGCCACCTTCAGGTTGGTGAGCGTGACGTTGCCAGTGGTGGTGACCGTGCCGGCGGCGTCGTCGGTGGCCTTGGCGTCCGCCATGACGGCGTCCGCGGTGACCAGGCCGCCCAGCAGGTTGACCTTGGCGACGGTGGCCTGTGAGGTGGCGGTCTGCAGCCCTGCGGAGTCCGTGGTGCCGGACGCGTTCGTGGCGATTGCCCCGAGTGTGGCGAGCCCCGGGATCGTGGCCGAGGCCTGATTGTTGGAAACGGAGCCGGGGGCGGTGGTGCAGGTCAGGTCCGACGGTGCCAGGGGGCCCGCCGTGAAGAGGGGGCCAGTGGCTTTCGCGCCATACCCGTGAGCGTCGAACTTCAGGACGGGCGGGGCCAAGCGGTGACTGTCACTTGGAAGGGTTCCCAGCTGCTGGGCCGCCGCGCTGGGCGCCATCAGGAGCGCGGACACTACGAAGGCGGGTGCGAGAGCTGCAGTCAGCCCGGACATGCGTGCGGGCCGGGGAAGTGTGCTGGAGAGCATGGCGAGACCTTTCCGTGAAGGAGTTCCCCTGGAAACCGCACAGATCTCACTTCGAGTGACTACGTGACTTCTCTCGGTCATCAGGATTGGTCCCGACCCTAGGGCGGGCCGGACAGGGGCGCCAGCCGTGCTTCGCCATCCGGGTGCCCCGGGGCCGGCAGTCGAGCCATCGGGCCGCCTCGGCCCGAAGAAGGTCACGTGCCCTTCTGGATCGCGCCGGCCGGCCCCGCCGCGCGGTGGGATCCCTCGCTCGCGCACGGAAGAACCTCTTCGTCCGGCGTCGCCTCGCCCGTCCCGCCGATCACGCGCAACGGCTCGCGCCGGACGCCGTCGACGCCCTCCGGTAGGCCTGCACCGCCACCGACGCGACCCTGGCCATCGTCCGTGACGTGTACGCCCCTTCCGGGGGCGCGAAGGGGGCGGATGGATCGGCCGGGGTGTCCGGTCGCCCAGCCGGGGTTCGGACGGAATTGCAGAGTTATCCTGCGCATATATTTGGATAGTGGAACCGCCTGCTGGTGGGATAATGGAATCTTGGAATCCAAGAGCTTGATCTTTCCGGTCGGTCGAACCCCAGATCTATTGAAGGGCTTGCGGAAATTAGTTCAGATTCGCCCGGATGCTGCATGTCCGGACGGCATCGAACCTCGTTGATGCGGATGTGACTACGTCAACTCAGCCCCCCATGCCCGCCGGCCTCCGATTCATTGGTACCCATCCTCGCCCGAGGGCGATGGAGGGGATGATCACGCAAAGTTCAAGCTCCCTCCCGCTCGCCGGCGGGGCTTATCTGGAGCACGGTTCGGAATGGATTCGCCTGGAGGACTGCTCTCATTTGTTGGAGGATTTCCTGCGGACGGTTGAGCGAATCGAATCCGACATCATGCGGCGCTTCGGCGCTCTGCTGGGAACGTCGTAGCGGTGACCGTAACGGATCAAGGAGATCACCTTCGACTGCTTCCGGAGTGGTTGATCTTCGGCCCGTCCCAGTTGGGCATGGAGCGCCTGAGCCAAGCGGGTGAATCGTTCCCGCAGCCGAATACCAATTGAATGGGAGCCGCGTTATCTGCCGAGTGAGAGTTGAAATGCCAACCGGACCGATGTCCGCCGAAGGCCAGCCACGGCAGGGTCATGATGTATGAGGCGCCCCCTTTCTTTGGCCTGGGCACGTACCAGGAATTCGACGACACTGCGGGGGGTATCTCCATCCCCCGTGAGGCGGACTGGTTCTACGGAACCTCCGCACGCCAGAGCCCCATCCACTCGGACAGTGTGGATGCAGGTGAGATCGGGGGGGATCCCCGCGCGGATTTCACCCAGCTCTCGCACTCCGCCGAGGAAGTCGCGGGGATCTCGGGCCTGCGCCAGCCCGCGCTCCATCCGCCCATCCGGCGTCGGCGCCGGCGCGTCCGCGGGTCAAGGGCGAAGCTGTGGCCCCAGGTGCTCAGCACGCTGTTCGGCGCGCTGGCCGCCCTCATTGTCGCGACGGTGAGCGTGCTCGGGTGGATGTTGTCCTACAACCCCTTGCAGGACCTGGCATCCACTCGGGTTTCGCAGGATCTCGCACAGCTGTGGCCATTGGTCGTCTACGGCCCCTGGCTCGTCGCCTCCTTGTCGATCCTGCGGGCGACCCTGGCTCGCCACCGCGCCACGCAATCGTGGGTCGTGGTGGTCCTCTTCTCGAGCGTCGCCACGGCGTTGTGCGTCATTCACGCCTCCAGGACGCTGCCCGGCGTAGTCGTCGCCGCCCTCCCCCCGCTCACCGCGGTCATCTCCTTCCACCAACTCGTGCGCCAGGTCGTCGCGCCCAGCCAGGCACGGCCCGCTGCATCGGGTCGGCGTCCTGTGCGCAGGACTCACCGCTGATGGGCCCGCGCCGCGTTCGGATCGGGGCCGGCCTGTCAGGCTGGGACGAACCGGTCCAGGAGGCTGCCGCGTCGGCGCCACCCCGGGTGGCTCGCCGCGCATTGGCGGCGGGGGCTTCCCGGGCGCGGATGACGGACCGCGGCGACGGATACCCCCGCTCCACCGGCAGCCCCGCCCGGGCTGTCACCCGTCATCGGGGTGCGCGGTGGGGTGCGGGATTCTAACGCATCGTCAAGGCTGGTCGTCCGAAGTCGCTTTTGGGCGCCGGTGGGCGGTGTGGGCGGATGCATAATCCATCGCGTGATCGCCTCTCTGGAGGACGCCGAGCGCCTGCTCCGTCCCGCCGCGCACCTCGGGCTCGCCGCCCGGCCGCTGTACCTGCTGCCACTGCTGCGTACCGGCGCCCTCTCCGCCCTGCTCTCCGCCGAGGCGGCGGACACCGGCTGGGCCGAGCGCTTCGGCGTCGAGGCGTACGCGCTGGAGGAGCAGACGCTCACCCGGGAGTCCGGCGGCACCGCCCGGGACCTCGACGAGCTGACCCGCCGGCTGCCCGGGCTGGTCGGCGCGCGCTGGCGCGGGCGGGAGTACCGCCTCGCCGCGTACGGCAGCCACCGGGCCGAGTGGACCGCCGCGGTCGAGGCCCTCGGCGCCCGGCTGCTCACGCCGCCGCCGCCCGCCGACTCCGCCGTGCTCGGCGACAAGACCGCGATGCGGGAGTGGTTCGCCCACCTCGGCGTCCCCACCCCCGCCAGCGCCGTCGTCAGCGGGGAGCTCGACTACGCCGACCTGCGGGGCCGCTTCGGGCCGGTCTTCGTCGCACAGCACCCCAGGGGCTCCGCCGGGAACGGCACCTACCTGGTCACCTGCGCCGACGAGGCCCGCGCGCTGCCCGCCCGGGACCGCTGGCTGGTCAGCGAGTACGCCGGGGACACCGCGATCAACATCCACGGCTTCGTCGGCCTGGACGGCGCCCCGCAGGTACTGCGGCCCTCCCTCCAGTTGATCGGCGTGGACGGCGTCGGCTCCTCCTTCGGCCAGTACTCCGGCTGCGACTTCCAGGCCCCGGACCTGCTGTCCCCACTCGCCCTCGGCCGGTGCCGGGACGCGGCGGAACGTATCGGCTGGGGCCTGGGCGACCTCGGCTACCGGGGCCTGTTCGGCGCCGACTTCGTGCTGCGCGAGGACCGCGTCCTCGCCCTGGAGATCAACTGCCGGATGCAGGGCTCCAGCTGGCTGCTCGGCGAGATCGAGCTGGAGCGCGCCGACGGCCGGCTGCCCACCCAGCTGCGGCACGTCCTGGAGCGCCACGGCCTCGCCACCCTCGGCAAGCCCGACCTCGACCCGGCCGAGGGCGTCCAGCTCACCGTGCGCCACACCGGCCCGGCGGCCCGGGCCCTGCGTGCTCCCGAGGGCGGACTCCACGCCCTCGACCCGGCGGGCGGGGGCGGCCTGATCCGCCGGGCGGCGGGCGTGGGCCTGCTGGAGTGCGGCCCCGCGGACTGCCTGCTGGTCAACCTCCCCCGCCCCGGCACCCTGGTACACACCGGCGGCATCCTCGCCCGCCTGATCACCCGGCAGTCCCTCACCACCCCCGACGGCCGGGCCCTCAACCCGTACGGCCGCCGGCTGGTCGACGCGCTGCACGGGCTCTACTCGTTCGGGGACGCGACGGATTGACGCACGCCCGTACGCATCCCGGGCCCGCGCCGCCCCGGCCTGCTCCGGCCACGGCCCGACCCGCTTGGGCCCGCCCCGGCCCGCTCCGCGGGCTGTCCGCCGAACGGGGCGCTGAACAGCCGCGATACCCGACCCCGGGCTCCCAAGGCCGGGATCCGCACGGCCGTGTCGTAGGCTCGCTCAGCGCTGCTGCGCCCGTAGCCGCGCGATCACGAGCGGGGGCGGAGTCCGGATCTCATGAGCACGGCATCCAGCATGGCACCGGAGGCACCCGAGCAGACGGGCGGCCCGTCGGGCGTCTCTGACGGCGGGTCGACGGCCGGCCCGCTCTCGGCCCGCGCCCTGGCGGTCAGGTTCGCGCCGGCCATCGGGGCCTATGCCGCAGTCAAGGTGGTCGGCCTCACCGTCTTCCTCGGCCTGCTGGCGTACGCGGGCGACTACCGGAGCAAGGACGTGGGCCGAGGGGGCGGTGCCCGCCCCTGGGACGTCCTCGGCACCTGGGACGGCATCTGGTACCAGCGCATCGCCCTCAACGGCTACGACCCGCAGCTGATCCCGCTGCACGGCTACCCGCTCGCCACCTACTACGAGAACTCGGCGGCCTTCTTCCCGCTCTACCCCTGGCTGATGCGGCTGGTCTCCGTCGTCACGGGCCTCGGACCGTACGGCGCCGGGATACTCGTGGCCGTCGTCTCCTCGCTGGTCGCGGCGGCCGGTATCTACGCGGTCGCGGCGCGGATCGGCGGGCGACGGGCAGGTGTGATCGCGGCGGTCATCTGGGGCCTGTTCCCCGGCTCCGGCGTCGAGTGGGCCGTCTACTCCGACTCGCTCTTCGTCGCCATCTCGGCCTGGGCCTGCTACTGCGTGATGACCCGCCGCTGGCTCAGCGCGGGCCTGCTCGCCTTCACGGCCGGCCTCGGCCGCCCCACCGCCGCCGTCCTCATCGCCGCCGTCTCGATCGCCGCGTTGGTCGCTCTGCTGCGCCGCCGGGACGGCATCGCCGGCCCGCTGACCGCGATGCTGAGCACTCCCTGGGGTCTGATCGGGTACGTGGCCTGGGTCGGCTACCGGATGGGCGACTGGGGCGGGTACTTCAAGCTCCAGCGCGGCGCCTGGAACCGGTACTTCGACTACGGCGCCTCGACCGGACGCACCATCCTCGACGTGATCCTCGGGCACTGGACGTTCTGGCAGTCCAACCCCGTCCCCGACCTGATCGCGATCGGTCTGCTGATCACCCTGCCCGGCCTGCTGGTCCTGCTGCTACGCACCCGGCCCCCGCTGGTGCTGGTGATCTACACCGTGCTGACCATCGTGACGGCGCTGAGCAGCAACCAGATCTTCGGCAACATCTCCCGCTACCTGCTGCCCGCCTTCCCGCTGTTCATCGGGCTCGCCTTCGCCCTGCGCCGGCTCAGGACACCCACCTTGATCGGCCTGTTCGTCCTCCCCGCCGTCGCCTCGGGCTGGTACGCGGGCTACGCCCTCTTCGAGCTGGGTATCCCGTAGGCGTCCACCGGGCCGCTCCAGGAGCGGGGCGAGCTCCGGAGCCGTCATGGTCGGTGTGAACTCGACGACCTCGTAGCGCGCCACTCCCGCCACGGCGAACGGGTCCTGGGCGAGGATCGGCTCCAGCTCGGCCCGCCCGGCGGCGCGTGCCAGGATCACGCCCCCGGTCCTCGGGACGCGGCGGCCGGAGGCGAGGAGGACGCCGGCCGCGTACTGGGCCTCCAGCCACCGGACGTGCTCCGGCAGCAGCTCGTCGATCCGCTCCAGCGGTGCCGTGTAGGTGATGGTCACTACGAACATGTGATTCTCCGTCAATCGCATCGATCTACCGTCAGTCGATCATGCCAACCCCGCCCCGCGCGCTACGGGACCGGCCCGGGCCGGCCGAAATGTGCTGGCATGCCGCGAGGATTGCCGCGATGATCCGGATATGTCACGAACCTTCGACGACCTGGTGGCCGAGGCGGAGGCAGTCTCCGTCGACGGCTGGGACTTCTCCTGGCTGGACGGCCGGGCCACCGAGCAGCGCCCCTCCTGGGGCTACCAACGAGTGATGAGCGAGCGCCTGGCCGCCGTGTCCGCGGCGCTGGACCTCCAGACCGGCGGTGGCGAGGTGCTGGCCGGGGCCGCGAAGCTGCCGCCCGTCATGGTCGCCACCGAGTCCTGGCCGCCGAACCTGGCCAGGGCGACCCGCCTGCTGCACCCGCTGGGCGCGGTGGTCGTCGCCGATCCGGACGAGCCGCCGCTGCCGTTCGCCGAGGCGGCCTTCGACCTGGTGACCAGCCGCCACCCGGTCACCGTGTGGTGGGAGGAGATCGCCCGGGTGCTGCGGCCGGGTGGCAGCTACCTCGCCCAACACGTCGGCCCGGCAAGCGTCTTCGAACTCGTCGAGTACTTCCTCGGCCCGCAGTCCGAGGAGATCAGGCGCGGGCGCCACCCCGACGACGAGCGGCGCGATGCCGAGGCCGCCGGCCTGGAGATCGTCGATCTGCGGCTGGAGTCCCTGCGGATGGAGTTCTTCGACATCGGCGCGGTGATCTACTTCCTGCGGAAGGTGATCTGGATGGTGCCCGGCTTCACCGTCGAGCGGTACCGCGACCGGCTGCGCGCGCTCGACGAGCGGATCCGGTCCGAGGGGCCGTTCGTCGCCCACTCCACCCGCTTCCTGGTCGAGGCCCGCAAGCCCGCCTGAGGCCGCGCGGGCCCGGCGAAGCGTCCCGCCCGGCCCGCACCCACGCCCGGCCCTGCTCGCGGCCGGGCCGGGCGCCGGCCGGGCCCTACGGCCAGACCAGGCAGTACAGCTGGTGCCCCGCGTCGTGCAGCCGGTTCGCGAAGTCCTGCCACTCGTGCAGCATGCTGTAGATCACGAAGGCGTCCCGCGGGCCACGGCGGTCGGGGACGGTGGACCAGATGAAGGCGGCGGCGCCGAGTTCGGTCTCGTCGGCCTTGCGCAGCGGTTCGACGACGATCTGCGGGAGCTGCACCACCGCGTAGTCGGGGTGCAGGACGACCAGTTCCAGCGGTGGCACCTGGTGCAGGGGGACGCCCTTGATGCCGGTGAGCACCATGGCGCTCATGGTCTCCGGCTTGATCTTGGTGGAGAGGTGCCCGTTGGACGAGCCGCTGGTCTCCATCAGGTCGCCGAGCCGCCCGAGGGTGCCGAGCTCGCCCGCGTCCAGCCCCAGGCCCCCGGGGCCCAGGGCGGTTGGGACTCTGGCGGCGGTAGCCCGGTCGGGTGCGCCGAAGTACTTATAGGTCACCCCCACGCGTCCCTCACCCCGCTTTCCACTGCCAGCAGCACCAGCACCCGTACCCGCTCCCGTACGCCTGCGCGCGGCTCTGGCGGACCTGCGGGAACAACCCGCGGCCTCGTCAAAGCCGTCCTGCGCCTCGGACACTCGGACCATCCTCACCGGAATTCGCCGGAATCGACAGACCCCCGCACACCCGGCATCTCTCCGGACGTGCTCCTTACCCGTCATTCACCGCCGTACACCGCACATCGCCGCATACGGGTACAGCCACGGTACGCACTCCTCGTACACACCCTGGGTACACAGTCTGACTGGTCCGCCGCCAAAGCCGTCGGCGGCCCCACCGTGCGGATGAGCCCGTAGTACGGATAACCGACAGGGACAACCGTACAGACAACGGCACACGGATCATCGTTCCAGATGATCGGGTCCGACATGCAGAGGTGAAGGACACGATTTGAGACCATGTCCGGGTGAGCTACCCCTACGAAGCACCTCAGTCCCAGTCGCTGTTCGACCGCGCCTCGGTCGTCACCCCCGGTGGCGTGAACTCTCCGGTCCGCGCCTTCCGCGCCGTCGGCGGCACGCCGCGCTTCATGGTGTCCGGAAACGGCCCCTACCTCACCGACGCCGACGGCCGTGAGTACGTCGACCTGGTGTGCTCGTGGGGACCGATGATTCTCGGCCACGCCAACCCGGCCGTGATCGACGCCGTCCAGCAGGCCGTGACCCGCGGCACGTCCTTCGGTACGCCCGGCCAGGGCGAGGTCGAGCTGGCCGAGGAGATCGTCGCCCGGATCGCCCCGGTCGAGCAGGTCCGCCTGGTCTCCTCCGGCACCGAGGCCACCATGTCGGCCATCCGCCTCGCCCGCGGCTTCACCGGCCGCGCCAAGGTGGTCAAGTTCGCCGGTTGCTACCACGGACATGTGGACGCGCTGCTGGCCGCCGCCGGTTCCGGTGTGGCCACATTCGGTCTGCCGGACACCCCGGGCGTCACGGGTGCCCAGGCCGGCGACACCATCGTGCTGCCGTACAACGACCTGGCCGCCGTCGAGCAGGCCTTCGAGGCGCACCCCGGTGAGATCGCCTGTGTGATCACCGAGGCCTCGCCCGGCAACATGGGCGTCGTCCCGCCGCTGCCCGGCTTCAACGGCGGCCTGGCCCGGCTCTGCCGGGAGAACGGCGCGCTGTTCATCTCCGACGAGGTGATGACGGGCTTCCGCGTCTCCAAGGCCGGCTGGTACGGCCTGGAGGCCGCGCACGAGGGCTGGGCGCCGGACCTGCTCACCTTCGGCAAGGTGATGGGCGGCGGCTTCCCCGCCGCGGCCTTCGGCGGCCGTGCCGACGTGATGGGCCACCTGGCCCCGGCCGGCCCGGTGTACCAGGCGGGCACGCTCTCCGGTAACCCGATCGCCACCGCCGCGGGCCTGGCCCAGCTGCGCGGTTGCACCGACGAGGTGTACGCCACCGTGGACCGGGTGGCGGCCGAGGTCGCCGGCCTGGTCACCGAGGCGCTCGGCAAGGAGGGCGTGGCCCACCGGATGCAGAGCGCCGGGAACATGTTCTCGGTGTTCTTCACCGAGGACCGGGTCACCAACTACGACGAGGCCAAGACCCAGCAGGCGTACCGCTTCAACGGCTTCTTCCACAGCATGCTGGCCCAGGGCGTCTACCTGCCGCCGTCCGCGTTCGAGTCCTGGTTCGTCTCGGCGGCCCACGACGAGCGGGCGATCGAGCGGATCGCCGCCGCCCTGCCCGCCGCCGCCCGTGCGGCGGCCGAGGCCCGGCCCGCCGACGCCGCGTAACGCGCCGCGCCCAGCCGAGCCGAAGCGAACGGCCGCGAAGCGCAAGCGAACCACCGCGAAGTACAAGCGAACCGAAGCGAAGCGAACCGAGGAGACCCGCGAAGTGAGCGCCAAAGAGATCACCGTTGTGCACCTCATGCGACACGGTGAGGTGCACAACCCGGAGGGCGTTCTGTACGGCCGTCTGCCCGGCTACCGGCTGTCCGAGCTCGGCCGGCAGATGGCAGACCGGGTCGCCGAGGACCTGGCGGGCCGTGACATCACGCACGTGGTCGCCTCGCCGCTGGAGCGGGCGCAGGAGACCGCCGAGCCGATCGGCAAGCTGCACGGGCTGGACGTCGCGGTCGACGAGCGGCTGATCGAGGCGGACAACATCTTCCAGGGCAAGACCTTCGGGGTCGGCGACGGCTCCCTGAGGAACCCGTCCTACTGGAAGTACCTGACCAACCCGTTCAAGCCATCCTGGGGCGAGCCGTACATCGAGCAGGCGGTCCGGATGATGGCCGCGCTGGCCGCCGCCCGGGACGCCGCGCGCGGGCACGAGGCGGTCTGCGTCAGCCACCAGCTGCCGATCTGGACGGTCCGCTCGTTCGTGGAGCGCCGCCGGCTCTGGCACGACCCGCGACGCCGGCAGTGCTCGCTGGCCTCGCTGACCAGCTTCACCTACGAGGGCGACAAGATCGTCTCGGTGGGCTACCGCGAGCCGGCCCGCGACCTGCTGCCGGCCCACCTGATCGGCAAGGGCGGCAAGGACAAGCCCGTCGGCAAGAGCTTCGGCGCCTGAGGCCGGTGTCCCCGGGGCGGCCCCACCGGCCCCTGCCCGCGCCTGGGCCCCTGCCGCGCACCCGCGGCAGGGGCCGGGTGGGAGCCGCACCCGGAGCTCCGTAACCGGAGCATCCCGGCGCCCCACGGCGTACTCGCAGGTCAGAGGGGGTTCGACGCGCAAGGGCGGGCCCCCCTGAATCCGCCCAAAGTCCCATGCGAAACTTTTCACATGTCTGGCCCGACGCGTCCCCGCCTCCGCCTCGCCGCAGCCACCGCCGCTGCTGCCGCGCTCGTCCTCGCCGGTTGCTCCTCCTCCGGTTCATCGGCCGGTGCGGACGGCCAGATCGGCTTCGTGAAGAGCAAGGGCGGCCGCTCGACCGCCGCGATCGGCCACCGCCAGGACGCGCCGGACATCTCCGGTACCACCCTGGACGGCGCCAAGGTCGCGCTCTCCGACTACAAGGGCAAGGTCGTCGTCCTGAACGTCTGGGGCTCCTGGTGCGGCCCGTGCCGCAGCGAGGCCCCGTACCTCCAGCAGATCTGGGAGAAGTACAAGGACCAGGGCGTCCAGTTCCTCGGCATCAACACCCGGGACGTCGACCCGGCCAACGCGATCCGCTTCGAGCAGGAGAAGGGCATCACCTTCCCCAGCCTGTACGACCCGAGCGGCCTGGAGATCGCGAAGTTCCCCAAGGGCAGCCTGAACCCGCAGTCGATCCCGACCACCCTGGTCGTCGACCGGGAGGGCAAGCTCGCGGCCCGCGCGGTGGGCGGCCAGATGGACGACGCCCTGGACGAGCTGGTGCAGCCGGTGGTCGCCGAGCAGCAGACCGGACAGCAGCAGACCGGGCAGCAGCAGTGAGCGCGCTGCTCGCCGCGGCGAACCTGGCGGACGCCTCCTCGACGGTCGAGAGCGGCGCGCTCGTGCTGGCGATCCCGGTGGCGCTGGTGGCCGGGCTGGTGTCGTTCTTCTCGCCCTGCGTCCTGCCGCTGGTGCCCGGCTACCTCTCGTACGTGACCGGGTTCTCGGCCGCCGACCTGGCGGACGCCAAGGGTGCCCGGCGCGGACGGATGCTGCTCGGCTCGCTGCTGTTCATTCTGGGCTTCACCGCCGTGTTCGTCTCGACCGGGGCGCTGTTCGGGTACTTCGGCAAGTCACTGCAGGACCACAAGCAGGCCGTCGACATCGTGCTCGGCTCGGTGACCGTCCTGATGGGCCTGGCCTTCATGGGACTCCTGCCGGGCCTGAGCACCCGGG
Source organism: Kitasatospora sp. NPDC050543 (assembly GCF_044457565.1). Lineage (NCBI taxonomy): Bacteria > Bacillati > Actinomycetota > Actinomycetes > Kitasatosporales > Streptomycetaceae > Kitasatospora > Kitasatospora sp. NPDC050543. Next base: position 62,089 of record NZ_JBITGZ010000032.1, on the reverse strand, counting down.
AGCTCCGCACGCACCGGCGCCCGGCCATCGGGCTGGCCGGCGCGCCGCTGCTGGGGATCGTCTTCGGGGTCGGCTGGGCGCCCTGCGTCGGACCGACCTTCGCGGCCGTCCAGGGGCTCGCCTGGACCCAGGAGGGGGCCGGGCGCGGCGCGCTGCTCACGGCCGTCTACTGCCTGGGCCTGGGCGTACCGTTCATCGTGGCCGCGCTGGCCTTCCGCCGGGCGCTCGGCGCCTTCGGCTGGGTCAAGCGGCACTACCCGCTGGTGATGCGGATCGGCGGCGGCATGCTCGTCGCGGTCGGCCTGCTGCTCGTCACCGGGGTCTGGGACTCGCTGGTGCAGCAGATGCAGGTCCTGACCGCTGACTTCTCGATCGGAATCTGACCGTGAGCAACACCGAGACCCGCCTGCCCGCGAGCGGCGAGCCCGAGGGCGGCGAGCCCGAGCAGGACGAGCTGTCGGCCGAGCGGCTCACCACCGCGCCGGTGGAGTCGGACGGCCCCACCGGCATAGGGGTGCTCGGCTGGCTGCGCTGGACGTGGCGTCAGCTGACCTCGATGCGGGTCGCGCTGATCCTGCTCTTCATGCTCTCGCTCGCGGCGATCCCCGGTTCGCTGATCCCGCAGAACGGCCAGAACGCCTTCAAGGTGGAGGCATGGAAGGCCGCCCACACCACGGTCGCGCCGGTCTACGAGAAGCTCCAGCTGTTCGACGTCTACAGCTCGGTGTGGTTCTCCGCGATCTACATCCTGCTGTTCGTCTCCCTCGCCGGCTGCATCGTCCCGCGTACCTGGCAGTTCGTCGGCGTGCTGCGCGCCAAGCCGCCGGCCGCCCCGCGCAATCTGACCCGGATGCCCGTGTACGCGGCCTGGCGCACCGACGCCGAGGCCGCGGCGGTCAGCGAGGCGGCGCACCGGCTGCTGCGCAAGCGCCGCTTCCGGGCGCACCTCGCGGACGGCGCGGTGGCGTCCGAGAAGGGCTACCTGCGCGAGGTCGGCAACCTGCTCTTCCACCTCTCGCTGTTCGCCCTGCTCGCCGGGTTCGCCTGGGCCAGCCTGGCCAGCGGCACCGGCGGCAAGCTGGTGATCGGCGGCCAGGGGTACGCCAACACCATCTCCCAGCTGGACGACTTCACCGGTTCGACGTTCTACGGTGCCGAGGACCTGGACTCCTTCGGCTTCCAGCTGGACAGGTTCAGCGCCAGCTTCCAGGCCAGCGGTGACCAGGTGGGCAGCGCCCGCGACTTCACCGCGCACATCCAGTACTGGAAGGGCGCCGACGACTCCAGGAAGACCAGTGGCCGCATCCAGGTCAACCACCCGCTGGAGATCGGCGACAGCAAGGTCTTCCTGATCGGCCACGGCTACGCGCCGATCGTCACGGTGAAGAACGGCAAGGGCGAGACGGTCTACTCGGGCCCGAGCGCCTTCCTGCCGCAGGACTCCAACCTCACGTCCACCGGTGTGATCAAGGCGTCCGACTACGGCTACAGCGAGAAGGACGGCAAGAAGGTCAAGCTGGCCTTCTCCGGGTTCTTCCTGCCGACGGCGCCCGCCAACTTCGACGTGAACACCGGCCCGCGCTCGCTGTTCCCCGGCGACGCCGACCCGCTGCTGGTGCTCAACGCCTACGTGGGCGACGCCGGCGACTCCGGCCTGCCGGAGAACATCTACCAGCTGAACCCCAAGGGCATGACCCAGCTCACCCAGGACGGCACCATCGCCAAGGTGAAGCTCAAGCCCGGGCAGGGCTGGACCCTCCCGGACGGCTACGGCACGATCACCTTCGACGGCTACAAGCAGTGGGCGAGCTTCAACATCTCGCACCGTCCGGGCAACTCGATCGCCCTGGCCGGCGCGGTGTGCGCGATCCTCGGCCTGATCGGCTCGCTGTTCGTGCAGCGCCGCCGGATCTGGGTGCGGGCCGTCGCCATGCCGGACGGCAGCACGCTGGTCGAGCTCGCGGGGCTGGCCCGCAGCGAGTCCGCCAAGACCGCGGAGGAGCTGGCCGAACTGGCCGTCGACCTCCAGGACGACGCTCCCGCGCTCGACGACGACGCCGATGAGCCCGACGGCCCGCCGGGACCGGACGCCGTTCCGGCCCCGGCGAGTCCCGGAGCATCCTCAGACCCCGCTGTCCCTGCCGACCCGGACTCCAAGGAGTAGACGGTGCATCTCGCCTCGGCGGTCGACCCCAGCCTGGCCGACCTCTCCAACAAGCTCATCTACTCGGCCATGGCCGTGTACCTGATCGCCATGTTCGCCCACATGTTCGAGTGGACGTTCGGCAGCAAGGGCGCCGTCGCCGTCCGCTCGGTCGCCCAGGCCGGCCTCGCCGAGACCCTCGCCGAGTCCGCCGCGCAGACCACGCCCAAGGGCGCCAAGAAGGTCACCGTCACGGTCGCCTCGGCCGGCGGCGGTACCACCACCCTCACCCGCACCGCCCTCGCGGGCGAGGGCGCGACCGTCGTCACCAGCGGTCGCGGCGAGGGCGAGGACGCCGACGGCCCGGGCGCCGCCGGCACCAGCGAGAAGGCCGACCTGGCCGGCCGGATCGCGGTCTCGCTGACCGTCCTCGGCGCCCTGCTGCACGCCGGCGGGGTGCTCACCCGCGGCCTGTCGGTGATGCGCTGGCCGTGGGGCAACATGTACGAGTTCTCCTGCGCCTTCGCCCTCACCATGGTGCTCGCGTACCTCGCCCTGCTGGCCTCCAGGAAGCAGGTCCGCTGGCTCGGCCTGCCGGTCACGCTGGCCGCGCTGCTCACCCTCGGGGTGGCGGTGAGCGTGCTGTACACCGAGTCCGAGCAGCTCGTCCCGGCCCTGCACTCCTACTGGCTGGCCATCCACGTCTCCACCGCGATCGTCTGCGGCGGGGCCTTCTACGCGGCCTTCATCGCCACCGCGCTGTACCTCGGCAAGGACGCCTTCGACAAGCGGACGGCGGCCGGCCTGACCACCGGCCCGCTCGGCACCTCCGCCTCCGTCTGGCAGCGCCTGCCCGCCGCGGCCACCCTGGACAAGCTCTCGTACCGGATCAACGCCCTGGTCTTCCCGCTCTGGACCTTCACCATCATCGCGGGCGCGATCTGGGCCGAGGCCGCCTGGGGCAAGTACTGGGAGTGGGACCCGAAGGAGACCTGGTCGTTCATCACCTGGGTCGCCTACGCGTGCTACCTGCACGCCCGCGCCACCGCCGGCTGGAAGGGCCGCAAGGCCGCGTACCTCGCGCTGCTGGCCTTCGCCTGCTGGCTGTTCAACTACTACGGCGTCAACATCTTCGTCACCGGGAAGCACTCGTACGCGGGCGTCTGAGCGCCGCCGGCCCGAACGGCCCGGCGCTCCGTACCGCGGACGCCGGGCCGTCGCACTGTCCGAACGAACTGGGGGAATCGTGATCGAGAAGCAGGCGGCCTGTCCGGGCTGCGACCGCTCGGACGAGGTGATGACTGTCCGGGCGGCGTACGAGGACCGCGCGGGGGCGCTGGGCGGCCCGCCGTGGCAGCAGGTGGCACCGCCGCCGGCCCCGGGGCCGCCGCCGCGGACCCAGCCCGGCGGAGGGGTGCTGGCGGGCCTCGTCATCGGCGCACTGCTCGCCTTCATCGCGCTGATGTCGATCGCCGAGAACGGCCTCCCGGCCTTCGGCAACGCCTACCAACTCGGTCACGCCTTCGGCCGGCTGGTACTGCCGGTGGTGCTGTTGGGCATCTTCGGCGCGCGCTACGCCGTGGGGAAGAACCGGTACCGGGAGCAGTCGGCCGCGTTCCAGGCCGTGACCGAGCGGTTCCGGCAGCGGACGGCGGTCTGGGAGGCGGCGCAGCTGTGCCGCCGCTGCCGCAGCGCGTTCTTCGCCGACGGGGTGCTGCGGGCGGACTTCCCGGCCTCGCCGCCGATCGCCGTGGAGCAGTTCCCGCTGATGGTCGCCACCATGGCGGAGCGCGTTCTCCACGGCACCGCCGTCCGTCAGCCGGTACCCACGGGCTGACGGGTCACCGGGACCCTCGGGTCATCCGGCACCAGCAGCACCAGCAGCACCAGCAGGATCGTCAAAGCCGGACCCATGGGCCGATATCGGCAGGTGTCCGTATATGGCAGAGATTGTGGCAGGGTAGTGCGTGCCGGCCCAGAGGCCGGTACGGGAGCGTCGAGGAGGATCGCGCAATGGAGTGCGACGAGGTCATGTTGACCGTCCGAATCACCGCCGCCGAGCGAACGTTGCTCCGCAGGCTCGCGCAGGGGCACCACAGTGACCTCTCGGAGGTGGTGGCGGACGGCCTGCTGGACGTCATCCCCACCCTTCACGGACCGGCGGACGCCTACCGTCTGCTGGCCGCCCTGACCGCCCCCGCGCCCTGCGCGCTGACGGTCTGGCTGCCCGCGCCGCTGGCCGACCTGCTGGTCCCGGGCGCCGCCCGGATCGCCCAGGTCACCGGCGTGCAGATCAGCTCGGCGAGCGCGGTGCTCGGGGCCGCCATCAGGCTCTGGCTGGCGCAGGACCCGAACCGCCTCGCCGCCAACCTGAGCGTCATGCACGCCGGCCGCCCGGCGGCGCTCGCGGCGGCCTGACGGGACAGACGGTCTGACAGTACGACGACGGCGGCGGAGCGGCCCATCGAGGCCCGGCCCGCCGCCGTCGTGCTGATCCTGCCCCGGCCGGCTCAGCCGAGCTGGTCGAGGACCATGCTCCACCAGCTCTCCGGCGAGGCGAAGGCGAACTGGTCCCGCGCGCGCAGGTAGTCGCCGAGCTGGGCGGTGTAGGCCTGCGCCTCGGCCTCGCCCAGCCGCTCGACGTGCTTGCTGTAGAGGGCCAGGCGGTAGAGGAACTCGACGAAGTCGTCCAGCGTGCGGTTGACGATCTCCGCGGCGGGCTCGGGGGAGAGCGTCAGCAGGATGACGTAGCCGTGCTCCAGGTCGAGGCAGTACCGCATGTCGTCGGCGTCGGTCGGGGCGCCGAGGGCCAGCACCCGGACCTGCTCGTCCCCGGCCTCGACCGGGACGACGGTGAAGGCCTGCGGCTCGCCCTTGGTCTCGGTGGTGAACAGGACGTCGAGGAAGGTGGGCAGGCCGGTGCTGCTCAGCACCTCGGCGTCGGCCTGCGGGATCCGCTGCTCGGCCAGGGCCTCGGGGCCGACGGTCGCGACACCGGCGGGACCGAACAGTTCGACGAGTTCGGCATGGGTGGCCATGATGCTCCAGATACTGTCTAGGCTGATCGGTGGGCTGATCGGTGAGGGTCGAGAATATCGCAGAGGATCAGTAGCCGATACCACTCGTTCGCGGCCAGGTCGTCGCCTTCCTGTCCGGCCAGATTCGGGAACATCGGGCCCGCGATCCAGTAGGTGATGAAATCCTCGATCGAGGCCGCGAGTTTCTCCACCCGGCATTCCTGATACCAGAGTCCGCCGTCGAACGGCACCCGCCAGACGCTGCCGTCGGGGACGTGGAAGAGCAGCGGGTTGTCCCGTGCGAGGCCGATGAGCCGGTAGTCGTCACCGTTCTCGATGCCGGCCGCCTCGTTCAGCCGGCTGCCCACCGGGTACTGCCCGGGGTCGGTCAGCGGGCGGACCTCGACGGAGTATCCGCAGATCAGGTTGGCCGCGGCGGTGGCCAGCTCGGAGAGCGGGGCGGGCGTTCCGGGCGGAATCTCCTCGGGAGCCATGGGCCTGCCGACCGAGCAGCTGTAGAACTCGCCGTCCGGGTATTCGTTCTCCTGTGCGACGTCTCGCAGCAGGGTCATGACGTCGGCCAGGTAGTCGTTCACGCCTCTACCACCATTTGAGTTTCATCTTGATCGGTGTGCCGACCGGGAGATTTCGCATCTGATGTGTGATCTGTTGCGTCCCGATGTGCCAGTTGGTGTATCCGTCGAGCATATCGAGATTGCGGCCCTGGTCCAGGCCGCCGAGTTGCAGTTCATGCACATGGTCCGGTTGCAGGGCGCCGGATCCCCGGTCGCTCTGATTACCGACCACGTGTTTGTTGGTGACCTTGTCCGTGGCGGCCCGCGCCAGCGACTTGTTGTCCTTGTTCTGCGCGTGGATCATCTTCACCAGCGCGTCCTTGTACGCGTTGGTGAGCCCGTCCTGGCGCGTGACCTTCGGCGCCTTGAAGAGCTTGTCCTGGTTGCTCAGTCGGCGCAGCGCCAGCGCCTTGCGGGCGAATTCGAGCTTCGGCATCCCGGGCTTCCACTCGACCGTCACGGTGTGTGCGGGCAGGCTCCGGTCCGGGCCGTGCGCCTCCGGCGGGCGGACCGCGTGGCTGTGCGCGGCGTTCCGCTCCAGGTTCTGCAGCCTGGTGAGGGCCTTGGCGACGTCCGAGTCGTGCTCGCGGTGGTTGCGGGCCATCTGGTTGAGGCCCTGGGAGACGTCACCCAGGTGCCGGTGCAGCTCGTCCTCGGCCTTCTTGATGGCCTGCATGATCTCGCTCGCGGTGTGCGCCACCGCATCGGCGAGCGGGTCCGTGCCGCGGGTGCGGGCGAGCCGTCCGGCCGCGGTGCGCTGGTGCCGCCCGGCGCCGTTGCGGACCCGGTCGGCGTGGGTGGTGAACTGCCGGGCGAGTGCCTCGGTCTGCTCGTAGTCGTAGCTGAAGCCGTCACTCATGTCCCGCTCCGGTGTACTGCGCCAGGCGGCTGTCCTTGGCCGAGTCGATGCCGTCGCTGCCGATCTTGCTCCAGTCGACGCCTTCGTGGACGCCGAGCGCGTTGGCCCCGAGTTGCAGGACGAGGTCGGTGGCCATGGTGCTCAGCGCGTTCATCACCGGTTCCTGGGCGACGGCCATGAGCTCCGCGACGATCGCCTGCTCGACCTCCTTCAGGATCCGCTTCACGGCGATCCGGGTGACCTGGGTGGCGCCGAGCGCACCGACCTCCGACAGGCCCAGGGTCAGCGGAGCCGCCGCCTGGGCTGCCGCCACTTCGCCGGCCAGGAAGACGAGTTGGGCGATGGCGGCGAGCTTCGCACCCTCGATGAGGGCCGCCGCTCCGTCCAGCGCCGTGGCCAGCAGCCGGCCGGCCTCGGCCATGTTGTGCAGGTGCTTGCCGGAGAGCTTCTCCCAGTGCAGGTTGAAGGCCTCGGTGGCCGCCCCGGTGTTGACGGCGATCAGCTGCTGCACCGCGGTGGCGGTCTCGGCCCGGCCGTCGTCGATCTCCCCCGCGAAACTGCGGAGGTCGTCGGCCATCTGCCGGTACTCGTCCTCGTCCACGTTCGGCCAGTGGACACCGATGAGGTCGAGGACCCAGGCGACCTCGTCGGGCAGTACTACGCCCATGCTCTCCCCCGTTGAAAGCCAGCGCACGGATTGTCATATGAACTCTAGCCAGTGTGCGTTCGCCGCATAACCGGCGGGGATCGCGCGTTCCTCCCCGCCCCGGAGGAGACGGGCAGGCCCGCCCGGCGGTTGCAGCCGGGGGGAACGGCTCGCCCGCTGAGCCGAGGGCGGCTCGGCGGGCCCGCGCCGCGCACCGGGTAACCTGCCACCGAACGCGCGCCGGCCGACCACGCGTGGCGGGTCTTCCACCGACTGAACCAACTCACCATCGGAGCACATCGCATGGCCACCGGACAGGAACTGGCCGAGCTCTTCGGCCCGGGCGGGATCGTCGTCCTCGACGAGGCCGACTCCCTAGCGAACGGCGTGCCCGCGGACGCGGCCGAGGTCCTGGCGGAGGTGGGGCTGCCCGCGTACCTCGATGTGCTGTTCACCAACGACATCGGCGCGGAGCCGGCCGAGTTCTCCATCGTCCCCGTGGATGCGGGGGACGAGCGGGTCGCCGTCCTGGTGCTCGGCCGGCCCACCGACGACCAGGGCATGCGTTACGCCCTCGACCTGCGCAACGGCTGCGTCATCCTGCTCTCGCTGGGTGAGGAGCCCGCGGCGGAGGTGGTGAACACCACCCTCGCCGACTTCGTCGAGTTCCTCTACCGCGTCGCCCTGCGCCTGACCGAGACGGAGCACGCCTCGGACGAGCAGCGGGCCGCGTACGACCGCAGGCTGCGGGCCCACCTCCGGGACCGGGACCCGCTCGCCTTCGCGCAGCCGGACACCTGGTGGTCCATGATCTTCGACCACCTGGTCTGAGCGGACGTACCGCCCGCCGTACGCCGCTGGTCCTGCCGCCCCGGCGGACGGGGTGACAGGACCAGGTGCACGCGGTGTCAGGCGGCCTGCTGCCAGCTGACCGGCGAGTAGTACGCCGGGCGGCGCTCCAGGCGCTGCCAGCTGGCGATCGGCTCGACCGGGGCGAGGGCGGCCGCGGCCTGCTGGGCGGCGGCCGCACGGGCCATCAGCACAGCGGTCAGGGCGGCGAGTTCCTCGTCGTTCAGCGAACCGCGGACGATGCGGACGAGTGGTTCGGCACAAGCGCTCATGGTGTGGGTTTCTCCCCCGAGAGTGAAGTCGGTGAGTGGCCTGGACGGGCGAACCGCTACATCGGCGGGTTGCCGTGCTTGCGGCTGGGCAGGTCGGCGTGCTTGGTGCGGAGCATGGCGAGCGAGGAGGCGAGCACGGCGCGGGTCTCGGCCGGGTCGATGACGTCGTCCACGAGGCCGCGCTCGGCCGCGTAGTACGGGTGCATCAGCTCGCTCTTGTACTCCTTGATCTTCTGCGCGCGCATGGCCTCGGGGTCCTCGGCGCCGGCGATGTCCCGGCGGAAGATCACATTGGCCGCGCCCTCGGCGCCCATCACCGCGATCTCGTTGGTGGGCCAGGCGAAGGAGAGGTCGGCGCCGATCGAGCGCGAGTCCATCACGATGTACGCGCCGCCGTAGGCCTTGCGCAGGATCAGCTGGATCCGCGGCACGGTGGCGTTGCAGTACGCGTAGAGCAGCTTGGCGCCGTGCCGGATGATGCCGTCGTGCTCCTGGTCGACGCCGGGCAGGAAGCCCGGCACGTCCAGCATGGTGACCAGGGGGATGTTGAAGGCGTCGCACATCTGGACGAAGCGCGCGGCCTTCTCCGAGGCGTTGATGTCGAGCACGCCGGCCAGCGACTGCGGCTGGTTGGCGATGATGCCGGTGACATGGCCGTCGATCCGGGCCAGTACGCAGAGCACGTTGGTGGCCCAGCGCTCGTGGATCTCCAGGTACTCGCCGTGGTCGACGATCTCCTCGATCACCTTGCGCATGTCGTACGGGCGGTTGCCGTCGGCGGGCACCAGGTCGAGCAGCGACTCGTTGCGCCGCTCCACCGGGTCGTCGCTGACGACGGCCGGCGGCATCTCGCGGTTGTTCTGCGGCAGCAGCGACAGGAGGTAGCGGACCTCCTCGATGCAGCTCTGCTCGTCGTCGTACGCGAAGTGCGAGACGCCGGAGATGCCGGAGTGCACGTCGGCGCCGCCGAGGCCGTTCTGGGTGATCTTCTCGCCGGTCACCGCCTGGACGACGTCCGGGCCGGTGATGAACATCTGCGAGGTCTCGCGGACCATGAAGATGAAGTCGGTCAGCGCGGGCGAGTACGCCGCGCCGCCGGCGCACGGGCCGAGCATCACGGAGATCTGCGGGATGACGCCCGAGGCCTTGGTGTTGCGCTGGAAGATGCCGCCGTACCCGGCCAGGGCGGTGACGCCCTCCTGGATGCGGGCGCCGGCGCCGTCGTTCAGCGAGACCAGCGGGGCGCCGGCCGCGATGGCCATGTCCATGATCTTGTGGATCTTCTGCGCGTGGGCCTCGCCCAGCGCGCCGCCGAAGATCCGGAAGTCGTGCGCGTAGGTGAAGACCGTCCGCCCGTGCACGGTGCCCCAGCCGACGATCACACCGTCGGTGTGCGGCTTCTTGGCCTCCAGGCCGAAGCCGGTCGCGCGGTGCCGGCGCAGTGGCTCCACCTCTCGGAACGATCCCTCGTCCAGGAGCAGGTCGATGCGCTCACGCGCCGTCAGCTTGCCCTTGGCGTGCTGGGCCTCGGTCGCCTTCTCGCTCGGGCCGCGGCGGACCTGTGCGCGAAGCTCGTGCAGCTCGGCAACCCGCCCGTGGGCGTCGTTCGGGATCTCGGGGATCTCGTCACCGACCGGCGCCTCATGCACAACCGTCATCTCGAACCACTCCAAGTGTGAGGGAACTGTCCGACAGCCAACGTCTGCTGTGCCCCCGGCTGCGAATCACTTCTTCACTTATGACTGTACGAGGGGCGACGCGCTGGTTTCGGCGTCGATTCCGTACAAGGTCGCGCGCGTTTAGATGTCGGCCCTGGACAGAAATCCGGGTTTAGCGGGACACCAGCCGGATCTGCTAGGAAGCCGCGGCGTCACCGTCCGCAGCGCGCCCAGTGCGGGAGAACCCGCAGGTCAGGGCCGCGTATCGGACGGAATGACTACGGAGCGTGCAGGATCGTTCCCATGGTCGGCCGAAGGGCGGGTGGCCGCAGAGCGCTGTTCAGCGGGTGTCCGGCTCGTAGGGATGCGCCAAAACGGGACAGCCCGCCCGGGTTGCCGCCCGGTGGGCTGTTCGGGGGAGTGGCGAGGGTGGAGGAGAGGGCCGGGCGGGCCGGGGAGGGGCCGGGGGGGCCGCGTAGGGCCGGGGGCGCGGGCGGGGAGGAGCGCGGGCTCAGCCCCGGCGGCCGGCGTCGGGGTCGTCCTTGCCGCGCAGCTCCTCCTCGCGGCGGCGCAGGTCCGCCTCCCACTGCTTGAGCATGTCCTCGTGCTGCTTGTTGTCCTTCTTCAGGGACGCCAGGAACTCGGGGTCGTCGTCCGGGGCGAGCTGGCGCCCGCGCGGGCGCTCGTACCCGCCGTTCCCGGTGTCGCCGGCCGCCCACGGCGTCTGGCGCGGCCCGCGGACCGCGCGCTGCTTGCCGGCCACCAGCCAGGCGATCGGGCCGAGCAGCACCTCGCCGAAGAGCAGGATGATGATCACCCACACCACCTTCGGCAGATGCCGGACCTCCTCCTCGGGGGTGGTCAGGCAGTCGATGAAGGCCCAGATCCACAGAGCCAGCACGATCAGGAACGGAAGCATCCTCAGCACGGCGGCGATCTCCCCCGGAGACAGGTGGGCCCCTTGACCGGGCCAGGCTACCGGGTGGCGGATACTGGCTGGCATGGCATACGACGATCTCCGCTCGTTTCTCCGGGCGTTGGAACGCGAAGGCGACCTCAAGCGCATCAAGGCCGAGGTGGACCCCTACCTGGAGATCGGCGAGATCGTCGACCGGGTGCAGAAGGCCAAGGGCCCCGCGCTGCTGTTCGAGAACGTCAAGGGCTCCCCGATGCCGCTGGCGATGAACGTCTTCGGCACCGAGCGCAGGCTCGCCAAGTCGCTCGGGCTCAAGGGCCCCGAGGAGATCTCCGAGAAGATCGCCGGCCTGCTGAAGCCCGAGCTGCCGCACGGCTTCACCGGGTTCAGGGACGCCTTCGGCAAGCTGGCCTCGATGGCGCACGTGCCGCCGAAGAACGTCAAGGACGCGCCCGTCCAGGAGGTCGTCCTCACCGGGGACGACGTCAACCTGGACGAGCTGCCCGCGCTGTTCACCTGGCCGCTGGACGGCGGCTCCTTCTTCAACCTCGGGCTGACCCACACCAAGGACCCGGACTCCGGCGTCCGCAACCTCGGCCTCTACCGCCTCCAGCGGCACGACCGGCGCACCATCGGCATGCACTGGCAGATCCACAAGGACAGCCGCAACCACTACGCGGTCGCCGCCAAGCGCGGTGAGCGCCTGCCGGTCGCGATCGCCTTCGGCTGCCCGCCCGCCGTGACGTACGCGGCCACCGCGCCGCTGCCCGGCGACATCGACGAGTACCTGTTCGCGGGCTTCGTGGCCGGCGAGCGGGTGAAGATGGTCGACTGCAAGACCGTCCCGCTCCAGGTGCCCGCCGACGCCGAGGTGGTGCTGGAGGGCTGGCTGGAGCCCGGCGAGATGCTCCCGGAGGGCCCGTTCGGCGACCACACCGGCTTCTACACCCCGCAGGAGCCGTTCCCGGCGCTGACCATCGACTGCGTGACGATGCGGCGCCGGCCGATCCTGCAGTCCATCGTGGTCGGCCGCCCGCCGACCGAGGACGGGCCGCTCGGGAAGTTCACCGAGCGCTTCTTCCTCCCGCTGCTGAAGATCATCATCCCGGACATCGTGGACTACGACCTCCCCGAGGCCGGCGGCTTCCACAACTGCGTGATCGTCTCGATCGACAAGAAGTACCCCAAGCACGCCCAGAAGGTCATGCACGCGATCTGGGGCGCCCACATGATGTCGCTGACCAAGCTGATCATCGTGGTGGACGCCGACTGCGACGTGCACGACTACCAGGAGGTCGCCTGGCGGGCGCTCGGCAACACCGACTACAGCCGCGACCTCTCCGTCGTGGAGGGCCCGGTCGACCACCTCGACCACGCCTCCTACCAGCAGTTCTGGGGCGGCAAGGCGGGCATCGACGCCACCCGCAAGCTCCCCGAGGAGGGCTACACCCGCGACGGCGGCTGGCCCGAGATGGTCAGCTCCGACCCGGAGACGGCCGCCCTGGTGACCAAGCGCTGGCGGGAGTACGGGCTGTGACCACCGCCGCCTTCGAGGCCCCGCCGAGCCGCGCCAAGGCCTTCCTGCGCCTGGTCCTGATCGAGCACTCCGTCTTCGCCCTCCCCTTCGCCTACATCGCGGCCCTGACCGCGATGTACCAGCTGGACGGGCGGGTGCACTGGACGAAGCTGCTGCTCGTCACCATCTGCATGGTGGGCCTGCGCACCTTCGCGATGGCCGCCAACCGGATCATCGACCGCGAGATCGACGCCCGCAATCCCCGCACGGCCGGCCGTGAGCTGGTCACCGGCGCCGTCTCGCTGCGCACCGCGTACACCGGCTCGGCGATCGCCCTGGTGCTCTTCCTCGGCGCCGCCGCCCTGCTCAACCCGCTCTGCCTGGCCCTGGCGCCGATCGCCGTCGTGCCGATGGTGGTCTACCCGTACGGCAAGCGCTTCACCGACTTCCCGCACGCCATCCTGGGCCTCGCCCAGGCGATGGGGCCGATCGGCGCCTGGCTGGCCGTCACCGGCAGCTGGTCCTGGGACGCGGTGGTGCTGGGCCTGGCCGTCGGCATCTGGATCGGCGGCTTCGACCTGATCTTCGGCAGCCAGGACGTCGCCGCGGACCGGGCCGAGGGCGTGCGCTCCGTCCCGGCGCGCTTCGGCGTGCCCGCCGCGCTGTACGGCGCCCGCGCCTGCCATGTCGTCACCACCCTGCTGCTCGGCTGGTACGGCGCGCTCACGGACGCCGGGACGGCCTTCTGGCTGGGGCTGGCGGTCGTGATCGTCGCCTTCGGGTACGAGCACACGATCGTCAAGCCCGGTGATCTCTCCCGGCTCAACCGGGCGTTCTTCACCACCAACGGGTTCGTCGGCATCTCGCTCTTCCTCTTCACCCTGCTGGACCTGGTGATCCGGGGCCTGGGCGTCTGAGCCGCCCGGCCGTGGCGGGGAGTCCTGGCCGTCCGGGGCTCCCCCGCCTAGGGTCGGACCGGGATCCTTCCACCCGTCGGAGGATCACCCCGGCCCACGGCCCACCGGCCCACCGGTTCACAGAGGAGTGCGTCAGCATGATCGGCACGCTGCAGTGCATCGTCCTGGACTGCCACTACCCGGCCGCGCTGGCCCGCTTCTACGCGGCGCTGCTCGGCGGGGAGGTGGACCGGCCCGACCCGCGCTGGTCGCTGGACGAGAGCTGGTCCACGCTGCACACCGAGGGCGGCGCGGTGCTGGCGTTCCAGCGGGCCGAGGACTTCCACCCGCCGCAGTGGCCGGACCCGGCCCACCCGCAGCAGGTGCACCTCGACATCGACGTCCCGGACCTCGACGCGGCCGAGCGCGAGGTGGTGGCCCACGGCGCGACCCCGCTGCGCGAGTACGACGGCTGGCGGGTCTACGCGGATCCCGCGGGCCATCCGTTCTGCCTGATCAGGGCCTCCTAGCGGGGCTGCCGACCGGGTTGCCCGCCGCCCCCGCCGACCGGGCCGCTCTTCTGGTCGGGTGCGCCGGGCACCAGGTCCAGCTCCGCCCACACCGAGCGGTTGCTGTCCCCGAAGCGGTCGGCCGTCAGCAGGGCGCGCAGCACGGCCAGGGTCCGGTGGGAGTCCAGCCCGGTCGGCTTGACGATGGTCAACCGGTAGCCGCCGCCCTCCGTCCGCCGGATCCGGCTCTGCTGGCCCGTGAGCCGGAGCAGGTCCTGCGCCAGTGAGGTGACCCGGGCGGGTGGCGGCTTCACCTCGCCCGTCCGGGGCGCGGCGGCTGTCGCGGCGGGCCGCCGCACCGGGCGGCGGTACGGCTGTTCGTGCGAGCGTCCACAGCGCCCCCTTCTGTCGTGCCGTCACCCGTGGTCGGCCGCCACCGGGCGGATGCCCCTGCGGTACGGCCCTGACAGCGAGGGTATGCCCCAGGCCCGGCGCCCGTCGGCGGCTTGGCCACAACTGCGGTGCTCGCCAGGGAAGGTGCCGCGGCGGGCGGGCTGTCGCGATAGCCTGCCCCGCCGGCCCGTCCCGGGCCTGGCTCAGTGAAGGGCGAGGGTGTCGCCGACGCTCAGCAGACCTGGGGCGCCGACCTCGGCGAGGACGTCCAGCCGGTTGGCGTGGGCCTGGGCGATGGCCCGGTGGATCTCCGGGGAGTGCGGCAGTCCGGTCTGCGGCGCACCGGTCATGACGCAGCGTTCGCTGGACCTGACGAACACCAGTCGGGCCCCCGCGTCGTTGGACGCCCGGGCCTCGCGGCCGAACCAGTCGTCCTCGACGAACGGCGGCGTGCCGGGCGGGGTGCGGAGCAGGATGTTCGGCCGGAAGCGCCGTTCGTCGACGACCGCGGTGGGTGCGGACCGGCGGACCCAGTCCAGGGTGGCGGTGGTCAGCAGGCTGACCGGGAGCTGGTCGAAGTGCGAGACGCTCCCCTCGCGGGCCAGTTCCACGTCCTCGCGCCGGAGGTGGGCGCGCAGGTAGGCGTCGGGGTCGGCGACCGGCCGGCCGAGCGGGTCCAGCAGCTCGGGGCGGTCGAGCCGCCCGCCGAGCCGGGAGCCGAGCTGGAGCAGGCCGTCCATCCGGCGAAAGCGCCGGGTGTTCTTGCCGGAGCCGAACCTGCCCGCGCTGTCGCGTACGGCGTAGAGCCGGTCGCCGGCGAGCCCGCGCGCGTCCACCTCGACGGATTCGAGCCGTTCACCGCCGGTGGACTTCACCGGGTAGCGCCAGAGCCGCTCGATCACTCCGATGATCTCTGCCATGGCTGCGGGTCCCCTCAGGCGTTCTGGAGCGGCTGCTCGGTGCGGTGGCGCTCCCAGTACGCGAGCAACTGGTCCCGGCGCCCGGCGTAGTCGGGGTCGGGGGCCGAGGTGAGGTTGATCGGCTGCGCCAGGACGTGCGTGCTCCCGTCCCGCATGACGACCCTGAGCACGGTGGCGTTCTTCGACTTCGCCTCCTCCCGGATCACGGCGATCTCGCTCCAGGGCAGTGGGGCGCTCCAGATGAAGAAGCGTCGGCGGCGGATGCCCGTGCGGGACAACTCGGTGGCGTTCCCGACGGCCATGAACAGGGACAGTGCCGTGATCACGGTGAGCCCGCCGACGAGGACCGGCAGGATGCCTTGGTGGGTGGTCCTGCTGGCGGCCAGGAGCATGCAGGGGACGATGCCGGCCCACAGGACGTAGCGGTTGAGCGAGGAACGCGCGATGGTGAAGATCAAGTTGTCCACGACGGGACAGTACATATTCCGGACCCGCAGCGGGAAGTGACTATGCGATCTTCGCCACGGCCCGCACCGGGGCGCCGTCCGCGGCGACCAGTCGCAGCGGGAAGAGTGAGACCTCCACCGGCCGCCCGGCCGCCTGGGCCTCCAGCAGCGCCGTCAGGTCGGTCAGGTTCTCCGCGATCACACCGCCGCCGGGCGCTCCGAGCAGTACCCGGTGTGCGGCGAGGCCGGACTGCTCGGCCTGCTGCGCGCCGCCGTGTTCGTCGTGCTCGTCGGTGAGGTCGGCGAGCAGCGCGGCCACCGCCGGGTCGCCCGGGCCGGGGTCGGGCGTGGCGTCGATGCTGAGGGCGTCCACCCCGAGCGTGCGCACCCCGGCGGCGACGATCGCCTCCGCCGCGGCGGGCGTCAGGTAGGGGTGGGCGAGGTAGTGGTCGGTGCCCCAGTACCGGGGCCACCCGGTCGCCAGCAGCAGGACCGTGCCCGGGGTCACCAGCGCGAGGGCGGCGGCCAGCAGCTGCGGGGTGACGGCCGTCCGGGGCTCCAGCCCCCGCAGGTCGGCGACCACCGCCGGGCCGGTGAACCGCTCCAGCGGCAGCCCGTCCAGGGTCGGCCAGGTGACGTCCACGTGGTACGGAGCGTCCACATGGGTGCCCGACTGCGAGCCGAGGTGCAGGCCGAGCACGTTCACCCCGGCGGTCGCGGTGGTGAGCGCGGGCACCAGGGCGACCTCCGGGTCGCCGGGGTAGACGGGCATCCCGGTGGTGACGGCGTGGGTCAGATCGATCAGCGTCGGCGCCATGGGGCCATCCTCGCAGGGCTCTGCGTATAGAACTAAGCCCTATGGGAACTGTGGAGCAGGGTGTGCGCGAGCCATGGGTGGTCGGGGTCTCGGGGGCGTCGGGGACGCCGTACGCCAGGTCGGTGATCCGGGGGCTGCTGGCCGCGGGTGAGGCGGTGGACCTGGTGGTCAGCCGGGCGGCGCGGCTGACGATCCTGGACGAGACCGGGATCTCCTTCCGGGACGCGCACTGGCGCGAGGACCTGGCGCGGTGGCTGGGGACGGCGGAGCTCGACGCCGTCCGCTACTGGTCGGCCGGGGACTTCGCGGCCGGCCCCTCCAGCGGCTCGTACCCAGCCAAGGGCATGCTCGTCGTCCCGGCCAGCACCGGGTCGGTGGCCGGGATCGCGCTCGGGCTGAGCAAGGACCTGCTCCAGCGGGTCGCCAGCGTCACCCTCAAGGAGCGCCGGCCGCTGGTGGTCTGCGTCCGCGAGACCCCGCTCAACGGGGTGACGCTGAAGCATCTGGTGGAACTGGACGCGCAGGGCGCCGTCGTGCTCCCCGCCTCGCCGGGCTTCTACGCCGGCGGCTCCACCGTGCGGGAGCTGGTGGACTTCGTGGCCGGGCGGGTACTGGACGCGGTCGGCGTGCGACACGAGCTGTACCGGCGCTGGGAGGGGGAGTTGGGGGCGGTGGGCAAGGGGGAGTGAGCGGCCCCGCTACGGGAGAGTATGTTCTTTGCGATATCCGGGTTGTTCCGCGCATGGCGCCTTTGATTCCGGATAATGATCTGTGGGTCTGGTGAGGTTCGGAAGGACGCGGACGGTATATGGACACGGTGGACAGACAGCTCATCCAGGCACTGCGGGAGAACGGCCGCGCGTCCTACGCCGAGCTGGGCCGGCTGGTCGGCCTGTCGGGCCCGAGCGTGACGGACCGGATCAACCGCCTGGAGCAGGCCGGCGTCATCACCGGCTACCGCGCGACGGTCAATCCGGCCTCGCTCGGCTTCGGCGTCACGGCCCTGATCGGGCTTCAGCTCACCGACGCGGCCGACCACGAGGACGTCGCGCACCGGTTGAAGGAGCTCGGCGAGGTCGAGGACTGCTGGTTCATCGCGGGTGACGACTCGTACATGCTGAAGGTCCGGGTCTCCAACGTGGAGGGCCTGGAATCGGTGGTCAAGCGGCTCTCCGGCACGAAGGGCGTGGCCCGTACCAGGACCACCGTCGTGCTCTCCACCAAGTGGGAGAACCGGGTGAGCGAGCTGCCAATGGAGACGGGGGAGTAGTCGGATGGCACTGGTCGGCCTGGAGGAGCTGCGCGCGGCGCAGCAGCGGATCGCGGGGGTGGCGGTGCGTACGCCGCTGCTGCCCAGCCCGTGGGCGAACGACGGCAGCCGCCGGCTCTGGCTGAAGCCGGAGGGCCTCCAGCCGACCGGCGCGTTCAAGATCCGGGGCGCGTACAACCGGCTGGCCGCGATGACGGCCACCGAGCGCGCCCGGGGTGTGGTCGCCCAGTCCAGCGGCAACCACGCCCAGGCGGTGGCGTACGCGGCCCAGCTGCTCGGCGTCAAGGCCGTGATCGTGATGCCGGACACCTCACCGGCCGTCAAGGTCGAGAACACCCGCGCGTTCGGCAGCGAGGTGATCCTGGTCGGCCCCGGTGAGCGGGACACCCTGCCGGCCGAGCTGGCCGAGCAGCACGGGTATGTCTGGGTGCCGCCGTACGACGATCCGTTCATCATCGCGGGCCAGGGCACGGTGGGCCTGGAGATCGGCGAGGACGCGCCCGACGAGCTGGACACCGTCCTGGTGCCGGTCAGCGGCGCCGGGCTGATCTCCGGCACGGCGGCGGCCCTCAAGCTGACCTGCCCGGGCGTGCGGGTGATCGGCGTGGAGCCCGAACTCGCCGCCGACGCCCAGGAGAGCCTGCGCACCGGCCGCCGGGCGCAGTGGCCGGTCGCGGACACCTACCGGACTATCGCGGACGGGCTGCGCACCCCGTCGGTCGGCCTGCTGCCCTTCGAGCACCTCCAGGCCTACGTCGACGACATCGTCACCGTCACCGAGGACGAGATCCGGGCCACCGTGGCCCTGCTGGCCCGCCGTGGCCGGCTGGTCGCCGAGCCCTCCGGTGCGGTCGCCCCGGCGGCGTACTTCCACCGGGCCGGCGAGCTGGACGGGCGGGTCTTCGCCGCCGTGGTCAGCGGGGGCAACATCGAACCGCGGCTGCTGGCGGAGCTGCTCGGGGTGTAGTCGGAGCGTCCCGGGGTGTAGGCGTAGGCTCGGTTCCGGCCATTGAACGCAAGGTAGCGAGGAGGCGGGTCACCGCATGGACGCAGGGCTCAAGCGCGAGCTGGAGGCGAAGGTCTACGCGGGTGAGCGGCTGACCCGTGAGGACGGGATCGCGCTCTACGCGAGCGACGACCTGGCGTGGCTGGGCGGTCTCGCCCACCACGTGCGGACGCGGAAGAACGGCGACCTGGTCCACTTCAACGTGAACCGTCACCTCAACATGACCAACGTCTGCTCCGCCTCCTGCGCGTACTGCTCGTTCCAGCGCAAGCCGGGCGAGAAGGACGCGTACACGATGCGCATCGAGGAGGCCGTGCGCCTGGCCAAGGCCATGGAGGTGGACTCCCTCACCGAGCTGCACATCGTCAACGGCCTGCACCCGACCCTGCCCTGGCGCTACTACCCGCGCTCGCTGCGGGAGCTCAAGGCGGCGCTGCCGAACGTCTCGCTCAAGGCGTTCACCGCGACCGAGATCCACTGGTTCGAGAAGATCAGCGGCCTGTCCGCGGACGAGATCCTGGACGAGCTGATCGACGCCGGCCTGGAGTCGCTGACCGGCGGCGGCGCGGAGATCTTCGACTGGGAGGTCCGCCAGCACATCGTCGACCACGACACCCACTGGGAGGACTGGTCGCGGATCCACCGCCTCGCCCACAGCAAGGGCCTCAAGACGCCGTCGACGATGCTCTACGGCCACATCGAGGAGCCCCGGCACCGGGTCGACCACGTGCTGCGCCTGCGTGAGCTCCAGGACGAGACCGGAGGGTTCCAGGTCTTCATCCCGCTGCGCTACCAGCACGACTTCCACGACTCCAAGGACGGCGTCGTGCGCAACAGGCTGATGGCCCGTACCGAGATGGCGACCGGCGCCGAGGCGCTGAAGACCTTCGCGGTCTCCCGGCTGCTCTTCGACAACGTTCAGCACGTCAAGGTCTTCTGGGTGATGCACGGGGTGACCACCGCGCAGCTGGCGCTCAGCCACGGCGCGGACGACATGGACGGCTCGGTCGTGGAGTACAAGATCACCCACGACGCGGACAACTTCGGCACGCCGAACAAGCTCGGCCGGGACGACCTGCTCGGCCTGATCCGCGACGCGGGCTTCCGTCCGGTGGAGCGCAACACCCGCTACGAGGTCATCCGCGAGTACGACGGCCCGGATCTCGCCCGTCGCGAGACCCCGCAGGCCATGCGTCTCTGACCAGCGCCGCAGTCGGCTCCCGGCCCCCGCGAGGGCCGGGAGCCGACTGCTGGCCGGGCGTCACTTCGTGGGACGGGTTTCCCAACCGGGCCTCTGTTTGGCAGGATCGGCCGTATGTCCGGATCTCATCGTGGCCACGCGCAGCCCCAGGCAGGTGCCCGGAGGGTCGCGCCGCACGAGGCCGACCAGCCGTACGAGCAGTCATTCGACCAGGCGTACGGGCAGGCGTACGACCGGCCGTTCGAGGCGGTGTACGAGCCACGTGAGACCCGCGGGCAGCGCGGCCCAGACGGGACGCACGAGGCGCACGAGGCGCACGGCGCGCACGAGACCTACGACACGTACGGCGGGGTGTACGAGCAGCCCCGGCAGCCGTACCGGCCGTACCCCCAGGAGCTCCACCGGCAGCCGGCCGAGGGGTACGGGCAGCGGTTCGAGCAGGCCCCGTACGAGCCGCAGCCGTCCGAGCCGTCCTACCGGCCGTCCTACGAGCAGCCGTCCGAGCCGCCGTACGAGGACGCGCACGGGCTGTACGAACAGCCCGCGCCCGTCCACACCGCCCCGCCGCCCGCCGCGGCCCCCGGGCCGTCAGCCGCCACCACCGCGCCGCCCGCGCGCGGCCGCCGGCGCAAGGCGAAGGAGAAGAAGAGCCACGGACGGGCCCTGACGGCCGGTACCGCGCTGCTGCTCGCGGTGAGCGCCGGCTGGTACACCGTCGGCCCCGGCCGCACGGACGCGTCCGCCACCCGGGCCGACGCCGGCGGCACCCCCGAGCCGCACAGCACCCCCGACCAGGCCCTCGGCGCACCGCCGGCGGCCGAGGCGGCGGGCGGCGCGGCGGCGGGCGGGGCGGCGGCGGACCCCCAGCGCACCGACCCCGCCGCGGCGAGCCGCAGCGAGAGCCGGACGGACGCCTCGGTGGACGCGATACCCGGCATCGGCGCCGCCTTCGCCGCGCGGATACCCGCCGAGACCAACCAGGTGGTGCTGGCCTCCGGCAAGGGCAAGGACAGCAACGAGACCACCGTGACGGTCTGGACCCGCACCGCCGAGGGCCGCTGGCAGGCCGGCGAGAGCTGGGCCGGCCACAACGCCTACCGCGGCTGGACCACCGACCACCACGACAGTGACCTGCGCAGCCCGATCGGCGTCTTCGCGCTGACCGACGCCGGCGGGCGCAAGGCCGACCCGGGCAGCAAGCTCCCGTACGACAAGGACCCGAGCTTCGTGGTCGGCGGCACCGGCTTCGCGGGCGAGCCGCTCGCCGGCTCCTTCGACTACGTGGTGGCGATCAACTACAACCGGGTCTCGGGCAACTCCCCGCTGGACACCCGGCGCCCGGACGGCAACAGCAAGGGCGGCGGGATCTGGATCCACGTCGACCACGGCGGCCCCACCCACGGCTGCATCTCCGTCCCCGAGGACAAGATGGCGCAGCTCATACGCACCCTCGATCCGGCGGCGCATCCGATGATCGTGATGGGTGATGCGGACTCGCTGGCGGCCTGAGCGGAGGTCGGACGACGGCCCCGGGGCTCTGACCGGCCCTGACGCGCCAAGGGCTGTTGTCCGCCCCCTACAGGTTCCGGGGCCGGATCCTGTAGCCGGGCATGCCCTGCGGACCAGCCGGTAACCCGGTTGAGTGGCTGTATGAGCGGATCCCGCATTGTGTCCATGGGCCACTACCAGCCCCCGAAGGTCCTCACCAACGACGACCTGTCGAAGCTGGTCGACACCGACGACGAGTGGATTCGCAGCCGCGTGGGCATCAGGACCCGGCACATCGCGGAGAGCGAGACCCTGGTGGACCTCGCCACCGAGGCCGCGCAGAAGGCGCTCGCCAACAGCGGCCGCTCGGTCGAGGACGTCGACCTCGTGGTGGTGGCCACCTGCACCGCGGTGGAGCGCAGCCCCAACACCGCCGCGGCCGTCGCGGCGCGCCTCGGTGTCCGCTCCCCGGCCGCGTACGACATCAACACCGTCTGCTCCGGCTTCTCCTACGCGCTGGCGACCGCGGACCACGCGATCAGGGCCGGGGCCGCGCGGCTCGCGCTGGTGATCGGCGCCGAGCGGATGTCGGACACCATCGACTGGACCGACCGGTCCACCTGCGTGATCTTCGGTGACGGCGCGGGCGCGGCCGTGGTCGAGGTGCAGGAGGAGGGCGCGGAGCCCGGCATCGGCCCGGTGGTGTGGGGTTCGGAGCCCGAGAAGGGCGACGCGGTGGTGATCACGGGCTGGGACCCGGTGATCAGTCAGCAGGGCCAGGCGGTGTTCCGCTGGGCCACCACGAAGATCGCCCCGCTGGCCCGGCAGACCTGCGAGAAGGCCGGCATCGACCCGTCCGAGCTCAAGGGCTTCGTGCCGCACCAGGCCAATCTGCGGATCATCGACGCGATCGCCAACAAGCTGGGCGCGCCGAACGCGGTGATCGCCCGCGACGTCGTCGACTCCGGGAACACCTCGGCGGCCTCCATCCCGCTGGCGCTGTCCAAGCTGGTCGAGCGCGGCGAGCTGGCCTCCGGTGACCCGGTGCTGCTGTTCGGCTTCGGCGGCGGTCTGGCGTACGCGGGCCAGGTCGTGCGCTGCCCGTAGCACCTGCGGACATGCCGGTGGGCGGGACCTTCCGAGGTCCCGCCCACCGGCATGTCTGGCGCGCTGCGGTACGTCGGCGAACCTCCCCCGAGGACACGGCCGCCGTCCGTCGTTCCCCGGACAGGAGGCCGGGGATGCGCGCGGATCGGATGGTGGATAGAAGGGATGGTGCTACTTGGGCGGCTTCTTGCCGGTGACGCCCAGGTACACCAGGGGAGCGAGGTTGGGCTTGAGGTCCTTGACCTTGACGCCCCAGGACGTGAAGGCCTTTCCGTGCTCGGCCGCGGAGGCGAGCAGCGAGACCAGCGCCCCGGAGACGGCCGCCGGGTCGAGCGACTTGTCGGCCTGGCCCTTGGCCTGGAGCTCCTTGACGGCATCCGTGAGCGGCTTGGCGACCGCGTTGAGGACGGTCATGCGGATCTTGAAGAACCGCTTGTCCCCTTCGGCGGCACCGAGCGTGACCACTCGGAGAATGGCGTCGTTCTTGCGCCAGAAGGCAAGGAATCCGTCCACCAGTTCTTCAGAAGTGGTGACTCCGGATTTCCCTGCCCAGGACTTTCCGGCAACGAGCTCTTTGAGCGCGTCACTGTCCTTGGCCATTTCCTCGGCGATCTCGAGGACAGCGCCCTCGACATCCGGGAAGTACTGGTAGAAGGTCGCGGGGGAGGTACCCGCCATACGGGCGACGTCGATGACCTTGACGTCCCGATAGGGCGACGTGCTGAGCATCTCGCGGAGGCAGTCGAGCAGCTTCTGCCGCGTCTCCTGTCCACGTCGCCCGGCGACGCGACCGTCGACGGTGCGAACTTGTCCTGTCATGCCGTCAGCTTACCGTGGCACGATCTTGGCGCGATTCGGTGATGCGACTATTACTCCGTGCGGGGGTGGGTATAGGGGCCGCAAGCCGCTTCGGACGGGAATTCAGCACGCTCCGACGGCTCCGTTGAAGCCCCCCCGTGTGCTTATGACCTCACAGCGTGACGACGGGTCCGCTGAAGGAAGATCGGGTGGCACTCCGTAACCTTGGCGGCGGGGGCGCGGCCGAAGGGGGCGTCAGAATCCGGTCACTCCGCTCGCACTGATCATCTGGCCGCCGGGGCGCACCGGAGGGGGCCCTTCCTGGCGGGGGAGGTTGGACCTGGCCCTGGCGGCGTTGGACAATCGGGACCGGCACCCCGTGGCGGGTGCGGAAGACGGGGAGGTGGCAGCGGAGTGGACCAGCTGACGGCGCACGATCCGAGGCGGATCGGGCCCTTCGAGGTGCTGGGGCGGCTCGGCGCGGGCGGGATGGGCCTGGTCTACCTGGCTCGCTCCGCATCCGGCCGGCGGGTGGCCATCAAGACCGTACGGGGGGAACTGGCCGAGGACGAGCTGTTCCGGGTCCGCTTCGCCCGGGAGATCGCGGCGGCCAAGACCGTGGGCGGCTTCTACACGGCCGCGGTGGTGGACGCCGACGCCGATGCCCGGGTGCCGTGGCTCGCCACCGCGTACGTGCCCGCGCCGTCCCTGGAGGACCTGGTCGGCGAGTGCGGGCCACTGCCCGTGGACGCCGTGCGCTGGCTGATCGCGGGCATCGCCGAGGCGCTGCAGTCCATCCACGCGGTGGGCCTGGTGCACCGTGACCTCAAGCCCTCGAACGTCCTGGTGGTCGAGGACGGCCCGCGGGTGATCGACTTCGGGATCGCCGCCGGGGTCTCGCACACCCGGCTCACCATGACCAACGTCGCGGTCGGCACCCCGGCCTACATGTCGCCCGAGCAGGCCAGGGACAGCCGCAGCGTCACCGGCGCCAGCGACATCTTCTCGCTCGGCTCGCTGCTGGTCTTCTGCGCCACCGGGCACCCGCCCTACCGGGGCGCCAACCCGGTCGAGACGGTCTTCCAGCTGCTGCGCGAGCAGCCGGACCTCTCCGGGCTGCCCGTCGAGCTGGTGGACCTGGTGCGCGCCTGCATGCGCCCCTCGCCCGAGCACCGGCCCACGCCCGCCCAGATCCAGGCCGAGCTGGCCCCGCACCTGTTCTCCCGCGACGACGCCTCCGGCGAGGCGGGGGACTGGCTGCCCGCCAACGCGCTGGAGCTGATCGAGCGAAGGCGCAGCCGCCGCCAGAACACCCCGCCCGCCCCGCTGCCGGCCGTACCGCCCGCTCCGGCGCCGCAGCCCGCGCAGCCGCCGGTGCCCCCGCAGCGGCCCGCCGCGGCCGACCCGCGGACCGCCCAGCACCTGCGGCCGGCCCCGCACGCCCAGCACGCCGCCTCGCGCACCGGCCCGGTGCACGCCGCGCCGGCCGCGCCGGGCCCGGACACCGAGGCCGCGACCGAGAAGATCGCCGCCCGCCGCCACCGCGCGCCCGTGGCCGGGGAGAGCGGCGCCGAGGTGCGCCTGTCCGGCGCCTCGGTGCGGATAGGGCCGGGGCCCCGCGCCGACCAGGCCGGGCCCGCCACCGCCCCCGCCGAGACGGACTGGGTCCGCCGGGTCACCCCGCCGCCGGCCGCCCCGGCCGCCCGCTGGCGGCCCTGGCGGTTCCGGATGTCCAACGACGTCTGGGGCACCCCGGTGGTCGCCGACGGCACCCTGTTCGTCTCCAGCTTCGAGGTGCACGCCCTCGACATCGCCTCCGGCCAGCGCCGCTACAAGACCCGTGACGTGGCGTGGGCCCTGGCGGTGGACGCCGGCCGGGTGCACGCCGCCGACGGCCCGCACCTCTACACCGTCGACGTGGCCGACGGCACCGAGCGCTGGCGCAACTCCCTCGACGGCTGGGTGTTCTCGCTGGACGCGGCGGACGGGGTGCTCTGCTGCGGCATCCGGGGCGGCGGCGTCCAGCTGCGCTCGGCGGCCAACGGCGCCGAGCTGTGGCGCGCCGACGACGCCCAGCAGGACTACGAGAACCCGCAGTCCGGCCCGGCCATGGTGGCCGGCTCCGCGTACTACTACGGCGGCGGGCGGCTGCGCTGCGTCGACCCGCGCGGGGCGGGCCTGCGCTGGTCCTTCCCGGTCGGCGAGGACGTGCCCTCGCGCCCGGTCGAGCGGGCCGGGGTGCTCTACGTGACGGCCGGCACCCGGGTCTACGCCCTGGACGCCGCCAGCGGCGCCGAGCGCTGGCGCTTCGAGGCCCCCGTGGTGCTCTTCACCCCGCCGGCGCTGGACGCCGCCGCCGTGTACGTCGCGGACTACCTGGGCACCGTCTACGCGCTGGACGCGGCCACCGGCCGGGACCGCTGGCGTGCGCGCACGGGCAGCCGCCAGGGCGCCGAGCCGGTGCTCGTCGCCGACGGCACGGTGCTGGTCGGCAGCGGGGACCGCCTGCACGCGTTCGACTCGGCCTCCGGGCAGGAGCGCTGGCGCTACACCGCGCGCGGCGAGATCGTCGGCTCCCCGGCGGTCGCCGACGGCCTGGTCCACCTCGGCAGCCGGGACCACTCGCTGCACACCCTGGACCTGTCCACCGGTCAGCTGCGCTGGGAGCTCGGCACCAAGGGCGAGCTGACGGGCTCGCCCGTCGCGGTCGGCGGCCGGGTGTTCGTCGGCAGCAAGGACCGCTGCGTGTACGCGCTGGACGCCTTCTACGGCACCGCCGTGCCGTCGTAGGCGGGGCGGCGCGCGGAGCACGGAGCACGGAAGGCGCGCGGAGCACGGAGCACGGAAGGCGCGCGGAGCACGACGCAAGCGCGCGGACGGCGGAGGGGGCGGGGCCGTCACGGCCCCGCCCCCTCCGCCGCGTGTCGCGGGTCCTACTTCCGGCGGGCCTCCGGGTGCCGGCTGCACCAGCCCTCCCACGCCGAGGCCACCATCTCCTCGACGCCGTGGCGGGCGCTCCAGCCGAGTTCCTTGCGGATCAGGTCGGCGGAGGCGACCACCCGGGCCGGGTCGCCGGCGCGGCGCGGGGTGACCTCGCCGGTGGCGTCGTAGCCGGTCACCCGGCCGATGACGTCCAGCATCTCCTTGACCGAGACGCCCTCACCGCGGCCGATGTTCAGGATCAGCGAGGTCTCGCCGGCCGGGTCCTCGGCCATCCGGCGGGCCGCCGCGACGTGCGCCGAGGCGATGTCCGAGACGTGGATGAAGTCACGCACGCAGGTGCCGTCGGGCGTCGGGTAGTCGGCGCCGAAGATCCGCGGGGCCTGACCGGCGGTGAGCCGCTCGAAGACCATCGGGATCAGGTTGAAGACGCCCGCGTCCGAGAGCTCGGGGGTGGCCGCGCCGGCCACGTTGAAGTAGCGCAGCGACACCGTGGAGATGCCGTACGCCTTGCCGACCGCGGAGACCAGCCACTCGCCGGCGAGCTTGGTCTCGCCGTACGGGCTCATCGGCGCGCACGGGGTGTCCTCGGTGACGAGGTCGACGTCCGGCATGCCGTAGACCGCGGCGGAGGAGGAGAACAGGAAGCGCTTGACGCCGCCCTCGGCGGCCGCCTCCAGCACCGTCTGCAGGCCGGTGACGTTCTCCCGGTAGTAGAAGAACGGCTGCTCCACCGACTCGCCGACCTGCTTCTTGGCCGCGAAGTGCAGGATGCCGGTGACGTCGTGCTCGCGGATCGCGCCGTCGAGGGCGGCCCGGTCCAGGGTCGATCCCTCGACCAGGGCGACGCCCTCCGGGAGCCGGGTGCGGTCGCCCGTGCTGAAGTCGTCCAGGACGGCGACGCGCTCGCCGGCCTCGATCAGCTGCTGTACGACGTGCCCGCCGATGTAGCCGGCACCGCCGGTGATCAACCAAGTCATAGCGGCATCCTAGGTGGTCCGCATTGCGCGGCGGGCCGGTGGCGAGTCGCGGCGGCCATCGCGACACAACGGTGGAATGCTGACAAAACTCGGCCCCGCCTCCCGCTACGAGGCTGCGCTCTGCCCGGTCTCTCCCCGGCGGGGCCGCTCCACGCGAGCACGGATCCGGAGGCAGCCAAGGTGCATCCCAAGAAGGAACCCACCCGCCCGGTCCCGGCCGGCCCCCGCCCCACCGGCCCCAGGGCGGCCGCTGCCCGCCTGGCGGCGCCGGTCGCCGCCGCCTCGCTCGTCGCCTTCGCGATAGCCGGGTGCAGCAGCGGCCCCTCCTCGTCCACCGCCACCACCACCGCGTCCTCCGGCGCCGCGGCCACCCCCGGTTCGGCGCCCGCGCCGTCGGCGACCAACCAGCTGCAGAACGACTACGAGCGGGTGATCGGCGACGTGCTGCCGTCGGTGGTACAGATCACCACCGACGTCGGCCTGGGCTCCGGCATCGTCTACGACGGCAAGGGCGACATCGTCACCAACGCGCACGTGGTCGGCACCGCGCAGGACTTCACCGTCACGCTGGCCAACAGCACCAAGCCGCTGGACGCCACGCTGGTCGCCAGCTACCCCGACTCCGACCTCGCGGTGATCAAGCTGACCAGCCCGCCGGGCGGCCTCAAGCCCGCCACCTTCGGGGACAGCACCAAGGTCGAGGTGGGGCAGATCACGCTCGCCATGGGCAGCCCGCTGGGCCTGGCCGGCAGTGTCACCCAGGGCATCGTCTCGGCGACCGGGCGGACGGTCTCCGAGCCGCAGGGCGCCGACTCCCCGGGCGCCACCATCGCCAACATGGTGCAGACCTCGGCCGCGATCAACCCCGGTAACAGCGGCGGCCCGCTGGTCAACCTCTTCAGCCAGGTGATCGGCATCAACTCGCTCGCGGCCACCGAGCCGCAGAGCAACGGTGCCGCCGCGCCCGGCATCGGCTTCGCCATCCCCGCCTCCACCATCACCAACATCGCCGACCAGCTGATCAAGGACCGCAAGGTCACCAACTCCGGACGCGCCGCCCTCGGCATCACCGCCAGGACGTACCTGAACGCGGACTTCCAGCCGGCCGGCGCGGTCATCGTCAGCGTCGGCCCGAACGGAGCGGCGGCCGCGGGCGGGCTCCAGCCGGGTGACGTGATCACGAGGCTCGGCGACACCCAGATCACCACCCTGAGTTCGCTCACCACGGCGCTGGCCGCGCTCACCCCGGGCAGCAAGGTCACCGTCGGCTACACCAGGGACGGGCAGGCCAAGACGGTCGACGTCACGCTGGGCACGCTGGAGGCGAGTGGCGCGACCCCCTAGGCCGGCGCCGCTCCAACCACTCGCCGCCCCTTCTCGCCGCCCCTCTCGTTGCTCCCTCCCGCTGTGCACGTCCCACCGCGCACGTCCCTCATGACCCGGCCCGGCGGGCCGCCCCCGCACACCGCGCAAGGGTCTGCGGACGCCGCCGGAGCCGTCCCTGCCCATCGCACGCCGGTGCGCGGGACAGGGCGCCGGCCGGGACTTCGCCGAGGCCTCGGCGAAGTCCCGGCCGTTCGCGTCAAGCCGTTCGGGCCGGGCGGGCGGTGCCCCGGCGGTCAGGCCGGGCGGGTGGCCCGGGTGCGCCAGGGGAGCTCGATCGTCACCGAGGTCGGGCCGCCCTGCGGGCTCTCGACCAGGAACACCCCGTCCACCGCGCGGATCCGCTCCGCCAGTCCGGCCAGCCCGCTGCCCGGGTACTGCGCCGCGCCGCCCTTGCCGTCGTCCTGGACGAGCACCATCAGCTGCTCGCCGGAGCGCCAGACGTCCACCGTCGCGGTCCGCGCCCCGGCGTGCTTGGAGACGTTCGTCAGCAGCTCGCTGACCGTGAAGTACGCGATGCCCTCGACCGCCGAGTCCGGGCGCTCGGCCGAGCCGTCCTCGCGCTTGAGGTCCACGTTCACCTTGACCCCGCCCGGGACGGTGCAGCGCGCCGCCACCGCGGAGAGCGCCGCGTCCAGCCCCCGGTCCGTCAGGACGGCGGGGTGGATGCCCCGGGCCAGGTCCCGTAGTTCCTGCAGGGCCAGTTTCACCTCGCCGTGCGCCTCGCCCACCATCCTCGCGGCGGCCTCCACGCTCTCCGGCGCCGAGGACTCGGTCAGCTTCTCCTTCGCCAGGCCGAGGTCCATCGCCAGCGCCACCAGCCGGGCCTGCGCGCCATCGTGCAGATCGCGCTCGATCCGGCGCAGGTCGGCGGCGGCCGTGTCGACCACCGTGCCGCGGTCGTCCTCCAGCTCGCGCACCCGCTCGGAGAGTGCGCCGGGGCAGAGCAGGCTCTCCACCAGCACCCGGTCGACGGCCGCCTGCAGGCCCACCACCCACGGCAGCACCGGCCAGCCGACCACGACGAAGATCAGGGTCAGGGTGAAGCTGATGATGCCCCAGGGCAGCATCAGCACGTTGTAGAGCGCCGAGCGCCAGGCCAGCGCGTCCGTGAGCGAGGCGATCGCCCAGGCCGCGATGCCCGGGCGGCGCGCCTGGAGCGGCCCGGGCTCCGCCACCTCGCTGCCGCCCGCCGCCCGCGTACGGGCCCGGGCCAGCAGGCCCAGCCAGCGGCAGCCGGCCAGGCCCAGCGCCAGCAGCGGCAGCCCGATCACGGTGACCGACAGCGCCAGGCCGACGGTCAGCGGCACGATGGTGAGGACGAAGCCGGCGATCCCGATCGGCAGGTTGAGCAGCAGGTGCAGCACCTGGCGCCACATCTGCGCGCCGTAGAGCGGGGCGCGCTCACCGTGGGCGTCGCGCGGTCGGACGGCGTCCGCCGCACGGCGGTGCAGAGGCTTCATCTGGATCTTCCGTCCCTCTCGGTCGAGCTGCCGGCTCCCAGCTTCCCGGGTCCGGGCCGTCGACCGCCATGGGGCTGATCCGTCTTGCCGGCCGGGGGTTATCCCCACCTCCGGGCAACGGCCTACCCGCGAGTAGGGATCGTGCCGCCCGGTGCCGCCCCCGGCGGCTGCGCAGCCCCGCGCCCCGCGTCGCGGCGGGCGCCCTCGGGCGCGTCAACCGGCGCGGTACTCGCCGCGCCGCTCGTCCCGGCGTCCGGTGGCCGTCCAGCGGGCGTCTTGAGGGGCGGGCGGGGTGATGGAGTCCGGGAGCGGTGCACTTAGACTCACGCCTTAGCGATGGTTATGAGCGTGTAAAGAAGTGCGGTGAACCCTTCCCCGTGAGGGGCCGGGAGCACGGCCGATGTGGAGGCGAACGCATGGAGTGGCAGCCGGTAGCTGCCGCCGCGGCCGACCCTGCGGTGGGCGACGGCTACTTCGACGCGTATGCGGCGGTGGGCCTGCTGGCCGTCGTCGGCGTGCTCTTCGTCGCCGTGGCGTTCACCGCCAACCGGCTGCTGCGGCCGGCGGTGTACTCCCCGGAGAAGCTGCTCACCTACGAGTGCGGCGTGGACCCGGTGGGGGAGGACTGGGCGCACACCCAGGTGCGCTACTACGTGTACGCCTTCCTGTACGTGATCTTCGCGGTCGACGCGATCTACCTGTTCCCCTGGGCGACGGTCTTCGCCGCCGCCGGATACGGGGCCGGAACGCTGGTCGAGATGTTCATCTTCATCGGCTTCCTCGCGGTCGGGCTGCTCTACGCCTGGAAGAAGGGCGTTCTGGAATGGACGTGACACACAGCCACTCGCACGGCACCGGTGCCTCGGGACCGGTCCCGCTCGGCCTGCCCGACCCCTCCCGCCCCGGCGGCGTGGTCGAGCGGCGCAGCATCGGACCGCTCGCCCGGCTCGCCCCGGACCCGGTCAAGGTGGTGCTCAACTGGGGGCGCCGCTACAGCCTGTGGTGCTTCAACTTCGGCCTGGCCTGCTGCGCGATCGAGTTCATCGCGGCGTCGATGGCCAAGCACGACTTCATCAGGATGGGCGTCATCCCGTTCGCGCCCGGCCCCCGCCAGGCCGACCTGATGATCGTCTCGGGCACCGTCACGGACAAGATGGCCCCGGCCGTCAAGCGCCTCTACGAGCAGATGCCCGAGCCGAAGTACGTCATCTCCTTCGGCGCCTGCTCCAACTCAGGCGGACCCTACTGGGACTCCTACTCCGTCACCAAGGGCGTCGACCAGATCATCCCCGTCGACGTCTACGTCCCCGGCTGCCCGCCGCGGCCCGAGGCACTGCTCCAGGGCATTCTCAAGCTCCAGGAGAAGATCGCGGCCGAGTCGCTTCCGGCACGCTACGCCGCGCCCGACGCCGCGCTGCGCCGCCCGCTGGTCGCCGGACCCGAAGGTGAGGGCAAGTGAGCTTCGACCGCACCCCGGAGGAGCTCGCGGCAGCGGTCGGCGAGTGGGCCACCGGCGCCGAGGCGTACGGGCTGATCACCCTCGACGTGCCCGCCGAGCACTGGATCGAGGCGCTCACCGCCGCCCGGGACACCCTGGGCCTGAGCTACTTCGACTGGCTCAGCGCCGTCGACGAGCTGGCCGACGGCTTCTCCGTCTCCGCGCACCTGGCCGCCGTGGACGCCCCCGGCGTGCGGCACCTGCTGGTGCGTACCCGGGTGCCGCGCGAGCGTGCGGCGCTGGCGAGCGCCGTGGCCGTGTACGCGGGCGCCGGTTGGCACGAGCGCGAGACCAACGAGATGTTCGGCATCGACTTCACCGGGCACCCGCACCTGGTCACCCTGCTGCTGCCGGACGGCTTCGAGGGGCACCCGCTGCGCAAGGAGTTCGTGCTCGCGGCGCGGGTCGCCAAGGCCTGGCCGGGCGCCAAGGAGCCCGGCGAGTCCGACCACGGGGACGGCCCGGCGCGGCGCAAGATGCAGCCGGCCGGGGTACCCGACCCGAACGAGTGGGGTCCGCTCAAGGGCACCCTGCCGCCCGTCGCCGAGCGCCCGGCCCGGGGTGCCCGGGCCGCGGGCGGCGCGGCCCGCACCCCGCGGGCGGCCGCCGGCGACGGCACCGCCCCGGTCCGTCCGGCGCGGGCGGCCCGGGCTGTTGCTGCGGAGCCGGGTGCCGCGCAGCCGGCCGTGGAGGCCGCCGAGGGCGCGGCCCCGATCCGGGCGGACCGTCCGCGGCGTACGCGCTCGATCAGCGAGGGGTCGGTCAGCCAGGCCGCCGAGGCGGCGACGGAGGCGGCGGGTGAGGGCGGGGGGGCCGCTCCGGCCCGGCCGGCTCCACCGGGCCGGACCCGGTCCTCCGATGCTCCGTGGCACTCCCCGGTGCCCGCACACGACCCGGCCGGGAGTGGGACGTCGGCGGAGCCGACCTCCCACTCCGAGGCCGCCCCGGTGGAGCCCACCGGGGCCGGGACAGAGGCCGCGGCCCCGCCTGCGGCTGCTCCGGCCGAGCTCCCGGCGGAGCCGGTGCCCCCGGCCACACCGGAGCCCGGCCCGGAGGCCCGGGCGGAGCGCGCCCGGCCTGCCGAGTCGGCTGAGCCCGGTGAGCCCGCTGAGCAGGCCGAGCCCACGGAACGGGCCGAGCCCGGCGCTTCGGCGCCGCCGGCGGCCCGCCCCAAGCCCGACGAATCCCCAACCCAGGACGGAGACAGCGCGTGAACCTGCTCGACACGTTGCTGCGCTGTGCCGCCGCGCTGGTCGTCTTCCTGGTCTTCCCCCTGGTCATCGGGCAGACCGAGCACAAGGTGATGGCCCACATGCAGGGCCGGCTCGGCCCGATGTACGCGGGTGGCTTCCACGGCTGGGCGCAGCTCGTCGCCGACGGCGTCAAGTTCGTGCAGAAGGAGGACATCGTCCCCGCCGGCGCCGACCGCCGGATCTTCCAGCTGGCTCCGGCCGTCTCGCTGCTGCCGTACCTGTTCGTGCTGCTCGCCGTGCCGGTCGGCCCGGACGGCTTCGTCGGGCAGGCCATCGATGCCGGGCTGTTGTTCGTGCTGGCCGTGATGGGCGTCGGCGTGATCGGCAAGCTGATGGCGGGCTGGGCGTCGGCCAACAAGTTCTCGCTGCTCGGCGGCCTGCGCACCGCCGCGCAGCTGATGTCCTACGAGCTGCCGATGGTGCTCGCCGCCGCGTCGGTGGCGATGGCGGCCGGCACGCTCTCGCTGCCGGGGATCGTCGACGCCTTCGAGTGGTACTGGATCCCGTGGCAGGCGATCGGCGCGTTCGTGTTCTTCACGGCCGGTCTGGCCGAGCTCCAGCGCCCGCCGTTCGACATGCCGGTCGCCGACTCGGAGATCATCTTCGGCGCGTACACCGAGTACACCGGCCTGCGCTTCGCGTTCTTCCTGCTGTCCGAGTACGCGGGCATCCTGGTGGTCTCCGCGCTCACCGCGGTGCTCTTCCTCGGTGGCTGGCACGGCCCGCTGCCGGACGACCTGGGCTGGCTCTGGACGATCCTGAAGACCTTCGCGCTGGCCTTCGTGGTGATCTGGCTCCGGGTCACCTACCCCCGGCTGCGCGAGGACCAGCTGATGCGCTTCGCGTGGACCGTCCTGATCCCGCTGGCGCTGGTCCAGCTCGCCCTCACCGGCATCATCAAGGTGGCGATCTCATGAGCTTCCCCGGCTCCGGCCTGGCCAAGGGCCTGGCCGTCACCCTGCGGACGATGACGAAGAAGAGCGTCACCGCGCAGTACCCCGACGTGCAGCCCGACCTCGCGCCGCGCACCCGCGGAGTGATCGCGCTGCTGGAGGAGAACTGCACGGTCTGCATGCTCTGCGCGCGTGAGTGCCCGGACTGGTGCATCTACATCGACTCCCACAAGGAGACGCTGCCCGCCGCCGACCCGAACGCCCGCGCCCGCACCCGCAACGTGCTGGACCGCTTCGCGATCGACTTCTCGCTCTGCATGTACTGCGGGATCTGCATCGAGGTGTGCCCCTTCGACGCGCTGTTCTGGTCGCCGGAGTTCGAGTACGCGGAAACGGACATCCTGGAGCTCACCCACGAGCGGGACAGGCTCCGCGAGTGGATGTGGACCGTACCGGCGCCGCCGGCGCTGGACCCGGCGGCCGAGGAGCCCAAGGAGATCGCCACCGCCCGCAAGGCGGCGGAGAAGCTGGCCGCCGCCGCGGCGGCCGAGGAGGGTGAGTCGCAGTGACCTCGCTGCTCGCGGCCACCGGTTCACTGGAACCGGCCGCCCGCTCCTTCCTGTCCCCGACCGGTGTCGAGATCGTCTTCCTGCTGGTCGGCATCGCCGTGCTCGGCTCCGCCGTGGTGGCCGTGACCACCAAGCAGCTGGTGCACGCCGCGCTCTGGCTGGTCGTCGCGCTCGGCGGGCTGGCGGTGGAGTTCCTGCTGCTGACGGCGGAGTTCATCGCCTGGGTGCAGGTGCTGATCTACCTGGGATCGGTGGTGGTGCTGGTGCTGTTCGGGCTGATGCTCACCAAGGCGCCGATCGGCCGCTCCCCGGACGCCGACTCGGGCAACCGCTGGGTCGCCCTGGTGGTGGCGCTGGCCTCGGCCGGCACCCTGGTGACACTGGTCGCGGACGCCTTCCGGACGTCCTGGATCGACCTCGGCGCGGCCGGCGGCTCCGCCCACGCGACGGGTGTCAGCCTGTTCCGCCACTGGGTGCTGCCGTTCGAGGCGCTGTCCGTGCTGCTGCTGGCCGCCCTGATCGGCGCCATCGTGCTGTCCCGGACGAACAAGGCGCGCACACCCGGGCCTCGCCCCGGCAAGGTGCGGGCCGGACAGCCCGTCGGCCGCAACAGCCGCCCGGCGTCCGCCACCGCTCCGCACCCCGGGTCCGCCACCGGTGGGACGGATGCGGACCCGGCCGCGCCGCACTCGACGACCCCTGTGCAGGAGAGCTGACGCCGATGCACCTCGCCTACCCAGTCGTCCTCGCCGCGCTGCTGTTCAGCGTCGGCGTGTACGGCGTGCTCGCCCGGCGCAACGTCGTCCTGGTACTGATGTCCGTCGAGCTGATGCTCAACGCCGTCAACCTCAACCTGGTCGCTTTCGACGCCTGGCTGCGGGACACCCTGCACGCCGGCCAGGCGCTGACGCTGTTCACCATCACCATCGCCGCGGCCGAGATCGGCCTCGGCCTCGCCATCGTCCTGCTGGTGTTCCGCACCCGCGGCACGGCCGACATCGACCGCATCACCGCCCTGGGCGACCCGTCGGAAGGCAGCCTCGACCAGGCGCCGGACGCCGTGTCGCCCGCCGGGGCCGCGCCGCTGAAGGGCCGGGCCACCGCATGAACCTCGCCCTCCCCGTCCTCGTCCCCGCGCTGCCCGCGCTCGGCGCCGCGGCCACCCTGGCCCTCGGTAAGCGGGCGCCCGGCTTCGCCCGGCCGCTGGCGATCCTCCCGGTCGCCGCGTCCGCCGTGCTCGCCCTGGTCGTCGCGATCCAGCTCGGCACCGGCCAGAGCCTGGACGCCGCCACCCGGCTCACCCCGACCGGCGGCCCCGAGATCTCGCTCGCCATCCACCTGGACGGCTACAGCTCCCTGATCTCCGTCCTGGTCGGCCTGGTCGCCACCTGTGTGCAGGTCTACTCGACCGCGTACCTCAAGGACGACCCCCGCTACCCCTCCTACGCCGCGCTCGTCTCGCTGTTCACCGCCGCGATGTTCCTGGTCGTGTACTCCAACGACCTGATCGTGCTGCTGGTGGGCTGGGAGATCATGGGCATCTGCTCGTACTTCCTGATCGGCCACCACTGGGAGACCGCCGACGCCCGCTCGGCCTCGCTCAAGGCCTTCCTGGTCACCAAGCTCGGTGACGTCCCGTTCCTGTTCGGCATCTTCCTGCTCGCCGCCGACGCAGGCAGCTTCCGGATCACCGATGTGCTGGCCGCCGCCACCGAGGGACGGCTCGGCCACCCCACGCTGATCGCACTGCTGCTGCTGGCCGGTGTGGCCGGCAAGAGCGCCCAGTTCCCGCTGCACACCTGGCTCCCGGACGCGATGGCCGGCCCCACGCCCGTCTCCGCGCTGATCCACGCCGCCACCATGGTCGCGGCCGGCATCTACCTGGTCGCCCGGCTGCTGCCGGTGTTCCTCCTCTCCGGCGCCGCGCTGGTGGTGCTCGCCGTGATGGCCGCCGTGACGATGATCGGCTCGGCGCTCTGCGCGCTCGCCCAGGACGACCTCAAGCGCGTCCTGGCGTACTCCACGGTCGGGCAGCTCGGCTACATGGCCGGCGCCCTGGCCAGCGGGGACCGCGAAGCCTCCGTCTTCCACCTGGTCAGCCACGGCGCCTTCAAGGCCCTGCTCTTCCTCGCCGCCGGCGTGGTCATCCACGCCGCGCACACCAACTCGATCTCCGCGATGTCCCGGATGCCGGGCCTGCGGCGGCGCGTCCCGGACGCCTACTGGACGACGGGCATCGCACTCGTCGCGCTGATCGGCCTGCCGCCGTTCTCCGGCTTCTTCAGCAAGGAGGCGGTGCTCACCGCCGCCGAGCACGCCGCGACCGGCGAGGCGATCACCAACGGCCTCGGCCCGGCCTCCGACGTACCGGCCGCGGCCGGCTGGATCGTCCTGATCTCCGCCGCGCTCACCGCGGTGATCACCGCCGCGTACGCGACCAGGCTCTGGCTGGTGGCCTTCCACAGCCCGGTGTCCGCCGCCGCGGTGTCCGCCGAGCCCCAGCCCGACGCGCCGTACTCGCCCGAGGTCGACGAGGCCGACCCGGCCACCGCCGAGCCGCCGGCGATGCGCTGGCCGCTCTGGGTCCTCGCCGTCCCGACCATGGCGTTCGGTGTCACCAGCCTGCGCACCGACTGGCTGCCCACCCTGCTGGACGGCGGCTCGCTCCGCCCGTCCCCGGCCACCGCCGTGATCGGCACCGGCCTGGCGCTGGCCGGCATCCTGATCGCGTACGCCGCCTGGCGCGCGGCCACCGCCCGGGCCGTCGCCGCAGCCGCCGGCCCGCAGCCCGCCGAGCCCGAGCGGGTGCCCGAACAGGCCGGCGCCCCGGCCGCCGAGTACCTCCCGGCCGACCCGGGTCGCACCCTGCTCGGCCCGCTCTTCAACCCCGCCCGGCACGGGTTCGGCGTCGACCGCCTCTACGGCGTGCTCTTCGTGCGGCCGACCGCCGCCGCCGCCCAACTGGTCCGCTTCCTCGACCGCGAGGTGGTGGAGACGTACGTGCGCGGCAGCGGGCTCGGCGCCAACCTGCTCGGCCGGGTCGTCCGGCTGGCACAGAACGGCAACTCGCAGACGTACCTCAGCGCGCTGCTCGCCGGAGTCGTCCTGCTGGCCGTCCTGGTGGCGGTGTAGCGCCGATGACCGACCGCCGGACCACCCCCACCCCCACCCCCACCCCGCCGACCGCCGCAGCAGCCACTTGGAGCCCCCGATGAACGCAGTCCTCATCGCCCTCCTGCTGCTGCCGCTGCTCGGCGCCGCCGCCACCCTGCTCCCGGTCTTCGGCAGCGAACCGGGCACCGCCGACCGGCGCGCGCTGCGGCTCAACACCGTCGTCACCGGCGCCGTCCTGGCGCTCACCGTCGTGCTCGCCGCCGGCTTCGACCAGGACGAGCCCGGCCGGATGCAGGCCACCACCGACGTGTCCTGGATCCCGGCGATCGGGGTACGCCTGCACCTCGGGGTGGACGGCATCTCGCTGCCGCTGATCGTGCTCACCGCCCTGCTCACCTTCCTCTGCGCGCTGTACTCCACCAGGCGGCTGCCCGGCGGCCCGGGAGTGCCCTCGGCCAAGGCCTTCGTCGGGCTCTTCCTCCTGCTGGAGGTCGGCATGCTCGCCACCTTCGCGGTGCTGGACCTGATCGTCTTCTTCCTGGCCTTCGAGATCGTGCTGATCCCGATGTACTTCCTGATCGCCCGCTGGGGCAGCGGCCAGAAGGTCCCGGCCGCCAACCGCTTCATCCTGTACACGCTGCTCGGCTCCGCCGTGATGCTGCTCGGCTTCCTGCTGGTCGGTACCAAGGCCGGCACCTTCGACATGCAGGCTCTGGCCGATGCACACGGCAACGGCCTCAGTCACACCACCCAGGTGGCCGCCGCACTCGCGATCCTGATCGGGCTGGCCGTCAAGGCCCCCGCCTGGCCGCTGCACAGCTGGCTCCCGGACGCGCACACGGCGGCCCCCACCGTCGGCTCCGTGCTGCTCGCCGGTGTGCTGCTGAAGATGGGCACCTACGGCATGGTCCGCGTCCTCCTCCCCGTGGTGCCGGACGGCACCGCCACCCTCGCCCCCTACCTCGGGGCCTTCGCCGCCGTCGGCATCGTCTACGGCTCGCTCGCCTGCCTGGCGCTCGCCCGCCCGGGTGCCAAGGGCGACCTGAAGCGCCTGATCGCCTTCTCCTCCGTCGGCCACATGGGCTTCGTCCTGCTGGGCATCGCCTCGCTCTCGCAGGCGGGCGTCAACGGCGCCCTGTTCGCCAACATCGCCCACGGCCTGATCACCGGTCTGCTGTTCTTCCTGGTCGGAGCGCTCAAGGACCGCTACGGCACGGCGGACCTCGACACCCTGTCCGGCGCCACCGGGGCAGCCCTCTACGGCCGGGCACCGCGCATCGGCGCGCTGCTCGCCTTCGCCGCCGTCGCCAGCCTCGGCCTGCCCGGCCTGGCCGGCTTCTGGGGCGAGCTGCTCGCGATGTTCGGCGCCTTCGGCCCGGCCGCCGCCCTGTCCCGCCCCGCCTTCCTGACCTACATGGTGCTCGCCGGTCTCGGCACGCTGCTCACCGCCGCCTACCTCCTGATCGTCGTCAAGCGCGTCTGCATGGGAGACCCGAAGCAGCCCGCCACCGCCCCGGACATCCCGGACCTGCGCCGCTACGAGGCCGTCTCCTGGACCCCGCTCGCGGCGCTCACCCTGCTCGCCGGCCTCTGGCCCGCCCTCCTGCTCGGCCTCTCCGAGCCGGCCGTCAAGCACCTCCTCGGGGGTGGCTGACCGATGCTCAGCAGCCAGCTCGCAAGCAGCCAGAGCGTCGGCACCCAGCTCGCCGCCGAACTCGGACCTCACTCCACGGGGCAGCCCGCCATGACCTCCCTCGCCGTCGCCGATCCGGGCGCCCTCATCCAGTCCGTCGACTGGGTGGCCATCGCGCCCCCGCTGATCGCCGCCCTGGCCGCCCTCGGCGTCCTGGTCACCGACCTCTTCCTGCCCCAGCGCGGCAAGAAGCTGCTCGGCTGGCTCTCCGTCACCGGACTCGCCCTCGCACTCATCGCACTCCTCCCGCTCACCGGTGGCTCACCCCGCGTCACCTTCTGCGTGCAGAACGTAACAGCCGGCGCTGACAACGCGGGCTGCTCGTACGTCGCCGACCACTTCGCCCTGGTCTTCCAGCTGCTCGCCCTCGGCGGCGCGCTGATCGCGGCACTGCTGTCCGTGCACACCGTGGACGAGGAGAAGCTGCCCGGCGGCGAGTACTGGTTCCTGCTGCTCAGCAGCGCCACCGGCGCCGCCCTGCTGCCCGCCTCCCGCGACCTGGCCACCCTGGTCATCGCACTGGAGGTGGCCTCGCTGCCCGCCTTCGCGCTGGTGGCCCTGCGCCGCGACGGCCGCGGCGCCGAGGCCGCGCTGAAGTTCTTCCTCTCCTCCGTCACCGCGACCGCCGTGATGCTGCTCGGTGTCGGCTTCGTCTACGCGGCCACCGGCACCCTGCACCTGGCCGCGATCGCCGACGGCCTGGCCCACGCGCCCGGCCAGCTGCGCCCGCTGGCCGAGGCCGGCGCCGTTCTGACGCTGGTGGGCTTCGCCTTCAAGGTCGCCGCAGTCCCGTTCCACTTCTGGGTGCCGGACACGTACATCGGCGCCCCGGTCCCGGTCGCGGGCTATCTCTCGGTGGTCGGCAAGGCGGTCGGCCTGGCCGGCCTGGCCCTGGTCACCTCCATCGCCTTCCGCCCGTACGGCCACACCTGGGGCCTGACGCTGGCGGTGCTCGCCGCCGTCACCATGACCGTCGGCAACGTCGGCGCCCTGCGCCAGCGCGCGGACACCGCGCACAGCGCGGTCCGCCTGATGGCCTGGTCCTCCATCGGCCAGGCGGGCTACCTGCTGGTGCCGATCGCCGCCGCCGGCTACGGCCGGGGCCAGAACCCGCTGGGCGCCACCGCCGCGTACGCGCTGATCTACGGGGTGGTCAACCTCGGCGCGTTCGGCGTGGTCGCGGCCGTCAGCCGCACGGACGGCACCCGGCTGGAGGACTACCGCGGTCTGTTCGCCCGCCGCCGCTGGACGGCCCTCGCGCTGGCGTTCTTCCTGCTCTGCCTGGCCGGTCTGCCGCCGGGCGTGGTCGGCCTCTTCGGCAAGGTGGTGGTCTTCCGCGCGGCCGTGGACGCGGGCCTGGGCTGGCTCGCCGTGGTGATGGCCGTGAACGTGGTCATCGCGCTGTACTACTACCTGGTGTGGACGGCGAAGCTGTTCGCGCCCGCGCCGGAGGGGGCGCCGCAGGCCGCCGGGCGCGGCATGCCCGCGCCGCTGGCCGCCACCCTCGGCCTCACCGCGAGCGCCGCGGTGGTCCTCTCGCTCGCGCCGCAGCTCGTCCTCCAGGTGGTCGGCGGCAGCCTGTTCTGAGCCGGGCGTCGTGGCTCCACCCCGGGGCGCGGACCTCGGGGCAGGCGCTCCGGGCGCACGCCGGCGTGCCCTCCTGCACGTCGGCGCCGGCGCGCCAGGGTGCGCACAAGGGAACAAGGCCCCGCCGTCCGTCCGTTGACCGGGCACAGGGAGACACCGACAAGGCTTCCCACCGCACCACCCTGGAGGGCCTGCCGTGCACCGCCGGCACAACGGACTGAGGACCGCCGCGCTGCTCGGCGGCCTCTCGGCGCTGATCCTGGTGATCGGCAGCTTCTTCGGCCGCACGGGCTTCGTGATCGCCCTGCTGGTCGCCCTCGCCACCAACGCCTACGCGTACTGGAACAGCGACAAGCTCGCGCTGCGCGCCATGCGGGCCCGCCCGGTGAGCGAGATCGAGGCACCCGGTCTGTACCGGATCGTGCGCGAGCTCTCCACCTCCGCCCGGCAGCCGATGCCCCGCCTCTACATCTCCCCGACCCCGGCCCCGAACGCCTTCGCCACCGGCCGCAACCCCCGCAACGCCGCCGTCTGCTGCACCGACGGCATCCTCCAGCTGCTGAACGAGCGCGAGCTGCGGGGTGTGCTCGGGCACGAGCTCAGCCATGTCTACAACCGGGACATCCTGATCTCCTCGGTGGCCGGCGCGCTCGCCTCGGTGATCATGTTCCTGGTGAACTTCGCCTGGCTGATCCCCTTCGGCCGTAGCGAGGACGACGAAGGACCGGGCCTGTTCGGCATGCTCGCCATCATGATCCTCGGTCCGCTCGCGGCGAGCCTGATCCAGCTGGCCGTCAGCCGCTCCCGGGAGTACCAGGCGGACGCGGACGGTGCCCGGATCACCGGCGACCCGCTCGCCCTGGCGAGCGCCCTGCGCAAGCTCGACGTCGGGACCAGGCAGCTCCCGCTCCCACCCGAGCCCCAGCTGCAGACCGCGAGCCACATGATGATCGCGAGCCCGTTCCGGCCAGGCGAGGCCGGCGCCCGGCTGTTCTCCACCCACCCGCCGATGGCCGAGCGCATCGCCCGGCTGGAGCGGATGGCCGGCCACCGGGGCTGACCCGCCCGGGGGAGCGGGCCGGCGCCGGTGGCCGGAGCCGGCCGTCCGAGAACGTCGGGAGGACCAGCCGTCCGGGCCCGTTGTCCGATCGGTCGTGGGACCGTCGCCGGCGAGGGCCCTCGGGCACCCGCCGGCGAGCAGGTCAGAGCGAGTCGTCCGGTCGGTAGGCGCAGAGCGCCCAGATCACGAAGATGTCAATGGCGATCACGATCAGCGACCAGAACGGGTAGTAGGGCAGCGCCAGGAAGTTCCCCAGCCCGCTCAGCGCGACGACGAAGATGCCCACGTAGCGCGCCCAGGCCATACCCAGGATGACGCAGACACCCACGAGCGCGACCAGTGCGCCGATGATCACGTGGATCCAGCCCCACCCGTTCAGGCTCCAGTGGAAGACGTAGTTGGGTGTGGTGACGAAGATGTCGTCCTTGGCGATGGCCATGATCCCGCGGAACACGTCCATGATGCCGCCGATCAGCATCAGGACACCTGCGAACAGCACCAGGCCGGTCACCCAGCCGCTGTTGCCCCCGGCGCCGGTCGATGAGCTGGAGCTGGCGCGCCAGGGCTGGCCCGAGGCGGGCGGCGGTGTGTCGGTCATCGGAATCCTCCTGAGGAGACGTGAGATCTCGACCGTCCGCCGGGTCCGCGCCGCCCGCAACCGGCGGGCCCCTGTTCGGGTGAACGGCCGCCGCCCCCGCCCGCCGCCCGGCGCGCCGCGTCCTCCCGCAGGCCGGGGCTGGTACTGGTTGAAGGTCCACCCGGGGGGACGTCCGGCATGGAAGGCGCGGTCCATTGACTCTTCTGCCGAGAACCGAGCTCGCGCGGCGAACGCCGCAGCGCCGGCGCGGACCGGACCGGGGCAAGGCTCGTCGGGCTCGCGGGGCGCGCCGCGGCCGGGCGCTGGTGGGGTGGCTGACGACCACCGACCACAAGCGGATCGGCACCCTCTACATGACCACCGCGTTCGGGTTCTTCCTGGTCGGCGGGGTGATGGCGATGGTGATGCGGGCCGAACTGGCCAGGCCGGGCAACCAGTTGGTGACGAACGAGCAGTTCAACCAGCTGTTCACGATGCACGGCACGATCATGCTGCTGATGTTCGCCACTCCGCTGTTCGCCGGCTTCGCCAACTGGATCATGCCGCTGCAGATCGGCGCCCCGGACGTGGCCTTCCCCCGGCTGAACATGCTCGCGTACTGGCTCTATCTGTTCGGCTCGCTGATCGTGGTCGGCGCGTTCCTCACCCCGGACGGCGCGGCCGACTTCGGCTGGTTCGCCTACGCGCCGCTGAACAGCGCGGTGCACACCCCGGGCATCGGCGCCGACATGTGGATCATGGGGCTGGCCTTCTCCGGCTTCGGCACCATCCTCGGCTCGGTCAACTTCATCGCCACGATCGTCTGCCTGCGCGCGCCGGGCATGACGCTGTTCCGGATGCCGATCTTCGTCTGGAACATCCTGCTCACCGCGGTGCTGGTGCTGTTCGCCTTTCCCGTCCTCGCCGCAGCGCTGCTCGCGCTGGAGGCGGACCGCAAGTTCGGCGCCCACGTCTTCGACCCGGCCAACGGCGGGGCGCTGCTGTGGCAGCACCTGTTCTGGTTCTTCGGCCATCCGGAGGTGTACATCATCGCGCTGCCGTTCTTCGGTAT
This sequence comes from Kitasatospora sp. NPDC050543, assembly GCF_044457565.1. Taxonomy (NCBI): domain Bacteria; kingdom Bacillati; phylum Actinomycetota; class Actinomycetes; order Kitasatosporales; family Streptomycetaceae; genus Kitasatospora; species Kitasatospora sp. NPDC050543. Next base: position 18,705 of record NZ_JBITGZ010000032.1, on the reverse strand, counting down.
CGTCACCGAGATCATCCCGGTCTTCAGCCGAAAGCCGATCTTCGGCTACAGCGGCCTGGTGGCGGCCACGGTGGCCATCACCGGGCTGTCGATCACCGTCTGGGCGCACCACATGTTCGTCACCGGGCAGGTGCTGCTGCCGTTCTTCTCGATCATGACCCTGCTGATCGCGGTGCCGACGGGCGTGAAGTTCTTCAACTGGATCGGCACCATGTGGCGGGGGAGCCTCAGCTTCGAGACGCCGATGCTCTGGACGATCGGCTTCCTGGTCACCTTCCTGTTCGGCGGTCTGACGGGTGTTCTGCTCGCCTCCCCGCCGATCGACTTCCAGGTCTCGGACTCGTACTTCGTGGTCGCCCACTTCCACTACGTCGTGTTCGGCACCGTCGTCTTCGCGATGTTCGCCGGCTTCCACTTCTGGTGGCCGAAGATGACCGGCAAGATGCTCGACGAGCGTATCGGGAAGATCCACTTCTGGACGCTCTTCGTCGGCTTCCACACCACCTTCCTGGTCCAGCACTGGCTCGGCGCCGAGGGCATGCCCCGCCGCTACGCCGACTACCTCGCCTCGGACGGCTTCACCGCCCTGAACTCGTTCTCGACCATCGGCTCCTTCCTGCTCGGCCTTTCCACGCTGCCGTTCCTCTACAACGTGTGGAAGACCGCCAAGTACGGCACGCGGGTCACGGAGGACGACCCCTGGGGTTACGGCCGCTCGCTGGAGTGGGCGACCGGCTGCCCGCCGCCCCGGCACAACTTCGTCACCCTGCCGCGCGTGCGCTCCGAATCCCCGGCGTTCGACCTGCACCACCCCGACATCGCCGAGCTGGACCGCCGGCAGAACGCCCGCGAGCCCTACCGGGCGTGAGCCGGCGGGCGGCGCCACGCCCGGCGGGCCCGGCCGGCGCGGTCATCGGGCCCGGCCGGGGGTGGAAGCAGTACGAGACCTCGCCCCCGCGCGATGGCAGGCCGGCGCTCGCGGGCGAGCGGCCGCCAGGCGTGGGAGGCTGGTCCCATGAAGGTGATGGAACTCGTTCTGAACGTGCTCTGGCTGATCTTCTGCGGCATCTGGATGGCGATCGCCTACGCCGTCGCCGGCATCATCTGCTTCATCTTGATCATCACCATTCCGTTCGGCATCGCCAGCTTCCGGATCGCCGGGTATGTCCTGTGGCCGTTCGGGCGGACGACGGTGGAGCGGGCGGACGCCGGGGCGGCGTCCTGCGTCGGCAATGTGATCTGGCTGGTCTTCGCCGGCTGGTGGATCGCGCTGGCTCACATCGCCACCAGCATCCCGCTGTTCGTCTCGATCATCGGGATCCCGTTCGGCTGGGCGAACCTGAAGATGATCCCGATCTCGCTGATGCCGCTGGGCCGCGAGGTCGTCCCCACGGACCAGAGGTTCGCCGGCTGGTGAGCGGGTCCGGCGGTGCGGAGCCGGCTCTGACGGGCGGCAGGCTCGTCTACCCGGGCGCGCAGGGCCGAGGCCGTGATCTCGTACGGCGCGTCCGGCCGGTCCGGCGGGAGCTGCGCCTCCAGCTCGGTGATGAAGGCCCTCTCCACGCTCCATGAAGCTCAGGTGCCGCTGGGTCGGGGTGTGCACGCCCGTCCCCCGGTGGTGGCGCACCGCTTGCGTCCGGCGGCGCGGCGGGCCATTCAAAAGGGTGCAAATGGGGCAGAATGCACTTCTTGGTGCATAGCATCTTCTTGTGCCCACCAATGACGATACGTCGGCTGAGACGTCCGAACCACAACGCTCGAACGGCCCGATGAGCCGACGTCAGCTGCTCTGGGCCGCCACCGCAGCCGTCGGGGTCGGGGCAGCCGCGGCGGGGGTGCGACTGTCCGGGAGTGCCCGGCCGCCCGCGGCCGATCCGGCGCTGCCCCTGCCGGGCCACGCGGGCCACTCCGCCCGGTCCGCGCAGCGGGCGCAGGACGCGCTGGACCCCGCGCAAGTCCCCAAGTACCTCACCCCGCTGGTCGTGCTGCCCGCCATGCCGTACCGCAGCGCGGCGGGCGACCGCGACGAGTACGAGATCGCGGTGCGGCAGTTCACCCAGCAGATCCTGCCGCCGGGGATGCCCGCCACCACCGTCTGGGGCTACGGCGCCACCGACCAGCCCGCCTCGTTCCACTGCCCGGCGTTCACGCTGGAGGCGCGGGCGGACCGGCCGGTGCGCATCCTGTTGGCCAATCAGCTCTACGACGAGCAGCGGAACTTCCTGCCGCACCTGCTCCCCGTCGATCCGACCCTGCACTGGGCCAACCCGCCGGGCGGCGCGTCCGGACGGGACTCGCGTACCACCTTCACGGCCACGCCGGGCCCGTACCGGGGACCGGTGCCCATCGTCGCGCACCTGCACGGCGGGCACAGTCGCGCCGAGGCGGACGGCTACCCCGAGGCCTGGTACCTGCCCGACGCCCTGGACATCCCCGACGGGTACGCGCGGACGGGCACCTTCTACGGTGCCTTCGCCGACCTCGCGGCCTCCCGCGGGGCGCGGTGGCAGCCCGGCACGGCGGTGCTGGAACACGCGAACGACCAGGCGGCGTCCACACTCTGGTTCCACGACCACGCCCTGGGGCTGACCCGGCTCAACGTCTACGCCGGGCTGTGCGGGTTCTACCTGCTGCGCGGCGGGAAGCTGGACCTCCCCCCGGGGGTGCTGCCGGGCCCGGCGCCCGCCCCCGGGGACCCCGCGGGGATGCGGTACTACGAGATCCCGATCATGATCCACGACCGCTCCTTCAACCGTGACGGCTCGCTCTTCTACCCAGACAGTCGGGCCTACTGCGGTGACGTGCCGAAGGACGGCCCGTTCGTGCCGGCCAGCGACATCCCGCCGATCTGGAACCCGGAGACCTTCGGCGACACCATGGTGGTCAACGGCCGCACCTGGCCGGTGCTGGACGTCGAGCCGCGCCGCTACCGGCTCCGGCTGCTGAACGGCAGCAACGCCCGCACGCTGGTGCTCAAGATCGCCGCCGATCCGCTCGCCGAGCGCCCCGTCCGCCCCGCCCTCCCGTTCTGGCTGATCGGCGCCGACGCGGGCTTCCTGCCCGTGCCCGTCCAGCTGGAGCGGCTGGTGCTGGGCATGGGCGAACGCGCCGACGTCATCGTCGACTTCGGCTCGCTCCCGGACGGCACGGAGCTGTACCTGATCAACGAGGGCCCGGACGAGTCCTTCGCCGGGGGCGAGCCGGGCGCCGACTACACGCCGGCGGACCCGAACGGCACCGGCCAGGTGATGAAGTTCCGGCTCACGCCGGCGGTCTCGGCCGACACCAGCGTCGCGCCGGGCAGCCTCACCCTGCCCGCCCTGCCGCCGCTGGGCGAGCACACCGTCACCCGCGAGCTGTCACTGAGTGAGATGCGGGCGCAGTCCAACCGCCGCGCGCCGGTGATGGCGATGCTCGGGACGATCCGGCGTGACGCGCAGCAGCGCCTCCAGCCCAACCCGCTGGGCTGGGGGGCCGAGGTGACCGAGAACCTCGTCCAGCACGCCGTCGAGCTGTGGGAGGTGCACAACTTCACCGGGGACGCGCACCCCGTGCACATCCACCAGACGGCCTTCCAGGTCGTCAACCGGGAGTCCTTCCGGGGCGGTACACCGCGCCCGCCGGAGGCCTGGGAGAGCGGGCGCAAGGACACCGTGCTCGCCTACCCGCGCGAGATCACCCGGATCAAGGTCAGCTTCGACCTCGTCGGCCGGTTCGCCTGGCACTGCCACAACCTGGATCACGAGGACAACGAGATGATGCGGCCGATCGACGTCCGGCTGAAGTGACGTACCGCCAGGGCGGCGGCGCCGGCCGGGCGGTGGGGCCGGCGGCGGTCAGTCGCCGCCCGGCAGCGCGGTGGCTTCGGGTCGTACGGGCGAGGAGGCCGGCGAGCCCGGCGGCGCGGGCGCGGAGATCGCGAACAGCGCGGCGCCCAGGCCGACGGCCACGAGCGGGGTGAGCACCCCCAGCGCGGCGGCGCCGGTCAGGCTGTTCAGGGTCTTGCCGGTGGCGACGGTCGCGAGCAGGCCGGTGAGCACGGTCGTGCCGCCGACGATCAGCGTCGCGTCCTGGTCCACCCTGCGCACCGTGCGGGCCGCGAACGACCAGAGCCAGGCGGCGAGGGCCGCCACCGCGATGAGCAGCACCGCGGTGATGCCCGTCTCCAGGTCGTTGAGCTGGGCGGTCTCCTCCTCCGCCGCGCCCCACTGCTCGCGCGGCGGCAACCTGCTGCCGGGCGGAGTGCGCACCAGCAGGAGGTAGAACGGCGCGACTGCCCACAGGGCGGCGCTCGCCGTGGCCAGGGCGCCGGCCACGCGACGTCGCGCGGCCGCGTCCGGGCTCCTCGTCGGCATGCGCTTCTCCTTCGGTGCGTGCGGGGTCGGGTGCGTCGTACGGCTCAAGCCTGCTGCGCCGAGGTGCGTCGCACATGAGTACGGGTACTCACTTGTCGTGTGACTGCCGGTCGGTGAGCAGATCCCGGACGTGCGGCGGCAGCAGACAGGCCTGCTGGCCGAGCAGGTCCGCGAACGCCGTGGTGAGCGGGTCGGGGCGGGTGCGAGTGTAGGCGATCAACGGGCGGCGTACCGGTGGGTCGGGGCGCAGCACCCGGCCGTCGAAGCCGGGCGGGAGGACGTTGGCCGGGAGCAGGGCCGGGCCCAGGCCCGCGGCGGCGAGCAGCGGCGCGGCGGCGGTCTGCTGGACACGGACGGCGGCGCGCGGCTGGAACCCCTCGCCGGCGCAGGCCTGGTCGAGCACGTCGGCGAGGCCGTGGCCGGCGGCGTAGTGCACCCAGGCGCGGTCGGCGAGGGAGGCCAGGGCCACCGTGTCGCCGCCGGTGGCCGCCGCGGGATCGTCCGCGGGCAGCGCGAGGACGAACTCCTCGACGCCGAGCTCCCGCATCGGCCCGTCCCAGCCGGTGGGCGGCGGGCCGATGGCGAGGTCGGCCTGCCCGGCGGCCATCGCGGCCTGGAGCTGGTCGGTGTGCGGGTACTCGCGCAGGCTGATCTGGACGCCGGGGTGCTGCCGGCGCCAGGTGCGCAGCACCGGCGGCAGGATGCCGAGGCTGACCGAGAAGACCGTCGCGATCTCCAGCCCGCCGCCGTCGAGTCCGGCCGTCAGGCGGGCCGCGGAGTGCAGCCGTCCGGCGTCGGCGAGGGCCGCGCGGGCGTGCGGGAGCACGGCGCGGCCGGCGGGGGTGAGCCGGACGGAGCGGGGGAGGCGTTCGAGCAGGCGGCCGCCGACGGACTTCTCCAGGGCCCGGATCTGGTGCGAGAGCGCGGGCTGGGTGACGTGCAGCAGTTCGGCGGCGCGGGTGAAGGAGCCCGTGTCGACGACGGTCACCAGGTACTCCATCTGCCGCAACGTAGCCATGCACATAGTTTATGGCAGCGAGAGAGAAGAAGACTTGGACTCATCGGTTGCCGCCGGTGGAGGGTCGGGGGTAGGCCCGCCGGGGGCAGTCCCCGGCGCGGCGTCCCCACTCGATCGGCCGAGGAGCCCCGCCATGTCCGCCACCGCTGCGACCGTTCCCGTCACCTCCGTCACCCCCGCCGTCGACCCCGGTGAGCCCGTCCGCCTCGCTGCCCCCGCCTTCTCCGGCGTCGGGAGCCTGGAGGGGCAACGGCTCGTCATCGTCGGCGCCGGCTCGCACACCGGGCGGCGGCTCGCCCTGGCGGCGGCCGCGGCGGGCGCCGACCTCGTCCTGGCCGGGCCCGATCCCCGCAAGCTGGAGTGGACGGCGGGCGAGCTCGCGGCGCCCGCGCAGGTGGTGTCGCTCGACCTCGCGGACGAGGCCTCGATCGCCGGGCTCGCCGCCCGTTCGGGCCGCTTCGACCACCTGGTGTCGACCGCCGCGATGCCCGCGAACGGGCCGCTGGCCGAGCTCGAACTCGCCGCCGTACAGCGGGCGTTCGCGGCCAAGGTGTTCGGCCCGTTGCTGCTCGCCAAGCACCTCGCCGGGCAGGTGGCGGAGGGCGGCTCGCTCACGTTCTTCTCCGGCGTGGCGGCCTGGCGGCCCGCCCCCGGGCGGACGGTGATGGCCGCGGCCAACGGCGCGCTGGCGTTCCTGGTCCAGGCGCTCGCGGTGGAGATCGCACCGGTCCGGGTGAACGCCGTCTCGCCCGGCATCGTGGACACCGGGTCCTGGGACGGGCTGGGCGCCGACAAGGAGGCGTTCCTGCGCTCGGTCGCCGAACGCAACCCGGCCCGGCGTGTGGGCAGCACGGACGACCTCGTCCAGGCCGTGCTGTTCGCTCTCGGCAACCCGTACGTCACCGGCACGGTGCTGCACGTCGACGGGGGCGGGCGGCTCGCCTGAGCGCTGCTCTCACCGCCGGCCGGGCGGTGCGCCCGCCGCGGGCCGGTCCCGCCGCACGCCGAATGCCCGAGTCGGCCCGGTGGCGGGCCGTCCCGGGTGGCCCGGGCGGCGGATCAGGACTGATCGGCCTCGGGGGCGTTCAGGAAGTCGGTTGGGAGCTCGGGCTCGGCGGCCGGGGGCGCGGTGCGGCAGGTGAAGCCGAGCCGCTGCATCGCCCGGTAGACCTCGGCGGCGCTGAAGTCGCGGCGGTCCTGGCGGGTGATGATCGCGCCCACCTGCTTGACGGGGTACCAGCGGCGGCCGATCCGGACGGCCTCCGCGAGGGCGGGCTCGGGCTTGATCCCGCTCATGGCCGCCTCCACCTCGTTCGCCTGGAGGTAGAACGAGCGGCCGGCGATGGTGGAGCGCATGATGCCTCACGGGGGTGGTGTTGGAGTGGTCCTCTAGTAGTCGAGCGTCGCACATCGGGGCCTCGCGGCGCGAGACCTGGATTTTTGCTCGACGTCCCATCGCTTTCGGTCCGGACCGTGCTACTGTCGATACCAGTTGCAGTTTTGGTTCCCATGAACTTATGTGTGCGCCTGCTGGTGGGGCGCACTTTTTGTTTTTTGCCCGGTGTTTTCCGGATGGGGCAAATCAGTGCGACGACAGGGTGGCCCGCGAGGTGTGGGTCACTGGCTCTGCCCCCGAGGGAGATCAATATGGCTACCGGTACCGTGAAGTGGTTCAACGCCGAGAAGGGCTTCGGCTTCATTGAGCAGGACGGCGGCGGCGCCGACGTCTTCGCCCACTACTCCAACATCAGCGCCCAGGGCTTCCGCGAGCTCATCGAGGGCCAGAAGGTGCAGTTCGACGTCACGCAGGGCCAGAAGGGCCCGCAGGCGGAGAACATCACCATCCTCTGATGGTTGTGCCGAAGTACGCGGTGTGAACCGCTTGGCCGTGGGGCCCGCAGTCTTCTGCGGGCCCCACGGCTGTTTTCCGCCTCCGGGGGCACGGGGTACCCGATCGGGGCGGGGCTCAGGTCGCCTCGGAAACCTGGACGATCATCTTTCCGGTGTTCGCTCCGCGCAGCATGCCGAGGAACGCGTCGACCATGTGCTCGAAGCCCTCGACCACGGTCTCGTCGGGCACCACCCGGCCCGAGCGGATGTGCGGCACCAGGAATTCGTACAGTTCGTCCCGCACGTTCATGTGGTTGCGCACCAGGAACCCCTCCAGTCGCAGGCTCTTGCCCACCACGTCGTACAGGTTGCGCGGGGCGACGGGCGGCTCGGTGCTGTTGTACTGGCCGACGGCGCCGCACCAGGCGATCCGGCCGTGGTCGCGCAGCGCGCTGATCGCGCCTTCCAGGTGTTCGCCGCCGACGTTGTCGAGGTAGACGTCGATGCCCTGCGGTGCGGCGCGGTGCAGCAACTCGCCGACCGGGCCGTCGTGGTAGTCGAAGGCGGCGTCGAATCCCAGCCGCTCCGTCAGGTGCTTCACCTTGGCCGGGGAACCGGCGCTGCCGACCAGCCGGCCCACGCCCAGCAGCCGTGCGATCTGCCCGGCCGCACTGCCAACGCCGCCCGCCGCGGCCGAGATGAAGAGGTCCTCGCCAGGCTGCAGCCGGGCGATCCTGGTCAGGCCGACGTACGCGCTCAGGCCCGTGCCGCCGAGCACGCTCAGGTGGGCGCTGAGCGGCACGCCGGGCAGCACCGGCAGCAGGCGGGTCGTCGACGGGTCCACCACGGCGTGGGTCCGCCAGGAGTGGCCGTGCCAGACGAGGTCCCCGACCGCCAGCGCGGAGGTCCGGGACTCGATCACCCGGCCGATCGAGCGCCCCTCCAGCGGTCTGTTCAACTCCCAGCCGCCGTCCATCTCCTCGCGCATGTAGGGATCGACCGAGAGGTAGATGTTCTCGACCAGGGCGGTGCCCTCGGCCGGCACCGGGCGGCTCTCCTCGACGAAGGCGAAGTGCTCGGCGCCGGGCATGCCGTGCGGGCGCGACACCTGGTGGATGGCTATGGACGTACCGGTCATCGTGAGCTCCTGACGAGGTGCCGGGGGGAATGCCACCACCGTAGGAAGCCCGCGCGGGCCCGGGCAGGGGGCGCCGTCGATGGATGCCGGTGTTCCATGAATCCGGTTCATGGAGCGGGGTAGATTCGCACCCGTGATCGATCTCGCGCCGCACGAGCTGCGCATCCTGGTCGCCGTGGAGCGTGAGCAGGGGTTCACGGCCGCGGCGGCGCACCTGGACCTGACCCAGTCCGCCGTCTCGCACGCGGTGCGCAGCTGCGAGCGCAAGCTCGGCGCGGTGCTCTTCGAGCGGGGCCGGTACGGCGCGCGCCCCACGCCCGCCGGTGTGCGGGCCGTCGGGCATGCCCGACGGATCCTGCGACTGCTGGAGGCGATGGCCGCCGACGTCCGCGGAGCCGAGAGTGGCACGGTCGGCGGGACGTTGCGGATCGCCGCGTTCCGCAGCGCCGCCGCCCACCTGCTGCCGGCCGTGCTGGCCCGGCTGGCCGTCCGCCACCCGGAGCTCTCCCCGCAGGTACGGATCGTGCGGGAGCTGGGCCGGGGAACGGCCGGGGAGGTGGCCGACGGCCACGCGGACCTCGGTATCGCGACCCTCGGCGACGCCGGAGCGGCCGTCCCCGGGCTGGTCACCGCCGCGCTGTTCGAGGAGTCCTACGCGCTCGCCCACCCGCAGGGGCATCCGGGGCCGCGCGCCCTGCCGCTGGTCGACTGGGACGAGAACTGCAGCTCCTACACCCGGCAGTGGTGGGCCGAGCAGGACTGGATCCCGCCCGCCACGATCAACGTCGCGGACGACACGGTGGTGCTGTCCCTGGTCGAGAAGGGCATCGGCATGGCGATCATGCCCAGGCTCACCCTGATCGGTGCGCCGGTGGGGCTGGCCGTGCAGGACCTCGGTCCTCGGCCGCCGACCCGTCAGGTGGGGTACGTCACCACCCCTGAGCTCGCTCGTACCGCCGCGGTGCGGGCGGTGATCCGCGAGCTGCGCTCGGTGCGGCTGCCGGCCGGCCTGACACCGGTGGCGCGCCGGGCGGCGCCGAGTGAGGGTGGGTGACGGGGGCGACGGTTGTGGCGGTTGTGGCGGGGAGGGTGGTCGCGATGGGGGTTGCGGCGCGGGCGCTTGAACGGGAGCGCCGCCTGTCCCCGTCCGGCCTGTCCCCGTCCGGCCTGTCCCCGTCCGGCCTGGACTAGTCCAGGGCTGGGTCGAGGGCTTCGCGCAGCTTGCGGAACTCGGCGGCGAGGGAGTCCAGCGTGTAGTGGGCGTTCAGGCCGCTGGGGTTGGGCAACACCCACACCTCGGTCTCGCCGAGCCCGTCCGGCTGGCGTCCCACCGTGGTGCGCGGCCTGCCGAAGGCCGTCCGGTACGCGCCGATGCCGAGCACGGCCAGCGCCCGGGGACGCAGCCGGGTGACGCGTTCGGTCAGGGCGGCGCCGCCCGCGCGCAGCTCCTCCGCCGTGAGATCGTCGGCCTTGGCGGTGGCGCGTGGCGCGACATTGGTGATGCCCAGGCCCAGGGTCAGCAGCTCCTGCTGCTCGTCGGGGCGCAGTTGGCGCGGGGTGAAGCCGGAGCGGTGCAGTGCGGGCCAGAAACGGTTGCCGGGGCGGGCGAAGTGGTGCCCGGTCGCGCCGGACCAGAGGCCGGGGTTGATGCCGCAGAAGAGCACCCGCAGGCCGGGTGCCGAGACGTCGGGGATGGTCGTGTCGCGGGCGGCGGCCAGCTGTTCGGCGGTGGGCCGGGCTGCGGTGGTGGGCCGCGGTGGGGTCTGCACCCGCCCAGTCTGCCCCGGGCGGGAGGCGGCCGGGGCTGGACCGCCGGGAAGTCTGCCGTCAGGCCAGACCCAGCCGGGTCGCCAGCTCGCGGACGGGCACCAGGTCGGCCGGCTGGCGCACGCGCGCCTCGGCGTCCAGGAGCACCAGCCGGACCTGCCCCGTGATCGCCGCCCGCCGGCCGGGCTCGGCGACGACCGAGGCGGCGGCGCCCAGCAGCTTCAGCAGCGCCAGGCAGACGGCCGGCTCCGAGCAGCCGTAGCGGCGGATCTGACCGCAGGCGAGATCCAGGTACTCGGCGAACCCGGGCCCGGCGGAGCTCACCCGGAGCACGCCGGTCCGGTCCGGGCAGCGGGTGTCGCCGAGCGGGAGCACGCCCAGGGCGCAGACCAGGCCGGTCAGCCGGTCCAGCACCTGGACGGCGCTGTACGGGTCGTTGATGGCGGGCGACAGGGTGCGCAGTGCGATGTCCACCAGCTGGCGCATGCCGAAGGCGGTGTCCTGCTGGAGGGTCCGCTCGGGGCCGATCTGTACGGCGTGGTGGAGCGCGCGGGCCAGCGCGTGCCCATCCCGGGGCGCCCCTCCGCCCCTGGACCAGGCCAGAGCCAGCGGCCCCACACCGGCGACCACGTGGTCGCCGACCCGGGCCACGACGGCGATCACCGCGTCCTGCTCCGCCACCGCCTCCAGCAGCCAGGCGGGGTGGACGGTCTGGACGTAGCCCGAGCGCCAGGCGGTGAGCTCGACCGCGCCGGGCGGCGGGGCGGGCCCGCGCCGGTCGAAGGCCTCCTCCGGTGCCATGTCCGGTGCCTTGTTCGGTGCCGGTGCCGACGCCGTCGTGGGCAGCCCTCGCGTCGTGTTGCGTGCGACGGTGGTCATCACGGTGTCGATCTGGATCGAGTGCGCGACATGGTGGATGAAGTACACCAGCATCCCCAGGCTGACGAAGACCAGCACGATCGCCCCGGTGACGGCGATCCGGGGGAACTCGGGGTCGTTCTTGTCCGCGGCCACGCCGACCGTGTACAGCCCGGCGGTGCTGTACGCGAAGGTCGCGACGAAGACGGCGAGGACGACCTGGTTCGGCCGGTCCCGCAGGAAGTTGCGCAGCAGCCTCGGTGAGAACTGGGTGGAGGCGACCTGCAGCGCGACGATGGTCAGGCCCAGCACCAGCGCGATGACCGTGACCATGGTGGACGCGATGGCGATCAGTACCTGGCGGGCGTCGTCCGCCGTCCCGGCGAAGGCCAGCGGGTGCAGCCAGGAGTCCGTGGGGACCCGGACGCGCGACAGCGCGCTGCCCGCGGCGAGCGAGAGCACCACGGCGATGCCCGGGAGCACCCAGAGCGCGCCCCGCAGGTACTCCCCGAGGGCCTCGCCCCTGGCCCGCATCGGACGCATCGCCACCTCCCGCGACGGGTCCTCCCATCTTCGCCGATCGCCCGGCGCCCGACATCCCGGGCGACGGCGGCCGGCTGCAGCCCGCCCTGCCCGGCGGTGCTCGGTGCGCGGCCGCCCTCAGCGCCGAGGGTCCGTCGGCGTCGGCGCCGGCTCTGCTGCTGATGTCGGCGCCGTCCGGGCCGCCCGCCGTCCGAACAGCCGCGGCACGCCCCAGCAGATCAGCGCCGCGTACGCCCAGCCGACCACGATGTCCACGATGAAGTGCTCGCCGCCGTACACCAGGGTGAAGGCCATCGCGGCGGGGTAGGCGGCCAGCAGCACCCGGACCGGCCGTGAGGCACGGGGCCAGAAGTACAGCGCCAGCATCATCGGGTACGCGGCGTGCAGCGAGGGCATCGCCGCCACGTCGTTGGCGAACTCGCTGCCGTTCTCGAACACCGAGGCGGCCCGGGGCAGGCCGCTGCCGTTCAGCACGTCCCACACCACCCGGGTGTGGACGGGCATGTGACCCTCCTGGGCGGTCAGCCACGGCGGGTCGGCGGGGTACAGGATGTACGTGGCGAAGCCGACGAAGGTCAACGTGAGGTACAGCGCCAGCAGCTGCCGGAAGCGCGTGTGGTGCCGGCGCCACAGCACCGCCAGCACGATGAAGACGACGAAGAAGTGCGACATGTAGACCGCGACGGCGGCGTAGTCGTACCAGTGCGGCAGCCCGGGCGTGTACAGCCAGTGCTGGAGCCGTACCGTCCAGGTCTCACCGCCGCCGAGGAAGGTGTCGATGTCCAGCTGCGGCTGGTACCGCACCGGCCACGGGGTGTGCGCCCCGTACCCCCGCAGCAGCGAGTACGTCCAGATCACGGCCATCACCGGCACCCAGTCCCGCAGCACCAGCAGCCAGCCGCGCCACCCGCCCCCACCGTGCGCCGCGCCCGCGATCAGCGCGCCGATCAGCCAGACGAACACCATGTCGTTGGAGTACGGCAGCCCGTACGTCAGCAGGTACCAGCCGAGTGCCAGCAGGTAGCCCGGCCAGGCCAGCAGCCGCAGTCGACCTGCGCCGGTGGGCGCGTTGCGGGCTCTGGCCAGGCCGGACGCGTGACTGCCGGTGGGGGCGTCGCCCGGGCCGGGCCGTGCGGGAGCGGCACGCAAGTCGGTCATACCGGATGAAGTTAGCAAGAGATTCTTTAAGAATTCTCTGGACGAACCACGCCTCGCCCAGGAACCCCTCAGGTGCCGGAACCGAGCGCGGGCGGGGTGTCGCCGGGGAGCCGTCCGGCACGGCCGGTCACCGTCAGGATCGGGCGGTGCGGGCGTAGTTCCGCAGGAACAGGGCCTCGACGTGGGCCATGTGCTCGATCTCCCCCGGGTCGACGCTCTCGTCGGGGGCGTGGATGAGGCAGCCGGGCTCCTCGACACCCATGAGGATGATCTCGGCCTCCGGGTACGTCCGCGCGAGGACGCTGCAGAGCGGGATCGAGCCACCCTGGCCGAGGAAGGACATCGGCTTCCCGTAGACCTCCCGCATCGCCTCGTCGAGCGCGGTGTAGGCGGGCCCGCCGGTGGCGGCCCGGAACGGCGCGCCCGTGCCCTCCGGCTCGACGGTCAGCCGGGCGCCCCACGGCGCGGCGGCCGTCAGATGCTCGGTGAGCGCCGCCAGGGCCGCGTCCGGGTCGGTCCCCGGCGGCACCCGCAGGCTGACCCGGGCCCGCGCGGTGGCCGGGACGGCGGACGCGGAGCCGACCACCGGCGGGCAGTCGATGCCGAGCACCGTGACGGCGGGCCGGGCCCAGAGCCGGTCCCCGACCGTCCCCGAGCCGGTGAGGGACACCCCGTCGAGCACCCCGGCATCGGCGCGGAACCGCTGCTCGTCGTACCCGACGCCGCTCCAGCTGCCTGTGCAGTCCAGCCCCTCGACGCGGGTGCCGCCGTCGGCGTCGCGCAGCGAGTCGAGCACGCGGATCAGGGCGGCCAGCGCGTCGGGGGCGGGCCCGCCGAACATCCCGGAGTGCAGGTCCCCGCGCAGGGTGTCGACGGTGACCAGCACGTTGGCCAGACCCCGCAGCGTGACGGTGGCGGTGGGCAGGCCGACCGCGGCGTTGCCGGTGTCGGCGATCACCAGCGCGTCGGCGTGCAGCTCGCCGGCGTTGCGCAGCACGAACTGCTCCAGGCCGCCGGTGCCCTGCTCCTCCGAGCCCTCGGCGACGAACTTCAGGCCCACCGGGACGTCGTCGCCGAGCGCCCGCAGGGCCGTCAGATGCATGACGACATTGCCCTTGCAGTCGGCGGCCCCGCGCCCGTACCAGCGGCCTTCGCGCTCGGTGAGCACGAACGGCGGGGACGTCCAGGCCTCGTCGTAGAGCGGCGGCTGTACGTCGTAGTGGCAGTAGAGCAGGACGGTCGGGGCACCCGGCGGGGGCGGACGGTGGCCGAGCACGGCGTGGCTGCCGTCCGGTGTCTCCTCCAGGTGGACATCGCGCAGCCCGGCCTCGGCGAAGGCCCCGGCGACCCACTCGGCGGCCTCGCGGCACTTCTGCGGCGGGTACAGCCGGGGGTCGGCGACGGACGGGATGGCGACCAGTTCGGCCAGGTCCCGCTCGGCCCGGGGCATCAGGGCGGCGATCCGCTGGGCCAGGTCGTCGGTCGTCATGGCTCCTCCTGCGGGGCTGTCGGGCTGTGGCCTGGCGGCCGGGTGGGGCTGCGGGGCTGCGTGCATCCGTGGCCCGTGTGGCCCGTGTGGCCCGTGCGACCGGTGCGGTCGGCGGGGCCCACCGGGGCCCGGTGGCGATCCCGGCGCGGCGGCATCTCCGAGCCCGGCGTACACCGACCGCGCCTGGCCAGTTCACCCGTTCGCACCCATCGCCGCATGCGGCGCGCGCCCGCACGGGTGAGGCGGGCGGGGCCCCGCGCCCGGCCCTGGGCCTTCAGGCGGGCCACGCGGCGTTGCGCAGCGCCCGGTTGTGGGTGGCGGGGAGCAGCCCGGCGACCAGCAGAGCGGCGAGGACCGTCAGTGTGGCGGCGGGCGCCAGGTGGTCGAGCAGCAGGCCGCTGCCGAGCAGCCCGGCGGGCATCCCGAGCATCAGCACGGTCATCGTCGCCGCGACCACCCGGCCGCGCAGGTCCTCGGCGACCTGCTGGAAGACCAGGAGGTCGATCATCACCCGCAGCGCCGGCACGCCGAGGCCGACGGCCGCCAGTGCGGCGAAGACGGTCACCGCGCCGCCGGGCAGCAGCGGGGCGAGCAGGAGCGGGACGCAGAGCCAGGCCACGCCCAGCAGCAGCCGGCCCGGCCCGGCCAGCCGGTGCAGCCGGCCCACCAGGAACGCCCCGGCGATGGCGCCCACGGCCTCGCCCGCCAGCGCCAGGCCGATCCCGCCGCTGGACGTGCCGTGCCCGCGCAGCAGCACGATCATCGGCAGCAGCATCGCCGATCCGGTCAGGTTGATGCCGAACACCACCGCGAGCGTGGAGCGCAGCGTCCGGTCGCCCGCGAGGTGACGGAAACCGGCCAGCGCGCCGCCCCGGGCCGGCCCGTCGCCGGACCCGGCGTCGGAGCGGGCCGGGAGCCGGACGGCGCAGGCGGCGGCGAGCGAGAGCAGCGAGGCCAGCGCGGTGCCCACGAAGGGAACGGCCCGGCCGAGGCCGAACAGCAGCCCGGCCAGCGGAGGCCCGATGAGCCCAGCCGCGCTCATCCGCGCCTCCTCCTGGGCGAGGGCCTGGCGCAGCTGCTGCGGCGGTACGACCGAACGGAGGGCCAGCATCCGGGACGGGCCGCCGTACGCGATGCTCCCGCCGATCACCACGGCGACCAGCAAGGTGTGCACCACGGTGAGCCGGCCCAGCCAGAGCGCGAGCGGCACGCTCACGGTGGCCAGCAGCCGGACGCTGTCGACGATCATCAGGACCCGGCGGCGGTCGTACCGGTCGGCCGCGGCGCCGCCGTGGATGCCGAAGACCAGGCTCGCGCCGATCTGTAGCGCGCCGAAGGCCCCGGCGAGGGTGGAGGAGCCCGTCATCGCGAGCAGCAGCAGTGGGTACGCGGTGTCGGCGATCTGGGTGCCGAGCATCGAGGTGGCCGCGCCGCCCCAGAGCGCCTGGAAGCGGAGGTTGCGCCACAGCGGGACCACCTGCTCCGCCTTCCCCACCTGCTCCGGGGATGCCACCCGCGCCACCTGTGCCACCGGTTCCGGGGGTGCCACCGCCGCGCCCCCGGTCTGCTGCGCCCCGCCGAGTTCCGGCCCGCCTCCCGTGCCCTGCTCCTGCTGAGACCTCTCCCGCGCCCTGTCCACCGGAGCCCCCGTCATCGCCATCCCCGCCCACCCCTTGCGTTCGCGCAACCGTTCACGTATTCGTAAATGATGGCCCGACAGTGATTGATTGCGCAAGGGTGGATGATCTGCGAAGGTGGGCCCGTGGTCGAGAGAGTCAAAGAACGCCAGGTGGACGACGTAGCGACGATGAAGGCGCTGGCCGATCCGGTCAGGCTGGCCATCCTCGGCGCGCTGATGGGCGGCGAGAGCAGGGAGCTGACGGTCAAGGAGATCGCGGCCGCGCTGGAGGAGCCGCAGACCAAGCTCTACCGGCACGTCAAGCAGCTGGAGAGCGCGGGCCTGATCGTCGTCGCGGGCACCCGGCTCGTCTCCGGCATCGTCGAGAGCCGCTACGCCGCCGCCCAGGACTCGCTGCGACTCTCGCGGGAGCTCTTCGCGCAGGACTCCGCCACCCGCTCCAGCGCGCTGGAGGCCGTGTTCGCCGCGATGGACCGGGTCCGCGCGGACTTCCGCAGTCAGCTGCTCAAGGGCCGGGTCGACTTCAGCGCGCCCGGCGACGGTTCGGCCGGCCCGCCCGTCGTGTTCGCCGACTTCGCCCTGCGGCTCAGCCCGCACCGGCTGGTCCGGCTGCGCGAGCAGCTGGGCGCGCTCCTCGAAGAGGTGGCGGCCGAGGGTGCCCACGCGGGCGAGGAGGCGGTCGACGTCACCCTGCTCAGCCTGCTCTACGCGGTGCCCCAGACCCCAGCCGGTGACTGAGCTGTCACAGGCGCAGGCGAGGATGGTCCAATGTCCTATCAACTGCAGGCGCTGATCGGTCAACTGGAGCTGATCACCGTGGTGGCCGCCGAGGTCCCCGCCGCCCGGCCCGCCCCGCTGGGCCAGGGCCTGGCCCTGATACCGGCGACGAACGAGTTCCTGGACGCGGTGTCCCTGGGCTACGACGAGGAGCGGCACGGCTTCTGGTGGTTCCCCGGCGGCTTCGAACGCCGACTGGCCGCCTGGTCCAAGGCCGGCCCGATCGCCTGCGTCGAGGCCGACTACTTCGGCGGCCACGGCTCGCAGTACGCCGCCGTCTGGGCGGACGGCCTGCTCACCCTCGGCCCGCTGGAGACGGTGCTCCACGAGCCCTTCCCGCCGCAGGGCAGCCCGATCTCCCAGGCCCTGCGCCGCCTCGGCGCCCAAGCGCACGGCCACTGCGACGAGTTCGACTCCGTCGGCCTGCTCAGGCAGCGGCGTACGGAGGACTGGGCGGGCTGACGGGTCGTCGGCGGGGCCGGCCCCGCCGCACCCGCTTCCGCCCGGCGGGCTGCGTTCGCGGCCGCAGGAGCCACGGCCTCGGGGCCGGCTCCGGTGCGCCGCGGCGTGGCTCGCCGTGCGCAGAACCATTCGACGCACGAGGGGCGGCTGGGTCAACCGGGTGGCTCAACGTGTGGAGCTGGTGCCTCGCCTGACTCACGCCGAAAGAACCGCTTCCTACTCGCGTGCCATCTGGACGGTCGCCGCGCTGACTGCGGCCCTAGGCCCGACCACGGTCGCCGGGGTGTCCGCCACCGCCGCCGGCCCCACCGACGCCACGGCTCGGACCGCCGATCGCACCACCACCCAGAAGGCGGCTCGGACCGCTGCCCAAGCCGGGCCCCGGGCCACCGCCCAGAGTGCCGCCCAGGCCGCCGCGCGGCTCCTGGCGGAGCGCAGGCCCGGCGCCGTCCCGCGCGACCGCCATCCGGCACAAGGGCGGCCGGTGACGACTTCCCGGTCCGCCGGTCCGCCGTGCCGCCGGGCGCGGCTCGGTACTCGCACCGATGACCGGAGTCCCGGCCCTGAACTGACTCAGGGCCGGGACTCCGGTCATCGGCGCCGGACTGCTCCGGCGTGGCTCAGCGGTAGTTCACGTACTGGATCGCGAACTCCAGGTCCTTGCCCTTGAGCAGTGCCTGCACGGTCTGCAGGTCGTCGCGGCTCTTCGAGCTGACGCGCAGCTCGTCGCCCTGGACCTGGGCCTTCACGCCCTTGGGGCCCTCGTCGCGGATGATCTTCGCGACCTTCTTGGCGTCGTCCTGGGAGATGCCCTCCTTGATGTCCGCAAAGATCTTGTACTCCTTGCCGGACAGCTGGGGGTCGCCCGCGTCCATCGCCTTCAGCGACAGGCCGCGCTTGATGAACTTGTCCTTCAGCACGTCCAGGATCGCCTTCACGCGCTCCTCGCCGTTGGCCTTCATCTCGATCTTCTCGCCCGAGCGCTTGATCTCGGCGCCGACGTTCTTGAAGTCGAAGCGGGTGGCGATCTCGCGCGAGGTCTGGTTGATCGCGTTGTCGACCTCCTGCCACTCGACCTTCGAGACGATGTCGAAACTGGAGTCGGCCATGGGTGTTGGTCTCCTTGATGCTCTGGCTTCACTGACACGACCCGCCCCCACGGGACGGCCGCCGCCCAAGCCTATCCAGCGCCGCCCCGCGCCCGCCCCCGACAGCCACGCGCCGCCCTTGATCATCGCGTGACCAATCGAGTGGCGGACCACCCCCTGTCATCGGGTATCGTTTACGACGTCGAACGGGGCGAGCCCCGCGAGACACAATCCCTGGCTGGTTGCCCGAGCGGCCAAAGGGAGCAGACTGTAAATCTGTCGCGCAAGCTACGCAGGTTCGAACCCTGCACCAGCCACCGGATAACGGAAGCGGGGGCCCCCCCCCCGGCCCCCCCGCCCACGGGGGGGGGCGGCGGGGCGCGGGGGCGGGGGGGGCGGGGCGGCGCCGCGCGGGGCGGCGCGGGCGGGGGGGGGGCCGGGGGGGCGCCCCCCGGGCCCCCCCCCGGGCGGGGCCCGGGGGCCCCCCCCCCGCGCCCGGCCCCGGGTGGGAGCCGCACCCGGAGCTCCGTAACCGGAGCATCCCGGCGCCCCACGGCGTACTCGCAGGTCAGAGGGGGTTCGA
>NZ_JBITGZ010000031.1:0-74512 GCF_044457565.1 Kitasatospora sp. NPDC050543 | reverse complement strand
GGAGGTCTTTGGCGCGGTAGACGACGGCCATGCCGCCGCGGCCGGTTTCGGCTTCCAGGCGGTAGCCGGCGATCTGGCGCCCGACCATGCCGGAGAGCCCGGGAATCGGCTCCGGTTCCGGGTCCGGCAGTGAGCGCGCGGGGCGAGAGGGAGCCGGCACCGCGGCCGCCGGCATCGGGTCCGGCCGGGGCTGCGGATCGCGCTCCTGCTCCAGGACCGGGTCCGGCTGCGGCTGATGGACGGAGTTCACAGCTCACCCGCCGATGACATCCCGGCGGGCGGCGGGCGGCCGGACCCGCCCACACCGACCGGACCGCCCACACCGACCGGACCACCCGCGCTGCCCGGACCACCCGCGCTGCCCGGACCCCGAGCCGGGAAGGCACCCGCACCTGGGCCGCCACCCGAGCCCCGACCCGAGCCCCGACCCGAGCTGGCGCCCGAGCTGGCGCCCGAGCTGGCGCCCGAGCCGGCGCCCGAGCGCCCGCCCCGGCCGGCTGCCGGGGCCGCACCCGCTCCGACCGGCGAGCCGACCCCGGCCCGGGCGGCGGCGTAGGTCTGGAGCTGGAGCCCGTCGCAGTAGCACCACCGGTCGTGCACCGCGTCGAACAGCCAGAGCGCCTCGCCGTCCACGATCAGGCCGACCCGCCGGCCCCGGCTGCTGCGGCGGAAGGCCTCCAGGTCCAGCCGGCCGGCGGCGAGGTCCTCCAGCAGTGCGCGCTGGTGCCCGAGTGCCCGCTCTGCCTCGGCCAGCGCCGAGCGCGGGTCGGCCGTCCGGCTGAGCGGCTGGCCCGCCCGCCGGGGCTCGCCGGGCAGGCTGATGAGCAACTGGCCGTCCACCCAGGCGGACCAGCCGTTGGAGCAGACGATCCGGCTCCAGTCGCCCTGCTGCTCCAGGAGCTGCACGGGCAGCAGCGGATCCAGCCGCGCCGAGGGCCGGGCGGGGTCCGGGGCCGTCCAGGTGGGCAGCCCGTCCTGCGGGGTCACATGGGTGGGACGGAACTCGAAGTCGTTCATGCCGCGGTCCTTTCCGCCGGCGGGCCCGCCCGCAGGCACCCGCCGGTCCGCCCGCGGGACGTCCCGGCCCGCCCGTGGGGCGCGCCGACCCGACCGGCGGCCGGGTCTGTCCGGCCCGGTGTCTCAGCGAGAGCGATGGGTGTCATCGTGCTTCTCCGTGTGCTTCTCGGCGTCCAGCCACTGCCGGTAGATGTGGCTCAGGGCGGCCGCGACCCGGGCACCGCCGGGGAACGCGGCATTGAGCGCCGTCAGCGAGTTGGCGAGCAGGACGGGCGGCGTGGTGGCGAGCCAGCGCACCCAGAAGTCCGGATCGGAGGTGGGCGGCGCCGACCCGGTGGGGGCGTGCGTCGCGACCAGCGCGACGGCGGCGCCCTCCAACCGCCTGTCCCAGGACTCCAGGGCCGCGGCGAGGCTGCGGCTCTGCTCGGGGGCGAGGACCTGCAGACCGATCACGCGCAGCGACTGCCAGACCAGCTCCGGGCGGGTGTCGCCGAGCGCCGCCGTGAGGGAGACCAGCATCGCCGGATCCTGCGAGAGCAGCTCCACGCTCTTCTCGTCGACCAGCTTGACCAGCTGATGCCGGATCACCGCGGCCTGCTGCCCCGAGGACTGCGGCCGGGCCGAGCGTTCGAGCTCCCAGCGGGCCAGCGCGACCCGGATCTGCATGAGCTTGTCGCCCAGCTCCACGGCGAGCTTGGCGGCCAGGCCGAGCAGCGTGAGGGCCCGCTCCGGCTGCCCCTGCTCGAAGGACCAGCGCGCGTCCGTGTAGGTGGCCTCCAGGAAGGTGGCGCGGTCGCCCTCCTGTGCGGCCCGTTGCGCCGCGAGGCCCACCAGCTTGCGGGCCTTGGCCTGCTCGCCGATTCCGGCCCGTACCCGGGCCGCCAGGATCAGCAGCCGGCTGCTGACGCCCTCGGCGGAGTGCCCGTCCAGGACCGCCACCGCCCCGGCCAGGTCGCCCAGCTCCATCAGCCGGGTCACCTGCACCTGCGCATGGCGCTCCCACTCCTCCTGCGGGACGTGGTCGAGGATCGCGGCGGACAGCGTCATCCCGGCGCGCGCCGACAGGTACGCCTGGGCGCTGGGCGGGAGTTCGTCGATCGAGGGCACCAGCAGCGCCTCCGCGCCGGGCTCCCACCGTTCGTCCAGCACCGCCGCGCTCTCGCCCAGGCTGAGCCGGTGGTAGAGCTCCTCCGTCCGCGAGGAGAGGTCCCGCAGCCCGGCGTAGTGGCCGACCGCCGCCCGGTGGACCGCCGCGACCTGCCCCGGGGAGTCGGCCCGCAGCAGCGGCAGCAGCTGGCGGCGGACGTCCGCGCGGTGCTCCAGCGCACCGTCGGCGGCCCGGGTGACCAGGGTGACCTCGCGGGCGCACAGTTCGAACAGCTCCTCGGCGCGGGCGTCGTCGGGGACCGCCACGTCGCACCGGCCGGCGAGCACGTACCGGATCACACCGGGGGTCAGCCGCCGCAGCACCAGCCCCAGGTGGGCGAGCCGGCGCACGTCAGGGTCCTCGATGTGGTCGAGCACCCTGCGGTAGAGGTAGCCCTGGAGCTGGTCCGCGGTGATGTGGAGCTGCATGCTGCCCCGGCCGATGCCGGCCAGCCCCTCGGCGCCCCGGCTGCG
The DNA here is from genome assembly GCF_044457565.1 of Kitasatospora sp. NPDC050543. Lineage (NCBI taxonomy): Bacteria > Bacillati > Actinomycetota > Actinomycetes > Kitasatosporales > Streptomycetaceae > Kitasatospora > Kitasatospora sp. NPDC050543. Next base: position 71,875 of record NZ_JBITGZ010000031.1, on the reverse strand, counting down.
CACCAGGTCGGCGGCCAGCCGCAGGCTGAGGGGGTTGCCGCCGACCAGGTCGATGACGCGGTCGACGCCGGCGGCGTCGGCGGCGATCCGGCGTCCCAGTAGCGCCGTCAGGTAGCCGCGGGCGGCCTCCCGGTCGAAGTCGGGCAGCCGGAGCGAGCGGGCCGGCTGCTCCACCGGCACCCGGCCGCAGAGCACGATCCGCAGTGCGGGGACGGCCTGCCCCAGGCTCCCGAACAGCCGCCACAGCTCGGCCAGCACCTCCGGCCCCTGCTGCTGGGCCAGCTCGAAGGTGTCGATCGCCAGCAGGATCGGGCCGGGGGGCAGGTAGCGGGTGAGGAGGTCGGCGAACTCCTGGTACAGCTCGGCCCGTTGGGTCGGCACGGTGAGCAGCCGCACCGAGGCGGTGATGCCGTCCTGGGCGCTGTGGGCGGACGTGGTGGTGTCGGTGATGCGGGAGCCGAGGACCTCGAAGTCCGGGCTCGCGGCGCGGCTGAGCCAGCCGGAGTGCAGGGCCTTGGCCTCCGGCAGCATCTGCGGGAACTGGACGCGCAGTTGGCGCACCGCCTCGATGATCAGGCTGAGCGGCTCCTGCGGGAGCATGCCCGGGCGGTCCAGGTCGATGAAGACGAACGGCAGTGGCGGGCCCGGGCCGTCCACCCGGTCCAGGATGAACTTCGCCAGCACGGTGGACTTCCCGATCCCGCCGGGCCCCCAGATCACCAGCGGCTCGCCCGGGGGCGCGCCGGCGTGGGAGCCGCTCCCCTCCAGATGGGCGGCGAGCTCCTTCAGGATGTCGGCCCGGCCGCCGAAGTGACTGCTCCGCACCCTGCGCAGCGAGTCCAGCAGTTGCAGCCGGCCGGTGCAGGCGGCCAGCCGCTCCTTGGACGGCAGCCCCGGTACGAGCCCGGCGAGCCAGCCCACCACCCGGGCGGTCGCCAGCAGCTCGGTGAGGTCCTGCTCCTCGACCGGCGGCGCGCTCCGGGTCAGGTAGCGGTCCAGGGCCTGCTGCACGGGCCCGCTGGTGCGCTCCGGGTTCGCCTCCAGGGCCGCCCGGTAGGAGTCCGGGCCGGCCATCTCGGCGAGCGTGGCGCGCCGTACGGCGTCGGGCAAGCGCCACTCGCGGTTGCCGCCGGGGCCGTGCACGGGTTGGCACTGGGCCACCAGGGCGCTGAGCGCCTTCTGGTCCGGCTCGCCGCCGGCGGGGTGGATCGTCTCCGGGCTGAAGCACACCAGGACGGCGGCCGCCTCCCGGTAGGCGCGCTCCGCCGGGGCGGGGGCCGGGGCGATCCGGCTCCGTTCCGCGAGCCGGGCGAGGCGTTCCACCACCACTTCCTCGGTCAGGCGTTCGCGTGCGCCGCTCACGGCAGGACCTCCCGCTCGAACACCGCGTTGGCGGTGGCCCGGACCCGCTCCGGCAGACTGCGCAGGGCCAGCGCCGGCTCCTGGGGCAGCTCCTGGAGCAGCTGGTCCACCACGAGCCCGACCACGTACGTCCCCAGATCCACGCCGACCTCCTCGGCCAGCCGGTGGAAGAAGTCGCACAGCACCGGCCGGTCGATCTCGCCGATCGGCTCGGTGAGCACCGAGTCCAGGGTGTGGAGCTCCAGGCGCTGGTAGCCGATCAGGATGACGCGAAGGCCGGGCAGGCGGTGGCGGATGGCCGCTCCCGCGAGGTGCTCGATGAGTTCGGCGGTGTCCTGGCGCAGCGGTACCTGGTCGAGGCTGTCCACCACGAGCACGTACTCCGCGCCGGTCGTCTGGTCGTAGAGCTGGCCGACCAGCCAGTCGCGCAGCCGCCGGGCCTGGCCGGCGCCCTGCGCGTGCTGGTCCACCGTCGGCTCGGGAAGCTTGAGTTCGAAGGCGATGGCGCCCATCAGGTCGAGCGGGGTGCAGATCTGGTCGGCCCACTCGCCGAGGTCGATCAGGACGGGCCGGAAGGACTTCAGCTGTTCCGCGATGTCGGCCACGAAGTACCAGGTGTAGGACTTGCCGCAGGACCTCGGGCCGGTCACCACGAGCACCCGGCTGCGGCTGTCGGACACCAGGTCCTTCAGGTGGCTGCGGAGCAACTCGCGGTCCAGGAAGAGGCGTTGGCCGACGAGATTGCTGAGGAAGGGGTCACCGCCGCCGCCCGTCGGCTCCCGGGAGCGCTCCAGCAGCCGGACGGCGACGCTGCGTACGGCGGGGTAGTTGCTCGCCCGCAGCATGGTGAGCAGCTCCTCCACCCAGCCCGCCCGGTTCGCCTCGTCGACCACGTCGCCGATGCGCAGCAGGAAGGTCGGGGCGAGCGTGATCTGGTCCATCGGGTGCTCGATGAAGCGCAGTTCCTGCTGGAGTTCGTCCGGCCTGAAGGCGGCGGCGACGGCCTGCACCAGGGTCCGCTGGTCAGGTCCGCAGAGCTTCATCGCGCACCGCCTACTCGCCCGCGGGGAAGACGGCGCCGGCCAGGCCGCGGCGCTCCAGCAGGGCTTGGATGGTGGCCAGTGGAACCGCCTCGTTGAACTGCGCGCGGTGCTCCGGACGGTAGTCGGGATCCCCGCTGTGGTGCAGCGCGACCAGGTTGAGATCGCGGTCGAAGCACGGCGAGCCGGAGGAGCCGGGTTCGGTGTCGACGAGATGCCGGACCCGGGTGGCGTTGCCGTTGCCGGCGAGCACCGTGCCGAACGCCATCCTGAGCGGGCCGGCCGCCGGGTGCTGGAGCAGGAACAGACTGCTGTCGGCGGGCGGCAGCGGTGCCGAGCCGGCGATCCAGCCGCGGGCGGCGGCGTCCGGGGCCGCGCGGTCGGCCGCGACCGGCTCCTGTCCGGGCGAGCCGGCGAGCCGGACCACCGCGTAGTCGAGCTCGTCCTGCGCGGGCAGGCGCTCGCCCCCGTCGACCATGCTGTCGACCTCACTGGGCGGGCTGGCGTCCACCAGCCAGTCCGTGCCGTGCAGGGCCACCGGCAGGCCGGGGTGCAGTACCGTCCCGTCCCCCGAACTGCGGTAGTCCAGGCGGACGGTGACACCCGCGGGTCGGACCCGGCCGGCGATCACGGGCTCCAGCACGTGGTAGTTGGTGACGCAGACGTCGGGCCCGGCCAGCCAGCCGGTGCCGTACGTGGTGCCGGCGTCCTGGACGACCTCCACCCGGCCCACCAGTCCCTCCAGGGCGCCCAGGCGCTCCCGCCAGGCCGTCGGATCCAGGTAACCCGGTTCGCTTCCGAGCAGCCGCTCCAGGTTCTCGCGCCGCTCCGGCGGCAGGGGAGTCAGCCGCCACTGCTCGGCGAAGCCACTCAGCCGGGCATTGGTCGGGTTGGACTCCCGGGCCGCCGCGATCAGCTGCGGCACCCAGCCCTCCCGGTCGGCGGTGTCCAGTACGTCGAAGACGATCGCCTTGAAGTTGGAGCCCAGTGAGAGGTCCTGCCTGCGCCGGTCGAGGTGGTAGCGCAGCATCTGGTCGAAGGCGTCCAGGGCGAAGGCGTCGCGCAGGGCGGCGTCGGCCTCCCTCAGCTGCGCGCCGGCCATGGCCATGGTGTCGACTCCCTCACTCCTGGCTGTCCTGGGCATCCGGGATGTCCTGGTCGTCCTGGTCGTCCTGCACGTACGCCCGGACGGCGTCGCGTACCGGCACGCTGGCGAGGTACTGGCCGGCGCCGTGGTGGTTGGCGCTGTCGTTGACCACGTAGCAGTCCGAGGTCAGCTCACTGGGTGCGAAGAGCGGCCGGACGGTGTGGTTGAGCGCGACGAGGTCCCGGGCGTCGGAGGCGTTGCGCCAGGCCGCCACGCCCGCCGGGACCCGCAGCGGCCGGCCGAGCTGGTCCTGGATCTCGGTGATGCCCAGCGGGGAGCCGATCGTGACGAAGAGCGGCACCTCGCGCCCGGCCTCCCTGAGGACGTCGTAGGCGATCACCGAGCCGAGACTGTGGCCGACCACCACGACCGGCCCCACCGTCCCGGCGAGCGCCTGCCGCACGACGTCCCTGATCTGCTCCCGCACCGGCTGGAAGAAGTACGCGTGCACGTCCTTGAAGGTGTGCGCGGCGAGCAGCCGGAACACGGCCGTCCGGCCGCCGCGCGGCAGCGGGAGGACCTCCAGTCCGGGGGCGGTGGCCGCGGGCGGCGGGCTCGTGAGAGCGCTCGGCCCGGCGGTGGGCTCACCGGCGCCCAGGGCGTCGGCGCAGTAGGTCATGGCCCGCAGCCAGCCTTCCAGCGGGGCGTCAGGGGAGCCGGTGCCGGCGGGCGCGGTGCCCTCCAGCGCCGGCCCCGGGTGGGCGCCGCGCAGCTCCCGGTGCCCGGCGCCCGCGTCGCCGTGGGCCTCGGCGAGGACGTCCGCCACGAAGACCTCCGGCGGGACGTACGACGGGGAGACGGCTGCCTCCAGCGCGGTGTCCCCGGGCGGCGGCCCGACGCCCGCCTCGGCCTCGGTGCCGGCCTCGGCCTCGATACCCGCCAGGGCCGGGCCGGACAGCGGTTTGGGGTAGCGCAGCGGAGCCCAGTACGCCATCCGCGAGGTGGCGCCCATGGCCCGTCCGAAGAGGGCCTCGTCCCACTGTCGCCGGAGCAGCTCTGCGGGCGGCTTGTTGCCTATCCCGTGCACGTACAGAATCGCCGGTCGCATCGGACCTCCAGAGGCCGGTCCCGCCCCTCGGGTGTGGATCTCCTGCCCGCGTCCGTCCCGCACCCTCCCGCACCCTCCCGCGTCTCCCCGCGCGGCTGCCCGCGGTGGCTCTCCGTCACCGTCCGCCCGGCCGGTCGAGCGGGTCGAACGGCCGGGTTCGGGGCAGCCACCTCGGCACCGTCACCGGCTCGGTGCCGGCGGCTCGGTGTCACCGCGTCAGTGCGGGTCAGTGCCACTGGATGTCGGCGAGCGAGGACAGCGGCTTCAGCTCCCTCAGGCTCTCCGGCACGGCCAGGGTGTCCGCCCTGCGCAGGGCGACCGGGAAGCGCAGGTGCGCCTGGTCCTCGATCTCGTTCAGGGTGACCTGGAAGACCCGGAACTCGTCCAGCTCCAGGGCCTCCAGCTCGTCCAGGTTCTGCGTCAGCAGGAACGCCTTGCACCTGAGCACGCCCTGCTCGGAGAAGACGATCACCTTGTAGAACGCCCGGGGGAGCCGTACGCCCCGGAAGAGCCGGTCGTCGTCCTGGTACACCGGCCCGCCGAAGACGCTCACCCGCAGGTCGTCGACCTCGACGTCGGCGAAGATGGCGTCCTCCAACTGCCCCCACAGCCCCTGCTTGGCGCTCTGGTTGAAGTCGTCCATCTGCGGCGTGATGTTGGTGTAGAAGAACGAGTCGACGTTGGCCTTGTTCGCCTCGGCCAGGCTGCCCCAGAGCAGGTCGGCCCGGCGCGCGATGTGGCCCCGGTCGAGCCGGTTGTCTCGGTAGAGCTCGTTGCCCACCTGGGCGTCGCTGGGCACCCGCGGATCCTTGACGAAGTCGATGCCGCTGCGGCTGAGCTTCTTCAGGGAGCCGCCGTCGATGTTCCAGGCCACCCAGATGTTGAAGCGCCGTGAGACGCTCTGCGCCAGTGAGAAGTGCGTGTAGCGGATGACCTCGGAGCCGTCGATCCGGACCGCGTCGTGCTCGATCTTGGGATGGAGTTCGGGGGTCTCGATCCGCACGCTCAGGAAGTCGGGGTCGTACCCGCTGAGCGCCTCCAGCACCTCGTGGGCCGGCGGCTGGAAGCCGATCTCCAGCTTCTCGAAGACCGGGCGCGGACGGCAGGCCAGCGCGTGTTCGTCCGGGTCGCCGTTGCTCTCGCCGCCGAAGTGCAGGCCGGCGAGGACCGTGCCCGCGGTGCCGTCGGGCTTCTCGAACAGCCAGGCCGCCCCGGAGTCGCCACCGCTGCTGACCTCGCCGTCACCGGGCGGCTCGGCCGGATTGACGCCGATCTCGACGCAGCCGATGACCTGCTCGCCGACCGTCCCGCCGTAGTCGATCTTGGCCATGGTGTCGATGCGCCGCACCACGCCGTGGGTCACACCGGTGGTCCGGCCGCTCTTGACCACCTTGTCGCCGAGCTCCGGCTCTCCCAGTGCCTGGGGCACCACGTCGAGCTCGAAGATCCGCGGATCGAAGTGGCGGTCCTCCACCGACGCCACCGCGCAGTCGCCGGCGGGCCCCAGGTGCGAGCGGACCAGCTTGCCGAGCCGGTTCTGCGTGACGCGGTTGTCGTCGTGCGGGCCGGGCTGCACCACGTCGTCGCCCAGCGCGCCGTCCGGCCCGTGCAACACGTGCCAGTTGCTCAGCGCGTACGGGGTGCCGTCGCGCTGGTCGAAGACGAAGCACCCGATGGTGCCCGCCGTGACGTGCACGTTCCCCACGCTCACACCGGGGACGACCGGGTCGATGCGCTTCTTGCGGACCGGGCTCTGCACCTCGGTGACCACACGGAAGTCCGGGGCGTAGCTGCGCTCGATGACCTCGGTCGGCACTTCGACGCCGTCCACCACCACGGACTCGGGGAGCATCGTGGTCCCCAGTGATTCCAGTGCCTCCGGCTCCGCCTTCTTGCCGACCGTGAACTGCAACGCGATCTCGCCCTGATCGTCGCCCTTGGTCCGGTAGCCGATGCCGACGGACGAGACGTTCGGATCCTTGAGATAGTCCGCGCCGCGCGTGCGAATGTACTGCCTGAGTGAGGAGATGACACTCTCCTCATCGACACTCCGGGTGTCGGTGGGAGCGTTATTCTTGGACATGGTGATTTCCCTTCGTGAGGCGAGGCTCACTCGTTCGGGAAGGCGGCCGTCCTGGCCTCGGTGAACTCGGCACCAGCGGTTCGGCTTCCATGTCGGCCGGACCGGGCGAATATCCCGCAACAGGCGGTGCGTGTGCGAATTGGCCTGGGGGAGGAACTCATCGCTAAATCCCTCCCGGGGATCGATGGCGCGAGGGTCTCGGTTTCAGTCTCGTCGGGGAATGCGGGGCCGCCAAGGGTAGAAATGCCCACAGCGCCGGGGCATTGCTACCCGGGAGCGGCCCGTGGTCGGGCCACTCCGGGGCCGCTCCGGCCGCGCTTGCGCGTGCCGGAGGGAGGCGAAGGGCGAAGACTGGACACCGGAGAGTACGAGGGCCGCATCCGACGGGTGGCGGCCCGGCAGCGGCATCCACACCGAGGACCACCCATGAGCGCTGATGCGAGACGGGTCGCGGTGATCGGCGACTGTCCGGTCTTCCGGTACGGCCTGGCGCGGGTGATCGACTCCGCCTCCGACCTGCTCTTCGCCATCGGCGGGGGATCGTTCGACGAGGTCCACGGCGAGCTGCAGCGCGGTGACGTGGTGCTCCTGGACCTCCAGATGCAGTCGGCCGACCTCTCGGCCACCGTCTACCGGCTCGCCGAACAGGGCATGGAGGTACTCGTCCTCTGCTCCGCACTGCAGAACGACATCGTGGGCCCGATGCAGGCCGGCGCCCGCGGTTGTCTGAGCCGTCAGGCGGGTGAGGAGGAACTGCTGGCAGCGATCAGGCTCGTCGCCTCCGGCTGCGACTACGTGTCCGCGGCGCTCGCCGTGCGGCCCTGGTCGGCGCTGTCGTGCCGGGTCACCGACCGGGAGCGGCAGATCCTGGAGTTACTCGCCAACGGGGAGACCGACCACGGGATCGCCGCCCGACTGGGGATCAGCGAGCACACCGTGCACTCGCACCTGGACCGGCTGCGCGACAAGATCGGCTCCAGGCGGCGGGCGGATCTCACCCGCTTCGCCATCGCGCACGACATCATCCCGAACTCCGAGGGCCGGCGCGCGGGCCCGGTCCGCCGCACGGGCCCCGCGCCCTGAGCACGCACCCCCGTGCCGTGACCCGATGTCGGGTCGGGCCGCCCCTCGCATCCACCACCCCGAGCAGGGCTGTCGGTGGCGCGTGCAAGGATCTCGGCCATGTCGATGGTGCACCTGCAACCGCCCGCTGATCCGAAGTCCTCCACGCTCTACCTGGACTGGCTGCGCGTCGGCTCGCCCGGCGCCGAGCAGGGTGCGCAGGAGCTGCTCGACCTGCTCCGCACCGGCCTGGGCCGCGCCCACGAGAAGCCCGGCCGGTTCCTGGACGAGCTGAAGCGCCATGCCCACCGGCTGCCGGCCGCGCACCTGCCCTGGTTCTGGGACACCGTCGGCCACCGCCTGGGCCGGCAGCTGCCACGGCTGAGCGGGCAGGCGTACCAGCTGGCCCGGCAGGCCGAGAGCGCCCACGGTCTGCCGGTGGACGAGGGCTACCACCGCGCGAACGCCCTGCTCTTCGCCGGGCTCGGCGTGCTGCCCGGCAAGGAGGTCGGCGCCCACCAGCGCCGGCTGTCCGCGACCCTGCCCCCGGACGAGGCCTACCGGGAGTTCCTCCGCTTCGTCGCGGCCTGGTCGGCCGGCGGCGCCGCGCCCCCGGCCGACCTGCACACCCGGCTGCGCGCCGCCGCCAAGGCGGCCGGCCACGGCCCGGCCGAGGACACCCGGGTGCTCGGCGAGGTGCTGGGCGCAGCGCGCGGCCGGGCCGTACCGGACGCGCTGCTGGACGGCGCCGCCAGGCTGTTCGCCACCCACCAGCCCGCCGGGGAGGTACAGGCCGCCCTGGTCGAGCTGTTCCCCAGCACCGACACCGACACCGCCGCCTGGATCCGCCTGCTGCGCGCCTGCGGCGCCGCCGAGGCCATGGCGCAGGACACCCTGACCCCCGAGAGCGGCCTGGCCGGCTGGCTGGCCCGGCTGCCGTACGAGTACTCCTTCGCCCGGCACGGCGGCGGCATCATGCGCCGTCAACTGCCCGACGAGCTCCTCGACCTGCTGCCGCTGCTCGCGGCGCGGCTGCGCCGCGAGGGCATTCCCGTCCGGCTGCACGAGACGCGCTGGCGGGACTCCGTGCTCGATGCCGACCTGGCCGACGCCTGCCTGGCGGCGGGTATCCCGGTGGAGACGCCGCCGCAGCGGGTGACGCTGCAGTTCTGGGGCGAGCGCGCCCGCCGGGACCTCACGGCACTCGCCGCCGACCCGGTGCTCGGCGCCCGCCTGGAGGGCACCGTCCACGGCGGCCTGCGGCGGGGCACCGCCCTCACCCGCCTGCCGGAGAACCCCGGCATCGCCCGGAGCGTCCACGCCCGCACCACCGCGCTGCTGGACGCGCTGGCCGGCGGCGGCCTCGCCGCGGCCGAGGAGGCCGTCACCGCGCTGGAGGCGCTGCTCGACCGCCCCACCACCACCGCCCTGGACGGCATCGAGGAGGCCCTCGCCGCCCTCGACCTGACGGGCCCGCTGCTGCGCACCCTGCGGGCCGGGCTGCCCGAGGAGCTCGGCTGGCCCGCCCTGGAGGAGGCCCTGGCCGAACTCGGGCCGGGCGAGCCCGCCGGCGTCACCTCCACCTGGCCGGTGCTCACCGTCTTCACAGCGCGCGCGGCCGTCGCCGTCGACCACCGCGGCCGCCGCGCCGACTGCACCTTCACCCTCCCCGGCGACGCCACCGCGCACTACGTCCACTACGCGGGCGGCGACTTCCTGATCAGCTGGACGGACGGCACCGCCCACTCCTACCCGGGCACCGCCTGCTGGGCGTCCCGCCCGGAGGACGTCTTCGCGATCGAGAACCACAGCGGCCTGGCGCGGCTCAGCGGGCTCGGCTACCAGTTCGAGACGGCCGACGGCACCGGCCGTCATGACGGTGAGCGCGTGCTGCGCCCCGGCGGCCATGAGGGCGCCGGGGACCACGAACTCCAGCTCAGCGACGGCCACCGGCTCTGGAGCAGCACCTCGTGGACGTACAGCCGCACCTGGCAGGCCCGGGACCTGGCCACCGGCGAGCCGACCGGCGACACCCAGCTGCCCGCCTTCTTCGCCGAGCCGCCGCTGCCCGAGGGCCACCGGCTCTGCCGCGACCTGATCAGCCTGGCCCCGCTGCCCGCCGGGGCCGGCGCCTCGCCCCTGGGGCACCGGGAGGGCCTGGCCGGCTTCCGGGTGACGGAGCGCACCGACCGCCCCGGCAACGAACCGGGCTGGTTCAGGCTGGAGGGCACGGACGGCCGCAGCGCCGACTTCCGGGCCGACCGCCGTGGCCAGGACCCGTGGGGCATCGTCCGGCTGCCGGCCGGCGGCGCGGAGTGCGTGATCACCGACGAACGGCCGTTCCGCTGCTACGACGCGCAGGACAACTCCCTGCTGTGGCAGGCCGACTTCACCACCGCCCGGCTGCCGCACCCCGCCTTCTGGCACTTCCTGGCCGAGCGGCACCCCGACTCCTCCCGGGCGCTCCGCGCCGCCCCGGACGCGCTTGCCCCGGCCCTGCTCGTGGCAGCCCGTGCGGCCAGGGCGGCTTGTGCGGCCGAGGCGCCGGGGGCTTCCGGCCCGTCCGACTCGCCCGACGGGCCGCTGCGCGCCGAACTCGGCCGCCTGCTCCCGGGCCTGACCGACCCGCGGATCACCTCCGGGGTCATCGATGCCGCCCGCCGCACCGAAGCCGTGCTCCGGCGCCGCGAAGAGCTCTCCCGGCGGGTCGCCGTGATCCGCTCGGGCCGACTGGCGCCGCTCGGCCGGGCCCCCGACACCGGGCTGCTGGGCGCCTTGCGCGGCCTGGTCGAGGTGCCGCGCCACCACGCCTCCGAGCCGCCGTCACCCCAGCCGGCCATCCTCACCGCGCTCGCCGCGGACGGCGCCCACCTCGGCGGCCGGATCGACGAGCAGACCCGCCGCCTGAGCGCCCCCGCCCGCACCCGCGACTGGACGCCGCTGCTCGGCCGGATCGACGCCGCCGCCTGGCGGCTGGTGACCGCCGCCACCGTCGACGGCGACCGGCCGGCGCTGGCGGCCCTGCTGCGTTGCTGGGCCGAGCAGCCGTTCGCCGCCCCCGGCAGCTGGCGGCTCGGCGAGGCCACCGGCGCCGCGCTCACCGCGGTGCACGCCGGCGGCCGGCCCGCGCTCGCCGTCCGCGGCGACAAGCTCTCCCGGCTGGCCCCCGAACCCCACCGGCCGCTCGACGCCGAGGCCGACCACCGCTTCCTCCAGCCCGCCGCCGACCCGGTACCCGAGGGCGCCGGCGCACTGGAGAACGTCACCGTCGAGCGGGACGACCGCGCGCGGCTGGCCCGGCTGCTCGCCCTGCTCGCCGAGCGCGGCCCGGTCCGGCCGGGCGCCGACGCCGTGGACGCCTTCGTCGCCCGCACCGGGGTACGGCGGGTCGCCGCCCAGTTCGTCCTGGACGGCCTGCCCGAGCGCGCCGACCACCGGGCCAACGAGCGGCTGCTGACCGTCAAGCCCTACCAGGCCACCAAGGAGGTCGCCTCCCGGCTGCGGACCACCCTGCACCGCCTGGGCACCGCAGGCCGGCTGGAACTGCTGGCGGCCGCCCTCCCCGACGACCCGGCGCAGCTCTGGGAGCCGGGCGGCGCCGTCGCCGCGGCCGAGCGGATGGCCGAGGTCTGGGCCCGACTGGTGGGCGTCGAGCGCCAGGTCGACGACCTGGCGGCCGCCCAACTCGAACAGGACCTCGGTCTCTCCTCGGGCATCCTGACGGCACTGGCCCGGCCGGCCGAGTCCGACCTGCTCACCACCGACCGCCGGGTCGTCCTCGGCTCCGACACCACCGGCTCGGTCTGGCTCCACCTCGCCGACCGGGACGGCCGCCCCGCCGGCACCTGGTTCGCCCACAACACCCCGTACGCCGCCGAGGCCTCGGCCCTGGTCTGGGCGCTGACCGAGCGCCCGGTCGGGGACGCGGTGGCGGCCGGCGCGGCGCAGCTGTACGACCGGCTGAGCCGGCGGCTCGATGCCCCCGGGCTGCTGGTGCCGGCCGGGTTCCACCGGCTGCCCGGCACACCGCAGGAGCGGGCCGCCTTCTTCGGCCCGGGCACCCACCCCGTCCTGTCCCGCCCGCGGCGGCCCCGCCCGGGTGCCGCCGAGCCGGAGCCGGTGCCCGAGCCGGCGTCCGAGCAGGCCGGGCCGCCGGTGGTCCACGACGACGGACTGCTGCTGGTGCCCGACACCACCGGCTACGGCCGGCTGTACCTGCGCCCGGCCGCGCTGACCGACCAGGACGCCCGCCGGCGGGTCGAGCAGTACTGCGCCGGGCACGGCCTGGACGCCGTGCTGCTGGCGATCCGCCAGGTCGAGGCACTGCGCGCGGGCGGTGGCCTGGAGCGGATGGTCCGCCGCGCCGCCGACACGCCCGTCCCGGCCGGCGGGTACGAGGCCAATCCGCTGCTGAGCGCCCGTGAGCTGGTGGACGAGGTGGCCCGCGAGCTGGCGATCGAGCCGGACGCCGCCGCCCTGCTGCTCCAGCTGCTCGCGCTGCTCAGGCCGACCGACCGCAACGTCCGGCGGTGGAACGGCTGGACACCGGCCCGGCACCGGGCGGCCCAGGAGCAGCTGGTCGCCGCCGGGCTGGTGGAGAGCGACAAGCGGCCCCGGGCCGGGCGCTCGGTGTTCGCGCGTGGGCCCTGGGTCGTGCTGAGGGCTCCGGAGCTGCCGGTGGAGGAGGCCAAGCTGACCAGCCATCTGGCCGTCTGCGGGTACCGGAAGGAGGCCGAGGGCCCGTTCATCCGCCTGCTGCCGCCCCGGCCGCTGCACGAGCTGTTCGCCGAGGCCTGGCAGGCGTACCGGGGCGGCTGACCGGTCGGCCGACGTCTCCGTGCTGGCGGGTGGGCGGGAGCCTCGCCGAACTCGGCTGCCCGACCGGGCTGTTGGCCGCGGAACGGTGGGTGTGCGGCGCTCCGGCGGTCCTGGTGCGGGGCGCCGCTCGCCGGCTCCCGATCCGCGTGCGGCGGTGCCCGGCCGGGTCGGCGACCGCCCGGCGGTGCGGGTGCGGGGCGGCGGCGGCCGGATTTCGCGATGGAATCCGGCCACCCGATCCGGTAGCTTGTGCGCGGCGCGCTGTCATGTTCGGAGCACCGGGCCGCCCGATGACCAGGGGTCAGAGGCCCGCTACCGACGGCGGCCGTGACGTCCGGGGCGACCCCGGCGAGTCCCCGGCGATCGACGCAGGGGCCGAGGCACGCGCGGATCCGGGGCGCGGCCGGGGGAGAGAGGCGTTGGGGATGGACATCGGGGAGACTGCGCGGCCGGACGCGGGGGCGGCGTCCCGCACGGTCGGGGGCCGCTACGTGCTTCACGAGCCGCTCGGCGAGGGCGGTATGGCGTCCGTCCACCGGGCGCACGACCCGGTGCTGGGCCGCGCGGTGGCGGTGAAGCTCCTGCACGCGGAGCTGGCCCGCGACCCGTCCTTCCGCGAGCGGTTCCGCCGCGAGGCCCAGGCCGTCGCCGCGCTCAACCACCCCGGCATCGTGGCGGTCCACGACAGCGGCGAGGACGCGGACGAGACCGGCGTCCTGCAGTACATCGTGCTGGAGTACGTCCGGGGCCGGCCGCTGACCGCACTCCTCCGGGAGGCCGCGTCGGCCTCGGCCGACGCGTCCGGGACGGCGTCCGCCTCGGGTGCCCGCCGCGGCGTACTGGCCCTGGACCACGCGCTGGAGCTGACCGCGTCCGTACTGGACGCGCTGGCCTTCAGCCACCGGCAGGGCGTGGTGCACCGCGACATCAAGCCCGCCAACGTGATGGTGACGGGCGAGGGCACCGTCAAGGTGATGGACTTCGGCATCGCCCGCGCCCTGCAGTCCGGTGCCACCGCGATGACCCGCACCGGTACGGTGCTCGGCACGCCCCAGTACCTCTCCCCGGAGCAGGCCCTGGGCCGGCCCGCCGACGCCCGCTCCGACCTCTACTCGGTCGGCTGCATGCTCTTCGAACTGACCACCGGAGAGGTGCCGTTCGCCGGCGAGTCCACCCTCGGGGTGCTGTACCAGCACGTCCAGCAGGCCCCGCCGGTGCCGTCCGAGGTCAACCCGGCGCTGCCGCCGGCCCTCGACGCCGTGCTGGCCCGCGCCCTGAGCAAGGACCCCGCCGACCGCTACCCGGACGCCGAGGCCATGGCGGCCGACCTGCGCCGGATCACGACGGGCGAGGCCCGCACCGAGCAGCTGCGCCCGGCCGGTCCGCCCCCGCACGAGGCCCCGACCATGACGGCCGGCCAGGCCCGCACCCGGTCGCTGCCCCCGCAGGACCCCCCGTACGAGGGCGCCCCGGTCGCCGGCCTCCACATCACGCTGCCGCCCGGTTGGGACGCCGGCGGTCCGCATCGGCGCCGGGCCGGGCGCGTGGCGCTGACCGGCGTCGTGGCCGCCACGGTGCTGACGATCGCCGGCCTCGGGATCGGCCTCGTCGCGCTCCTGCCGCACCTCCCCTTCGGGTTCTCCGGCAGTGCGTCGCGTACCCCGGATCCGCGCGCGACGGGCGCCCTCGCCGGCTGCGCCCCGCTGTCCTGGAACGTCCCGAGCCTGCGCGGCATGTCACCAGCGGAGGCGAGGACCTGCGCCGAGATCGCGGGGCTGAAGCTGGAGGAGGACTCCGCGCCCGGCACCAAGGACGACAAGGACACCGTGCTCAAGCAGGAGCCGGAGGCGTACCGGTCGGTCAAGTCGGGCAGCACGCTGCGGATCTGGGTGTCGGCGGGCGGAGACCCGCGGGCGGTGGGGGAGCTGGCCAACTGTGAGGTGGAGGAGAGCCACGGCAAGGTCTTCAACCGCGGCTTCACGGGCATGACGGCGGCCAAGGCGCGCGAGTGCGCGGACATCGCCCACCTGAAGCTGGAGGAGGCGGGGACCGTCCGGGACAAGCGCACCCCCGCCGGGCAGGTGGCCAGGCAGGAGCCCGGTTCCGAGACGGTCACGGTCGGCAGCACCGTCAAGGTGTGGATCTCCTCCGGCGGTGACCCCCGGGCGACCGGAGCGCTCTCCGACTGTGATGCGGGCGCGCCCGATGGCCGGCCCGAGGTACCGAACCTGGTGTCCATGACGGCCGAGGACGCCCGCGCCTGCGCGGAGATCGCCCACCTGAAGCTGGAGGAGCACACCGTCGCGGACCCGATCTGGGACGCCGGGAAGGTCGCCAAGCAGGAGCCCGGCAGCTTCGCGACGGTCGACCCGGGCAGCACGGTCAAGATCTGGATCTCCTCCGGCAGCCGCTGAGTATCCCGGTTCACCGAGCGCCGCTCACCGCCGGGCACTGCTCACCGCTCACTGCCGACCGCGCCCGGCCCGGCCGTCCGACGCCCCGGCGGCGCGCAGCTGTGCGTTCTCCTGATCCAGCTCCGCGAGCCGCTCCCGCAGCGGCGCGACGGCGCTCTCGACCTCCTCGATGGTGAAGCGTGGGCGGATGTGCTGCCGGCAGTTCCAGTCGTACGCCTCGACGGTGATCACGACGGCGCGCTCGATCCGGGCCCGGTAGTCGCCCGGGGTGAGCGCCTCCAGCAGCTCCGGGCTCGGCGGCTCGACCACCCGGGCCCGCCCGAGGATCTTCAGTCGTGCCTGCCGCGGGTAGTCCATCAGCAGCAGCGCCACCCGGTCGTTGCCCAGCAGGTTGCCGGTGGTGATGTACTGCCGGTTGCCCCGGAAGTCGGCGAACGCGATCGTCCCGGGGTCCAGGACGCGCAGGAAGCCCTCGGGCCCGCCGCGGTGCTGCACGTACGGCCAGCCGTCCTCCCCGACGCTCGCGAGGTAGAACGAGTCCCGCGTGGCGATGAAGTCGGCCTCGGCCTCGCTGAGCCGGTCCGGCACCGGCGGCCCCTGCTCCAGCCGGGCGTAGGCGTCGCGGCTGTGGTGCTGCTCCTGCCGGGAGCGAACGGATTCGGTGAACGCGAGCTGGGCGAAGCGGCTGGTCATCGTGGTCTCCGGGGTGGGTCGGCGCGGGTGGCTCCGGGCCTTCGCTCAGGCTCGGGCGGGGGACGGGCCTCTACCCATTCTCACGGTTGCTGATTGATTCTGACGTTAGAAGCATGGCACTCGCTTCTAACGGATGCAAGGCGTGATTACCATCAGGATGATGAAGGACGTGAAGGTGGACGCATTGGAGGGCGGCGGCGCGCCGGCGCTGGGTGAACCGCTGCCGATCGAGCTGGCCAACGCGACGTACGCGGTCCGGGGCCGCCTGGTCGACGGCCTGCAGAGCGTCGAGCAGGCCGCCGCATGGTTCCGCGACCACCGGGGCCGCTTCGCCGAGCCGATCGCGGACACGGACCTGCTGGCGGCCGGCCCGAGCGAGCTCGCCGCCGTCCGGGCGCTGCGGGACGCCATCCGGGAGCTCGCGGCCGTGGCGGTGAGGGGCGGACCGCCGCCGCGGGCCGCGGTGGCGGAGGTCAACCGGCAGGTCCGCTCCGCCGCCCGCTGGCGTGAGCTGAGCTGGGAGGCAGGGCCGCAGTCACTGGCCCGCAGTGCGGCCGCACCCGTGACCACCGCACTCGCCGAGATCGCCGAGGCGGCCGTCGACCTCTTCGGCGGGGACGCGGTCGGCCTGCTGCGGGCCTGCCAGGCGCCGGGCTGCGTGCTGTACTTCGTCAAGGACCACCCGCGCCGCGAGTGGTGTTCCGCCGCCTGCGGCACCCGCGCCCGGGCCGCCCGCCACTACGAGCGGACCAAGCAGGCCCGCTGAGCCCCGGGCGGGATCCCGGCCCTCTCCTGTCCGCGCCCCCTCCCGTCCACGCCCCCTCCCGTCCACGCCCCCGCCGGGCGCCGCCCGCGCTACGCCTCGACGTACGCGACCAGGACGACCGTGCCGAGCACCGTCGCCACGTAGAGGATCCGGACGCCGTCCTTCGCGTACTCGCGCACCGGGCTGTCGGGGCGGCGCTGGATGCCGGCGTGCGGTTCGAAGGAGAGCCGGACCAGATGCGGGTCGAGCCGGGCCAGCGTCGCCTGGTCCATCGCGGCCACCTGCTGCTCGGCCGTCCCGTGCAGGATGATCTCGGCGCGCCGCCGGGCGTCCGAGTGCTTGGGCGACACGATGCTCTCCCGCTCTGTGCCCGGCTGGGCTCCGCTTCGGCCCGGGGCCGCCGGTCGGCGGCAGCACATGCCGGCGTCGGTGCTCCGGCCCCGGGGTGGGTCGCCTCCGAGGCTAGCGCAGTCGCCGTCCCGGCCTTGCCCGGACCGCCGGTTGACCCGTCCCCGGTGTCATTGCGCCCGGAGGTCACCCGTCGGCCTTCCTCAGGTCCGCTGCCGCCAGGGCGAGCCGGCGCGCGCCCTCGGCGAGTTCGGGGACGTCGGCGGCGGCCGCGAAGCCCAGCCGCAGGTAGCTGCCCGGCGCCTCGGCCGGGAAGTGGCGCAGCCCGGAGTTCACCGCCACGCCGCGCGCCCGGGCCGCCGCCGCGACGGCGGAGTCCGCCTGCCCGGGCGGGAGTTGGAGCCACAGGTGCAGGCCGCCGCCCGGCACCCCGGTGAGCGTCCAGTCGGGCAGTTCGCGGGCCAGGGCGTCGGCCAGCACCGCGCAGCGCTCCCGCAGCGCCGTGGACAGCGCGCGCAGATGCCGGTCCCAGGCGGGTGTGCTGAGCAGTTCCACGGCCGCCTCCTGAAGGGGCCGGGCGATGAAGAAGTCGTCCACCAGCCGCATCCCGAGCAGCCGGCGCATCACCGGCCCGCGGGCGACCACCGCCGCGATGCGCAGGCTCGGGGAGGCGGGCTTGGTCAGCGACGTCAGGTGGACCACCGTCCCGTCCTGGTCATCGGCGACCAGCGGGCGGGGCAGTGGCCGGCCGTGGCCGAGGTGGCGGGCGAAGTCGTCCTCGATCAGGAAGGCCCCGGCGGCGCGCGCCACGTCCAGCACCTGCCGGCGGCGGGCGGGGGCCAGTACCGTGCCGGTCGGGTTGTGGAAGGTGGGCTGGCAGTACAGCAGCCGGGCGCCGGTCATGGCGAACGCGTCGGCCAGCAGGTCGGGCCGGATGCCCTCGCCGTCCATCGGCACCGGCACCGGGCGCAGGCCCGCCGCGCGGGCGGCGGCCAACGCGCCGGGGTAGGTGGGGGATTCCACCAGGACGGGGCTGCCCGGCGCGGCCAGTCCACGGAACACCATGGAGAGCGCGCCCTGGCCGCCCCCGGCGATCAGCACGTCCTCCGGGCCGACGTCGCCGCCGGCCAGCCGGGCGAAGATGGCGCGCAACGGGGCGAGGCCCGCCGTCGGGGCCCGGTGCCACGCGTCCGGGCGGCGGGCCGCGCGGGCCAGGGCCGCACCCAGCGCCCGGGTCGGCTGGAGGGACTCGTGCAGGTAGCCGCCGGCCATCGCGACCACACCGGCCGGGGCCGGATCCGCGGGACCCTCCACCGGGAGGGTGTCGAAGTCCCGCCCGGCCAGGGCCACCGCCTGCCAGGACAGGTCCGCCGTGCCCGCGCCCGGCCTGGCCCGGCGGGGTGCCACGAACGTGCCGCTGCCGGGGCGGGTCACCACCGCGCCCTCGGCGGCCAGCAGCGCGAACGCCCGCGCCACCGTGACCGGACTGACAGAGTGACGTGCGGTCAGATCCCGGCTGCTGGGCAGCCTTTCGCCGGGCGAGAGCCGGGCGATCTCGGTGCGGAGGATGGCTGCCAGCGCCTCAGTACTGCTACTCTCGGACATGAGGACACAGAGTAGCGCTTCTGACGCAAGCCGGGAACCGCTTCCCGCCGGCATCGATCTCGCGGCACTGCGGGCCGACACACCCGGCTGCGACTCCGTCATCCACTTCAACAACGCCGGCTGCGGTCTGCTCGCCCGCCCCGTACTCCGGACGATGCTGGACCACCTCCAGCTGGAGGCCGCCATCGGCGGTTACGAGGCATCCGCGGCGCGCGAGATTCAGGTCGGCGACTTCTATGCGGCCGTTGCCGAGCTCATCAACACCGCGCCGGGGAACATCGCCTTCGCGGGCAGCGCCACCCACGCCTACACCAAGGCGCTGTCGGCCATCGACTTCCTGCGCGGCGACGTCATCCTGACCACCCGTAACGACTTCATCTCCAACCAGATCGCCTTCCTCGCGCTGCGCAAGCGGCTCGGGGTCGAGATCGTGCACGCCCCCGACCACCCCGACGGCAGCGGCGTCGACGTGGCCGCGATGGCCGCGCTGATGCGATCACGGCGCCCGCGCCTGGTGGCCGCCACGCACATACCCACCAACTCCGGGCTCGTCCAGCCGGTCGCCGAGATCGGACGCCACTGCCGTGAACTCGACCTGCTGTACCTCGTCGACGCCTGCCAGTCGGTGGGCCAGTACGAGCTGGACGTCGAGGAGATCGGCTGCGACCTGCTGACCGCGACCTGCCGCAAGTTCCTGCGCGGGCCCCGTGGTTCGGGCTTCCTCTACGTGTCCGACCGGATCCTGCGGGAGGGCTACGAGCCGCTGTTCATCGACATGTACGGCGCCCGCTGGGTCGAGCCCGACCGCTACCGGCCGGTCGACAGCGCGGCCCGCTTCGAGGAGTGGGAGTTCCCCTACGCGACCGTCCTCGGCTGCGCCGCCGCGGCGCGCTACGCGCTGGCGGTGGGGCAGGCGGCGATCGCCCGCCGCACCCCCGCCCTGGCCGCTCGGCTGCGCGAGGGGCTGGCCGCCGTACCGGGCGTGCGCGTCCTGGACCGCGGCCCGGCACCGGCCGCACTCGTCACCTTCGAGATCGCCGGCTGGCAGGCGCAGCCGTTCAAGCGGGCGGTGGACGCCCGCGGCATCAACTCCGCCCTGAGCCTGCGCGAGTTCGCGCAGTACGACTTCGCGGACAAGGACGTCGACTGGTGCCTGCGCCTGTCGCCGCACTACTACAACACCGAGGAGGAGGTGGACGCGGTCGCCGACACCGTCGCCGAGCTCGCCCGCCGCGCGCCCGGGGGCAACCGGTGACCCAGGCATCACTGCGCAGCACGGCGGCGGCCACCACCACGTCACCCGGAAGCCTCTGGCGCAACCGCGACTTCCTCACCTTCTGGCTCGGCGAGACGGTGTCGCTGCTCGGCACCCAGGTGACCAACCTCGCGCTGCCGCTGACCGCCATCCGCGCCTTCGACGCGAGCGACGAGCAGGTCGGGCTCCTGAGGTTCGTCCAGCTCGCGCCCTATCTCGGGCTCGCCCTGGTCTTCGGGGTCTGGGTCGACCGGGTCCGGCGGCGGCGGGTCATGCTGGCCGCCAACCTGGCCCGGCTGGTCCTGCTGGCGCTGGTGCCCGTCCTGTACTGGTCGCACGCGCTCGGCATGACCACCCTGCTGGTCGTCGCGGGCACCGTCGGGATCGCCTCGGTGCTCTTCGACGTGAGCTGGATGTCCTACGTGCCCACCGTGGTGCGCAACCCCGGGCACTACGTCGAGGCCAGCGCCAAGATGGGCGTCAGCTCCTCCTCGGCGGACGTCGCCGGGCCCGGCCTCGCCGGCATGCTGGTGTCGGCGCTCGGGGCGCCGGTGGCGCTGATCGTCGACGCCTGCTCCTACGCCGTCTCCGTCGCCTCCCTGCTGCTGATCCGCACCCCGGAGCCGCGCCCGCGGCCGGCCGAGCGGCGGCACGTGCTGACGGAACTGCGCGAGGGCCTGCGCTGGGTCCTGGGGGACCGCATCCTGCGGGCGCTGGCCCTGGTCGGGTTCTGCTGCAACTTCTCGCTGGTCACGGTGTGGACGATGTTCCTGCTCCACGGCACGCGCGACCTCGGGCTCGCCCCGGCGACCATCGGCGGCGTCTTCGCGACGGCCTCGGTCGGCGGGCTGGTCGGCGCGCTGATCTCCGGGCGGGTGATCAGACGGTTCCCGCTGGGGCGGGTCTACCTGGTCGCCCAGTCGGCGTTGCTACTCGGTCCGACCCTGATCGCCGCGGCGGCAGGGCCGAGGCCGGTGCTGATCGCCATGTTCGTCCTGTCGTTCTTCGTCAGCTACCTGGGCCTGGGCGTCGCGGGCGTGATCATCGTCAGTCTGCGCCAGACCAGCACCCCGCAGTCGATGATGGGGCGGATGACCGCGGTGTTCCGGACGCTGCTCTTCGGCGGTGGCGCCCTCGGCGGTCTGGCCGCCGGCCTGCTCGCCGGGTGGCTCGGTCCGCGCGGTGCGCTGACCGTGGCCGCGATCGGCTCCGCGATCGCCGTGGCCGGGCTGATCGTCTCACCGGTCAGCCGGCTGCGCGCCCTGCCGGCGGCTGTGAGCGAGCAGGCGCCGGCAGGTTAGCGGCGCCGGCCCGGTTCCCCGGCGCTCGGGTCGGGGGTGCTGGGCGGAGCAGCCCAGGGAGGCGCGAGCGGCCCGCAGCGGGCACCGATTACCGCGGTGGCTCCCATCTCGGACAGGATGGGGCGTATGACCGAGATTCGTACGCCCCGACTCATTCTCCGCCGCTGGCAGGAGGAAGACCTCGCCGCCATGGCGGAGATCAACTCGGACCCGGAGGTCATGCGCTGGATCGACGACGGTTCGGTACTCGACCTGGACGGGACGGCGGAGGCGATCGAGCGCTGGGAGGAGGAGTGGGACGAGGAGGGCTTCGGGCTCTTCGCCGTGGAGATCCAGGCCTCCGGTGAGCTCGCCGGGTTCGCCGGTCTCTCGGTGCCCGAGTTCCTGCCCGAGGTGCTGCCGGACGTGGAGATCGCCTGGCGGCTCGGCCGGCCGTTCTGGGGGCAGGGCTACGCCTCCGAAGCCGCCCACGCCGCACTGGAGTTCGCCCTCGAGGACCGCGGCCTGGACCGGGTGGTCAGCATCGCCCGCCTCGGCAACGAGGCCTCCGAGAACGTGATGCGCAAGCTCGGTATGGAGCTGGAGCGCGAGACGACCCACCCGGAGTACGGCTTCCCGCTGCGGGTGTACGGCATCGATCTCACCCAGTACGCCTGAGCCGAGTACGCGTCAACTCGGCACGTCCGAGGGGGCGTTGTTGCGCACCGAAGCTCCCGGTCGGCCCGGTCAGGGGGCCGGCCGGGAGCTCCGGGGGTCGAGCCTCAGGGCCTTCGGGGCCGCCAGGACCTCAAGGACCCCAAAGGCCCCAAGAGTCTGAGGTGCCGCGAGGTCTCAGAGTCGGAAGAGCTTGGCGAAGGGCCGGGTGATCCGCTCCTGGCGTGCGCCGAAGTCGACCAGCACGGCGATCTCGCCGTCACCCTCGACGCTGATCGCGCGGCCGAGACCGTACTCGTCGTGTGACACGCGGTCTCCGACGGCGAACTGCTTGAGCGGTGCTGGAGCCGCGGTTCGGAACGGGCTGGTGGGCAGGGGGCGCCGTGGTGCAGGTGAGTTCGTCATCGTTGCCAGTATGCGCCCAATCCGGCGCGGCCGGGGCCGCGCGCGGGGCATCGCGCTCCGGGGCGGCGCCCCACCGGGAGTGGCCGGCGTGGGTCCGGCGGGAGTCCCGGCAGCGGCGGGTGCGGGAAGGTCGGCGGACGGAAATCCCCCGTTCCCGCTCCGACCCTGCTACAGTCGACTCAGTTGCAGTTGTGGTTCCCATGAACTTTGTGTGCGCCTGCTGATTGACCGCAGGCGCATTTTCTGTTTCCCGGTAGTTTCCCGGGCGGGTCCTCATCGCGGCGACGCGGAGTCCGTACAGTGCGGATTTCGGACAGCCCCTTGAAGGAGATTTCTTAATGGCTAATGGCACCGTGAAGTGGTTCAACGCGGAAAAGGGCTTCGGCTTCATCGAGCAGGAGGGTGGCGGCCCGGACGTCTTCGCCCACTACTCGAACATCAACGCCAACGGCTTCCGTGAGCTGCTTGAGGGCCAGAAGGTCGAGTTCGACGTCACGCAGGGCCAGAAGGGCCCGCAGGCCGAGAACATTCGCCCGCTGTAGTTCATCTGCCACGGCACCCGCCCAGCAGCAGGGGCCCGCACCGCGTACACGCTCGGTGCGGGCCCCTGGCGTTTGCCGGCACGCACAATTCCGGCCCCTGACGGTCATGGTCCCGCCACCGGTGACCGCCGCCCGCGATCCGCTCGGCGCCGCGTCCGAATCGATGCCCCCCGCCGTGAGCATTCGCGTCCTGGGTATTCACCCCCCCCTGCTCCGGTGAGCGCCGACCACGGGCGGCGTGTCCGTACGGCTGTGCCGTCCACGCCCCCGCACCCCCCATTTCTGGCTCGTTCCTGCGTGCTCTGTGCCGGCCCTCGTGCCGCGGAGTCCTTCTGGCGACGCGCCGTCCGAGGAAGGTTCTTCGCATGACTCGATCCAGTCGTTCTTCGTACCGAGGCACTGCTTCCCGCTCCGGCGGATCCGCCGGAGCGCGTGCGGGTGGCAGCGCCGCCGGGGCTCGCGCAGGTGGCGGCCGGCGCCCCTCCGGTGGGCGGGAGCGTCAGATCGGCGCCGCACGGAGCGAGTTCGCGCTGCCCGTCAGTACCACGCCGGCGCTCGCGGCCGTCGAGTCGTTCGACGAGCTGGACATGCCCAAGGCGCTGCTCTCGATGCTGACCCGGCAGGGCGTCACCTCGCCGTTCCCGATCCAGGCCGCGACCCTGCCCAACTCGCTGGCCGGGCGCGACGTGCTCGGCCGGGGGCGGACCGGCTCCGGCAAGACCATCGCCTTCGGCCTGGCCGTGCTGGCCCGTACCGCCGGTCGCCGCGCCGAGCCGGGACGCCCGCTCGCGCTGGTGCTGGTCCCGACGCGTGAACTCGCCCAGCAGGTCACCGATGCGCTCACGCCGTACGCCCACTCGGTGCGGCTGAAGCTGGCGACCGTGGTCGGCGGCACGTCGATCGGTCGGCAGGCCCAGGCGCTCGGCCGCGGTGCCGAGGTCGTGGTCGCCACCCCGGGGCGGCTCAAGGACCTGATCCAGCGCGGCGACTGCCGGCTCGACGAGGTCGGTATCACCGTCCTGGACGAGGCCGACCAGATGGCCGACATGGGCTTCCTGCCGCAGGTCACCGAACTGCTGGAGCAGGTCGCCCCGGACAGCCAGACGATGCTGTTCTCCGCGACCCTGGACCGCAACGTCGACCGGCTGGTCCGGCGCTTCCTGAACGACCCGGTCACCCACTCGGTGGACCCGTCGGCGGGCGCCGTCAGCACCATGGAGCACCACGTGCTCCATGTCCAGAACTCCGACAAGCGCGCCGCGATCGCGCACATCGCCTCCCGCGACGGCGGCGTGATCATGTTCATCGACACCAAGCACGGCGCCGACCGGGTGGTGGAGGAGCTGCTGGCCAGCGGGGTGAAGGCGGCCGCGCTGCACGGCGGCAAGTCCCAGCCGCAGCGCACCCGCACCCTGGAGCAGTTCCGCACCGGTGAGGTCACCGCGCTCATCGCCACCAACGTCGCCGCCCGCGGTATCCACATCGACGGCCTCGACCTGGTCGTCAACCTCGACCCGCCGAGCGACCACAAGGACTACCTGCACCGCGGCGGGCGCACCGCCCGGGCCGGTGAGTCCGGCACCGTCGTCACCCTCGTCCTGCCCAACCAGCGCCGGGAGATGGCCCGGATGATGGTGACCGCCGGCATCACCCCCAACTCGGCGCGGGTGCACTCCGCCGACGAGGAGCTCGCGCGCATCACCGGCGCCCGGGTGCCCACGGGCGTGCCCGTCGTGGTGCCCAACCCGGTGGTGGAGCGCCCCCGTCGCAGTGCCGGCGCGTCCGGCCGCGGCCGCCGTCCGGCCCACACCGGCCGCAAGCCCCAGGCCGGTGGCGGCTCCCGGAGCGGATCCCCGCGCCGCATCGCGCTCGCCGCGTAGCGCGGGCGGCGGGCCCTGCCCGTCCCGTCCGCGCCGGAATCGCGCGCGCCGAACGCCCGGCCGACCATGTGTCGGCCGGGCGTTCGTCATGTGCACGGCACTCGATCCAAACCTCCGTACGGGAGGGGTTGTTTGGCATTCGCCAAAGTGTGCGACGGCCCACCCGGGCACTTCGTCACCCTCCGTCGTGGTTCGGTTGCTGATGTCACCGCAGCCGAGGGCGTGTCAGGCGGACCGGAGCCGGTGGTGGCCGATGTCGCGGGCCCGTTGTCGTGCCCGCCCAACGCCGAGGAGCGATATGAGCGCCATCCTGTTCGTCCACGCCAGGGGAGGGCCGCCCCTGGACTACGCGCTGCCGCGGATCGCCGCGCACGCCGAGGTCCACGTGCTGGCGCTCGCACCGCTGCCGCTGGTCACCGCGGAGACCTGGCGGCCGTACTGCGCCTCGGTCACCGAGGCGGTGCCGTCGGACGGCGAGGCCCTGGTCGAGCTGATCCGCTCCCACGCCGAACGCCTCGCGGCCCGGGCGGTGCTGACCTTCTCCGAGTACGCGGTGGTCGCCGTCGCCCGCGCCTGTGAGCGGCTGGGGCTGGCCGGCGCGGGCGCCCGGGTGGAGGCGGCCCGCGACAAGCGCCTGATGCGGCGCACCTGGCGCGACGCCGGAGTGCCCGTACCGGGCTTCGCGGAGATCCACCGTGCTGCCGACATCGACAAGGCCTTCGAGCGGCTGACCCCGCCGCTGCTGCTGAAGGCGGCCTGGAGCGCCGGCTCCACCGCCCACCTCACCGTCCACGACCGGGACGAGGCGCTGCGCGCCTGGCAGCTCGGCCGGGATGTCATGGCGGCCTCGGCCGAGGACGGGTACGCCGAACTGCACTCCGCCGACGAGGGGGTGAGTGACTTCCTGCTGGAGGAGATCGTCACCGCGAGCGCCCGGGACTGGTTCCCCGGCCCGGGCTGGGGCGACTACGTCAGCGTGGAGGGCATCGTCGCCGACGGCGTCTACCACCCGATCTGCATCACGGGCCGGCTGCCCACCATTCCCCCCTTCACCGAGCGCGCGAGCATAGCCCCGGCCGAACTGCCCGAGGCCTTGCAGCGCCGGATCGAGGAGGTGTCCCGCGCGGCGGTCGACGCCCTGGGCCTGGGGACCTGCGCCACCCACACCGAGATCAAGCTCGCGCCGGGCGGCCGGGACATGTGGCTGATCGAGACCGCGGCCCGCTTCGGGGGAGTGATGACGACCCGCCAGGTCGAGGCGGTGTTCGGCCTCGACATGATCGGCATGCTCACCCGCCAGCTGCTCGGCCGGCCCGTGGCGTACCCGCACCGGATGCTCACCGCGCCCGGTAGCGACGGCCCCGGCGCCCAGGCACCCGGCACCGACGGCGCCGTCGCCGCCCGGCCGGGCGCGGCCGGATCCCTGGTGATCCTCGCGGCGGACCCGCTCGGCGAGCCGTGGACGCGGCTGCCGGTGTGGGACTTCGACGCCGTCGAGTGGAGTGAGCTGCTCGGCCCCGGCTCCACCATCGAGCTGGTGCACGAGCGCAGCCTGCCGGTCGGCACGCCGATGCCCGCCTACCGCCAGGCCGAGGGCGCCAACACCATGGCGGCCCTGTGCTTCCTCACCGCCGAGTCCGCCCCCGCCCTGCTCGCGGACTGCGCGCGCATCATCGAGGCCCTCCCCAAGGCCCTCACCGCCCACCTCTCGACGGGTCAGGCCCAGTGAACGCCCACGACATCGACGACCAGCAGTCCACGCCGAGTTCGGCCCCGCACGGCGCGGTGGTCGGCGCGCGCCTGACCCTGCCCCTGTTCGAGCAGCTCTGCGGCATGCTCGGCGGCCACCCGTACGTGAAGATCGTGGTGGACCGGCAGCGGGAGGTCTGGCACGTCCTCGACAGCGCCGTCCACTCCTTCCACGTCAACTACATCGCCACCGAGATCAACGGCCTGACCCTGGAGGAGCTCGACGCCGACCTCGACGGCTTCAACCACAGCGTCTACCAGGACCCGGCACGACGCTTCCTGCTCGGCGTCCTCTCGCTGCACTCCGGTCGCCGGGCGCCCGGGCAGGGGTCCGGCCAGGACTCGGGCCGGGGCTCCGGTCAGGGCCAGCCGTTCATGGTGCTGGAGACGACCGAGGCCGACACCATGGGCGCCGACCTGCTGACGGAGTTCCACGCCTTCGTGCGCCGCCACCTGGACGAGGCGCTGGCGCTGCTGGTCAAGCCGGCCAACCACACCCAGGAGAACGCCCTCGCGGCGGTGCCCGACACCGTACTGCCCCGCACCAGGGGGGACGAGCTCTTCGCCGCGAGGCCCTTCGTCCCGCTCACCCTCGGCTCGGCGCTGGGCCGCCTGCGCGCGTTCGCCGGCATCGAGGAGTACCGGGACGCGCGGGCCGGCCTCGCCTGGTACGACATCGTGGCCATGCCGGTCGTCCCCGACGACATCCCCAGGCTGGCCGGCCTGCTCAACGCCGAGCCCACCACCCCGCTGTCGCACACCAACATGCTGGCCGCCGGCTGGGGGATACCCAACGCCATCGTGCGCGGCGTCCTGGAGCGGATCGGCGAGGAGAAGCTCGACGGCTGCTGGATCCGCTACGACGTGACCACCGACGGCGTCACGATCGAGCCGGTCGAGGAGCCCGCGGACCTCACCCAGCCCGTCTGGCACACCCAGCGCATCCGGCTCGACGCGCCCCGGGTGGAGGACGTGCCGATCGTGCCGCTCTCGCAGCTGCGCGCCGGGGACCGCCGCGGTTACGGCACCAAGGCCGCCAACCTCGGCGAGCTCCACCACGTGCTGCGACACGGATCCGCCCGGCTCACCGGCTACTACTCCGTCCCCCGCGCCCCGCGCCCCGACCTGCTGGGCCACCTGGCCGGGCAGCTGGAGGCGCCGGAGCACGGCGACCTCACCCAGGCGGCGGCCGACTTCCTGTCCCGTCACGTCAGCGCGCCCGAGGGCATCGCGGTGCCGTTCGCCGTCCAGCAGCGCTTCCTGGACTCCTCCCGCGCCGTGCAGCAGAGCATCGGCAAGCTCAAGATGGCGCTCGAACTCGGCGCGATGGACGCCGTCGACTCGGTCTGCGTCCAGCTCCAGCACCTCGTGGTCGCCACCCCGGTACCCGAGGACCTGATCCGCGCCCTGGACACCCATGTGGTCAGGCACCTCGCCGGAGCGGACCGCCTCGCCGTCCGCTCGTCCTCCAACGCCGAGGACCTGCCCGGCTTCTCCGCCGCGGGCATCTACGAGTCGCACACCAAGGTCACCGACCTGCCGGGCCTGCTCGACGCGATCCGGCAGGTGTGGGCCTCGCTGCTCTCCCCGCGCAGCGTCCGACTGCGTCACCAGGCCGGGATCTCGCTGGACGACACCTTCATGGGCGTGATCATCCAGCGGTACGAGCCCTCTCCGCTCGGCGGGGTCATGGTCACCTGCAACCCGACCAACCGGGCCGACTTCCGCAACGTGTACCTCAACTGCACCCTGGGCTCGACCTCCGCGGTCGTCGACGGCACCACCCTGCCGATGCAGTACCTCTACAACACCGTGGAGGGCGGCGGGCGCACCATCTCGCTCGGCGCCGCCGAGCAGGACCTGGACCAGGAGACCCGGGCCCAGCTGGGACGCCTCGCGCTGGCCGGGCGCCTGCTGCAGTCGCACTTCGCCACCGACTACACCTTCGCCGCGCCGCTGGACGTCGAGTGGCTGCTCGCCCCGGGCGGCCGGGTGCACCTGCTGCAACTGCGGCCGTACAACGGCTGAGCGCACCACCGGTCGGCGGCGCTACCGGCCCGCCGGCCCGCCGGCCCGGCCGCCCGCGCGCCCGCTGCGCTGCGCCCACAACCACCCTCCCCGAGGAAGGAACCATGTCCCCGTCCCTGCTCGCCCGCGTGCGCCGGACCGCCTCGGCTCCGCCGGCGGTCCGCCGCGTCGTCCGCCTGAACAACGGCTTCCAGCTGCTGTTCAACCTGCTCTGGTGGCTGCCGGTCTTCTACGAGTACCAGAAGCAGGCCGGACTGACGGATGGCCAGATCTTCGGCATCCAGAGCATCTACTACGTCGCGTTCTGCCTGCTGGAGATCCCCACCGGCTTCATCGCCGACCGGATCGGGCAGCGCACCTGCCTGCAACTGGGCGCCGGCGTGATGACGCTCGCCAACCTCCTCCCGGTGGCCTGGCCGTCCGCGACCGGCTTCCTGCTGCACTTCCTGGCCATCGCCACGGCCCGCTCCCTGGTGTCCGGAGCCTCCAGTGCGTACCTCTACGAGTACCTGAACGCCAAGGGCGCCGGCGAGCACTACGTGCAGGCGGAGGGGACGGCCAGGGCGCTCGGCCTCTGGGCGAAGATCGCCTGCTGGCCGCTGGTGGGCGTCCTGATGGGCGTCCAGCACCAGGCGCCCTACCTGCTGACCGCCGCCTGCACCCTCGCCGCCCTCGGCTGCGCCACCGCGCTGCCGGCGCTGCCCGCACCGCCCGCCGCGCCGGCCCGGCCGCCGGCGACCGGCCGCGCCGACCGGCCGGGCGGGCGCGCCGGCTACCTGGACTCCGCGCGGAACGCCCTGTCGGTGCTCCGCACCTCCCGGGCGCTCGGGCCGCTGATGGTCCAGGGCGTCGCGATCTTCACCCTGGCCCGGATCTGCCAGGTCAACCTCTTTCAGCCGCTGCTGCTCGCCAAGGCCGTCCCGCTCGCCGACCACGGCGCCGTCCTGTCCGCGATGACGGTGGCCGAGGCGATCGGCTCGGCCCGGCCGGGGTGGATCCGGGCCCGGATGTCCGACACCGTCGCCGTGACGGTGCTGAGTGTCGTGATGGCGTTCTCGCTGGCGGCCACCAGCATGTCGGGCGCCGTCGTGACGATCGGCTGGCTGTGCGTCTTCGCCGCCGCGACCGGCCTCGCGTACCCCGTGCAGCGGAACCTGATCAACGCGGCCATCCCGCCCACGCCCTACCGGGCGACCCTGCTCTCGCTGGAGTCGATCATCGACCGCGGGGTGTGCGCCCTGGTGGCGCTGGCCGTGGGCGCCTACCTCGCGGCGGACCGGCTCGACGCCCTGCTCGTCCACTCGGCGGTCGGTACGTGCGTGCTGCTGGCCGTGGTCGCGGTCCTGCTGCGGCTGGTCCGTGGCGGTGGCGACGGCGACGGCGGCGGCCGTCCGGTCACCGGGCGGGAGGCCCCCGACGCAAACGCCGACGCAAACGCCGACGCCGACGCAAACGCCGACGCCGACGCAAACGCCGACGCCGACGCCGACGCCGACGCCCGCGACCGGGCGGCGGCCGCCGGTCAGCCGTGAAGGATGCCGGGCGTCGCCCGGGGCGGCCAGGTGGTCGCGTCCAGGATGCCCAGGGCGTAGGCGCGCGCCACCATCTCCGGGCGTGAGGCCGCGTCCAGGAGCTCGCGCAGCCGGCGCAGGTGGTAGTCCAGCGCCTGGCGGGAGAGCCCCAGGCGGGTGGCCATGCCGCTGTTCGGCTGGCCGCCCGCCATCAGGGTCAGGACCCGCAGCTGAAGGGGGCTCACCTGGGTCTTCTCGGCGGTCTCGGCGCCCAGCGGCGTCAGCACCGCGATGATCCGCTCGGTGATCCCCCCGGACCTGACGGCGGCCAGGTCGGCCCGCAGCAGCCGCCCGCCCCCGCCCGCCATCCGTAACCGCAGCACCTCGCTGCACCGCGCGGTCCTCCCGCCGACGAGATCCATCCACGACCGGATCAGGGCGGAGCGGCCGAGGCCCCCGTCCAGGTGGTCGAGCGCCGCGGTGCCCTCCAGGGCGCCGCGGCTGCTGCCCAGCAGCTGCGCGGCGCCGCCGCTGGCCTCCTCCACCCGGCCGTCCGGATCGACGGTGACCACCGCCAGCCCGGTTCGTTCCCGCAGCGCGTGCATCTCCTCGTCGACGGCCGCCTTCTCCTCCAGCGCCCGGGTGCGGCCGGTGACGTCGGCGTAGATGCCGCCGACGCAGGGGCCGCCCCGGCTCTCCAGGGCGAACCGGTGGCCGACGACCTGCCCGGGCGTGCCGTCCGGATGGACGAAGGCCAGCGTGTGGCGGACCGGCCGGCGCGTCCTCAGCACGTCCCTGTCCAGCGCGCGGAACAGGGCGGCGTCCCCCGGCGGATCGATCTCCTCGACGCTTCGCCCGGCGATGGCGTCCGGCTCCGTCCGGTACAGGTGCGCGTAGGCCGCGTTCACCCACAGGTAGCGCCCCTCGCTGTCCCGGACGAAGGCCGGCGCCGGCGCGTACGCGGCGAGCTTCGCGAACCAGTGGGCGACCTCCGGGTCGGTGCCGAGGCCGGACCGGCCGAACGTCACATCGCTGCCGGAGTGCTGTACCTCGAAGTCCTGGAGCCCATGCTGCCGGGCACTGTCCATCCGTGTGCTCCTCCATCTCGCCTGGGGCCGTTCCTCGCCGGAGGCCCTTCAATGATCATGGATGAGGTGTCGGCGACTTCGGTGATCGGGGTGGGGCGTCGTGCTCGACCTGCGGCTTCGGCAGCCTTCGTACACGGTGATCTGACGGACCGTCCGCCATCTCCGGTATACACCTCCGGGCCCGCTCCGGGCATCCGCAATTGAGCGGGGACCGGAGGGATCGAGCCACCGAGGTCGTGGGGCCGCCCGAATCGGGGGCGGGGAGCCGGGCCGGCGGGAATCGCGGCGGCGGCCGCGAGGTTGCTCGGAACGGGCCGCTCTCCTCCCGAGGGCGGTCGTCCAGCGACCCGAGGTGAATGTCTTGACAGCCAGCAGCTTTGCCGCACGCGCCAATGACGTGCTCGTCCGCCCCGTGTCCGTGGGGAGCCTCACCCTCCCGAACCGGATCGCGATGGCCCCGATGACGCGCCAGTTCTCGCCCGGCGGCGTACCCGGCGCCGACGTGGCCGAGTACTACGCCCGGCGGGCGGCGGGCGGAGTGGGCCTGATCATCACCGAGGGGACGTACATCGACCACGCCTCGGCGGGGACGAGCGACCGCGTGCCCCGCTTCCACGGCGAGGACGCCCTCGCGGGCTGGGCCGGGGTCGCCCGGGCGGTGCACCGCGCGGGCGGGAAGATCGTGCCGCAGCTGTGGCACGTGGGGATGGCGCGAACCGCCGGGGCCCCACCCGTCCCCGAGGCCCCCCGGGTCGGCCCCTCGGGCATCCCGCTGGACGAATCGGAGCCGGGGCATGCGATGACGGTCGCGGACGTCGACGCGGTGATCGCCGCCTTCGCCGCCGGCGCCGCCGCGGCCGAGGCCCGGGGCTTCGACGGCATCGAGCTGCACGGCGCCCACGGCTACCTCATCGACCAGTTCCTGTGGGGCCGTACCAACCGGCGTGAGGACGCCTATGGCGGTGATCTCGCCTCCCGCGTCAGGTTCGCCGCGGAGATCGTGGCCGCCTGCCGCGCTGCCGTCGCACCGGACTTCCCGATCCTGTTCCGGACGTCCCAGTGGAAGATGGGCGCGTACGAGGCCAAGCTCGCGCAGTCCCCGCAGGAGCTCGAAGCCCTGCTCACCCCGCTGGCCGAGGCGGGCGTCGACGCCTTCCACTGCTCCACCCGCCGCTACTGGCTGCCGGAGTTCGAGGGCTCGGACCTCAACCTCGCCGGCTGGGCGAAGAAGCTCTCCGGCAAGCCCACCATCAGTGTCGGCTCGGTGGGCCTCGACAACGAGTTCATCGGCGCGTTCCGTGGCGAGCAGGGCGCCGTCGCGGACATCGACGCCCTGCTGGACCGGCTGGAGAGCGGCGAGTTCGACCTCGTGGCGGTCGGCCGCGCGCTGCTGGGCGACCCGGAGTGGGCCGCGAAGATCCTCGGCGGGCGCACCGACGAGCTCAAGCCCTTCGACGCCGGGATGCTCGGCACCCTGTACTGAGCCACCGGCCCACCGGCCAGGTGGGGAGGCAGGTGTGCGCGGGCTGAGCGTGCCGGGAGCGGGGGAGCGGCAGGGCGCGGCCGTCGACGACGGCGGCCGCGCCCCGCGGCCGTCAGATTCCGCCGGCCGCCGCCCCGCTGCCCAGGCCGAGGAGGGGCGAGCTGCTGCCCTCCAGCAGGACCCGGGCGACCAGCTCGGGGTTGTCGCCCATCGGGACGTGGCCGCAGCCCACCAGCGGGACGAAGCGGGCCGCCGGAAGGATCCGGCGGGCGCGGCGGCCCTGGACGTTCGGGAGCAGCCGATCGCGGGTGCCCCAGGCGAGGGTGACCGGGACCTCCGCCGGGAGCCCGGCCGGGAACCGGGGCGCGCGCTCGGCGCGGCCGGCGTGCAGGGTCTGTCGGAAGCCCGGCGCCTGGAGCAGGGCGCGGGTGTCGAGCAGCAGTTCGCGCGGGTCCAGCTGCTCGGGGCGCCCGTAGATCATGCCGAACATGGCCTTGCGGCCGGCCGGGTGCTCCGCCAGCCGGGCCCGGACGGCCTCGGGCGTACGGGCGGCGAACCGGTGCAGGTTGAGCACGCCGGAGGCGTAGAGGAAGCCGGACCTGCGGTAGAAGCCGGCCGGCGACAGCGCGGTGGCCGAGGATGCCAGCCCGTGGTGAGCGGCGTGCAGGGTGAACAGGCCGCCGAGCGAGTTCCCGGCCACGTGCGGGCGCTCGACGCCGATGGACGCCAGGAACTCGCCGAGCACCGTCATCGCGCTGCTGATGGTGTAGGGCATGCCCGTGGGCAGCGGGGGTGAGGCGCCGAAGCCGGGGAGGTCGACGGCGATCACCTCGCGCTCACGGGTGAGCAGGTCCAGCACGGGCTCCCAGCCCTGCCAGCGGTGTCCGATGCCGTGCAGGAGCAGCAGCGGTGGGCCGTCGCCCCGGCGCTCGTGTACAAGGTCCATGGCGATGAGAGTAGAGCTAAGTTACCCGCTGGTCACTCACTTGTGAGAACTTTCGTCAATAGTCCGGATGTCATCCTGCTGCGGACCCTGTTGTGAACCCCGCCGCCGGCCGGGCACGGACCGTGCCGCGTCGCCCGCCAGTACCGGCGATTGCGGCGCGCTGCGCAGTGCCGCGACCAGCTCGGGCACGAAGGGCGCCGTCACCCCGAGGTCGGTGGCCCGCGCGTACGCCGGATGCGCGGCGTACGAGGGCAGTTGGCGCAGCGCCCGAAGCCCGTAGTAGCCGGACGGGCCCGGCTCGCGGGCGGCCGGCGGCTCCGGGGCGCGTCCGGCCGCCACGGTGTCCAGCGACCGCTGGAACAGCCGGTGGCAGGTCTGGATGCCGCGCAGCAGTACCTGGTGGTAGCGCGCGTCGCCGGTGACCGGGAAGCGCAGCTCCGCGAGCACCCGCCCGGTGTCCACGCCCGCATCGACCTCGTGCAGCGTGGCGCCGTACTCCCGGTCGCCCCGCAGCAGGGCGAAGGCCACGGCGGCCGAGGGCAGGCCGCGGTGCTGCGGCAGCAGGCCGTTGTGGATGTTGTAGATCCGCAGCCCGTGGCCCAGCAGTGGCGCGCGGAAGATCATCCGGTTGTTGACCGACCAGACCACTCCGTCCGAGCAGCGGGTGAGCAGCTGGTCGGCCGCCGCGTTGACGTCCGTGGTGAACAGGTGGGGCGCGCTCGCGGTGCCGGCCCGGTCGTCCCCGGGGCGGTCCGCGGGATCGTCCGAGACGACCAGGTCGACCCGGTGGCCCGCGCCCACGGCGTGGGTGACGGCCCGTCGCAGCAGGGCTCCGCTTCCGACGAAGATCATGCCGTTGCCTCCGTGTTCTGCACCGGCCGGCCCGGCCCGGCCTGCTGCTCCTCGGTCTCGCGCCGGACGCGCCGGACGGCGGCAACTACCTGACTTGGCGTCAACTCGGCTAGCGTGCCGCTGAGTTCTGCGGTGAAGGCATCCGCCTGCGGTGGATCGAGCAGCTCGTCCGCGACCGCGGAGAGCATCTCCAGCAGCGCCAGCGAGTCGCCGCCCAGCTGCTGGAAGTCGGAGTCGGCGTCGATCAGCCGGCGGTCGACGCCGAGCGCGCGGCACCAGAGCGCCGCCACCTCCTCGAAGACCACACCGTTCCCGCCCTCACCGTTCCCGCGCTCGCCGCGGCCGGCGTCGTCGGCGTCCGCCGCTGCCCCGGCGCCCGAGGGGGCGGGGTGGGGCGCGAAGGGATCGGGCAGTGCGGCGGTGTCCGTCTTACCGGTGACCGTCCTGGGGAGCTCGGTGATCGGCAGGACGACGGCCGGCACCAGGTGGGCGGGCAGCAGCTCGGCCAGCTGCTCGCGCAGTGCCGCCCCGAGGCCGGGTGCGGCGTCGGGGCCCGCGGCGCCCTCGGCGGTCAGCACGTACGCGCAGAGCGCCGGGCCGCCGCCGGGGCGGGTGCGTACCGTCACGGCCGCCGCCGTGACCGCCGGGTGGCTCTCCAGCGCGGCCTGCACCTCGGCGGGCTCGATCCGGTGTCCGGCGATCTTCAGCTGGTCGTCGGTGCGGCCGACGAACTCCACGGCGCCGCCCGGCAGCCGGCGGCCGAGGTCGCCGGTCCGGTAGCGCCGTACGCCGTCGGCGCCGACGGGGAAGGACGCCGCGTCCAGATCCGGGCGGCCCAGGTAGCCGCGGGCCAGCTGGAGCCCGGAGAGCAGGATCTCGCCCACCGCCCCTACCTGCTCCGGCGGGATCGGCTCGCCGCCGCCGGCGACCAGCTCGACCCGGACCGACGGGGCCGGCTGCCCGATCGGGACGACCGGCCCGTCCTCGGTACCGTCGAGTACGTGCGCCAGGCAGCCGACGGTCGCCTCGGTGGGGCCGTACCCGTTGACGATCCGGCCGTCCGGGCCGAGGCGGCGCCGCGCGCGCCCGGCGGCGGCGCGGGTGAGCTGCTCGCCGCCGGCGAGCAGCGTCCGCACACCCGAGAGGTCGAGGTCGTAGGTCTCGATCAGGTTCAGGTGGGTGGGGGTCACCGCGAGGGTGTCCGCGCGGTGGCGTTCCAGCAGCTCGCGCAGTGCCGGCCGGGTCGGGCCGCCGGGGACGAGCACGGTTGTCCCGCCGTGCAGCAGCGGCAGGAACAGCGGGAAGCAGGAGATGTCGAAGGCGAACGAGGACAGGAAGGCGAACCGGGTGCGCTCGTCCACCCGGCAGAGCCCGGCCGCCCACCGGGCGAAGGCGAGCAGGCCGCGGTGCTCGATCTGGACGCCCTTGGGCCGGCCGGTGGAGCCCGAGGTGTAGATGACGTACGCGAGTTGCTCCGGGGTCGGCTCGGCCTCGGCGAGCACCCGGGGGAGGGTTCCGCGCCCGGTGTCGGGTCCGGTGTCCGGTTCGGCGTCCTGGACGTCCTCGACGGCCAGGGCGGGGCAGGGGCCGATGGCTGCCGTACGGTCCAGCAGGTGACGCTCGGTCACGCACAGGACCGACCCGGACTCCCGGAGGATCTGGGCGATCCTGGTGTCCGGCTGGTGCGGGTCCATCGGCAGGTACGCCGCTCCGGCCTTGAGCACACCCCACAGGCCGGCGACGCCGCTCGGTGAGCGCTCCACCAGCAGCCCGACCACGTCCTCGCGGTGGACACCCCGGCGCAGCAGCTCCGTCGCCACGGCGTCCGAACGGCGGTCCAGCTCGGCGTAGCTGACCGGGCCGGCCGGTCCGTCGAGCGCGGTCGCGTCCGGCGTGCGCCGCGCCTGCTGCCTGAGCAGCCGGACCACGGTCGTCCCGTCGGCCTCGGCCCCGGTGGGCGCAGTTGCACCCGCCGGCGCGGGCCCGGCCCGGCCCGGGCGGGCGGCGCCGGGCGCGGCCACGGCGGCGACCAGCCGGTCCATAAGCTCGTCCGCTCGCGCGGCCAGCCCCGGCCCGCCCTGGAAGCCGACGGTCAGCTCCGTACGGTCGGGCAGTTCGACCGCCACGCACGACACCGGCACCAGCGGCGCGTGCACCGGGAGCGCGTACACCGACCGGGCGGTGAAGCCGCCGCCGGAGCACTCCGCCGGGTTGATCCGACCCAGGTGCGAGACGACGGCCGAGGCCATGTGCCGGTCGCGCCGCGCCGCCACGGCCTGGCCGGCCCGCAGCAGCGCGGCCGTGGCGGCCAGCGGCAGCCGGGCCAGCGTGGACTCGAAGCCGGCGGCGAGCTCGCCGCGCTGCGTCAGCGCCCGCAGCAGCCGTGAGTGGGCGGCCTGCCAGGACTCGCCGGCGGCGAGGTCGAGGAAGACGGGCAGCGTCAGGTTGCCGGTCGCCGGGGGGCCGTCGTGGTGGCGCCGGACGTCGACGGGCACCATGACGCGGGCGCGCGGCGCCCCGGTGGCGCCGGCCACCGCCGAGGCCAGCCGGGCGGTGAGCGAGGGGTACCGGCCCGGCAGCGTACGGCGCCGCCACAGCGCCTGAGCCCCCGCTGCGTCGGCCGCCCGGGTGCCGGGCGCGGCCGCCAGCGGCGAGGGCTGGTCCAGCAGCAGCGCCGGCCGCCGGCCGGTGGCGCCGACCGCGGCCAGCAGCTCGGCGTCGGTGAGCGCGGAGCGGGCGGGCCGGGGCGGGTCACCGCGCAGGGCGCGGAACACCTCGGCCAGCCAGAGCTGCGCGCCGTGCCCGTCCATCACGCCGTGGAAGGCGCGGAACACCACGGTGGTGGGCCGCGACGGTGTGCCGGGGATCAGCAGCACCTCGCAGCCCGGCCCGTGTGCCAGGTCCAGCGGCGTCTCCAACGGTGCCGTGCCGTCGCGGAGTTCGGCGTCCGGACCGCTGCCGTCGCCGGCCACCCGGACCTGCGGCGGGCGCCCCGAGTCGAGCCAGGTCCGGCCCCGGCGGACCAGCCGGGAGCCGGGGCAGGCCTGCGCGGCGGCCGTCACGGCCGCCTGGAGCCCGGCCGGATCCAGCTCGCCCTCGCCCTCGACGACGAGTTGGAGCACCATGGCGCGGCCGAGCCGGTGCGCGCCGAGGTAGAGCCATTCCGTGGCCGATACCGGCCGCCGGAACGGCGCCCCGGACGCCGGGGAGGCGCTGATCCGGGCGGCGGTGCTCCCGGCGGTGCTCCCGATGGTGCTCCCGGT
Organism: Kitasatospora sp. NPDC050543; assembly: GCF_044457565.1. Lineage (NCBI taxonomy): Bacteria > Bacillati > Actinomycetota > Actinomycetes > Kitasatosporales > Streptomycetaceae > Kitasatospora > Kitasatospora sp. NPDC050543. The sequence continues at coordinate 34,532 of NZ_JBITGZ010000031.1, read as the reverse complement.
GGTGATATCGGAGGCGACCTCGGCGGCACTCTCGGCGGCCGGGGTCCTGTCGTGCGGTGTCATCACAGTCTTCCTGACGAGTCGTCAGTCACGGGGTGGTGGGTGGTGCGGCTGGTCCGTCAGCGCCCCGGTCGGGCGAACTCCGCCGCCCCGGCGGGCGATCGGGCCCAGTCGAGCAGGCCGCGCAGCCCGGACTCCTGGTCCGTCACGGGCCGGTAACCGAAGTCCCGTTCGGCCGCCGCCGTGCTGTACGTCGTGGAGCGGGTGAGCAGGGCCACCGAGTAGCGGCTGAGCGGCGGCTCCCGGCGGGCGGCCAGGCCCGGCACCCGCCAGAGCAGTTCCACCGCCTCGACCAGCGCGTCCCGTACCGGCGGCGGCACCCGGCGGGTCGGCGGGACGCCCCCGAACAGTCCGGCCAGCCGGGTGAGGAACGCCCACAGGTCGGTCTGCTCCCGGTCGGCGACGAAGTACGGCCTGCCGCCGACCCGCTCCGCCGGCGCCTCGGCGGCCAGCAGCGCGGCGGCGACCGCGTTGTCGCAGTGGCAGAGCGAGACCAGCACCGGCCGCCCGCCGGACAGGTCCGGCAGCCGGCCCGCCCGCATTCTGCCGACCAGCCGGGGCAGGAAGCCCGAGTGGTCGCGCGGGCCCCAGATGCCCCGGGGGCGCAGCGCGACGGTGGTGAACCCGGGCCCGTTCTGCGCGAGCACCAGCTGTTCGGCGGCGGCCTTGGTCTCGGAGTACAGGTTCAGCCAGCGGGCCGGGTACGGGGCGTCCTCGGTGATGTCCAGCCGGTCGCCGTCGTCCGGGCCCATCAGCGCGCTGGGGCTGCTGATGAACACGAACCGCCGGCTGCCGGCGGCACGCGCGGCTGACAGCAGCCGCCGCGTACCGTCGACGTTCTCCGCGGTGAACTCGGCGCGGGTGCCGAAGTCGACCACCCGGGCGGCGCTGTGGTGCACCACGTCCACGCCCTCGACGGCGCGCCGCAGCGACTCGCCGTCCCCGAGGTCGCCGAAGGCCAGCTCCAGGCCGGGGACCGTCCGCAGCCGGCTGAGGTCGCTGGTGGGCCGCACCAGCGCGCGGACCTCGTGCCCGGCGCGGAGCGCGCCGTCGACCAGATGACCGCCGAGGAAGCCCGAGGCTCCCGTCACCAGGACCTTCACCGGCCCGCCTCCTTCGGCTCCGCGGCGGGCAGCAGCCGCCACCAGGTGGCGCCGTACAGCATGGTCAGCGCGGCGGTGGCCGCCGGGCCGTGCCCGGCCGCCCGGCCCCGGGGCAGCGCCTGCGGGAGCTGCGCGGCGTGCACGACGACGCTGAGGAAGGCGTCGATCCACCACAGGGCGACCAGGACGGGCTGGTCGACGGGGTGGATCAGGCCGGCCGCCAGGTAGGCCCAGCCGGCCAGGGGAATGCCGCGCAGCGCCCACACCCGCCCCCGCCGCAGGCCCGCCCGGCTCTCCGCGCCCGTGCGCAACCGCCGCTGCGCCCACACGGCGAGGCGCTCACGGCCGATCTTGGCGTTGTGCCGGATGTCCACCGGGAACGCGGGATGCCGCAGGAAGTCCCGTACGCCGGCGGTCTGCGGCCGGGCGGCGCCCAGGGCGCGCAGCTCGGGCAGGAGCCGCGCCCACTGGGCGTCGGTGACGCCGGGTTCGGTCTCCACGCAGAGCACCGGACGCTGCGCACCGGGCTCGCCGACGCCCACCAGCGCGGTGCGCCGCACCAGCGGATGGGCGTTGAACACGCCCTCGCAGCGGACGGTGTGCAGGTCGCCCTCGGCGGTGCGCACCCGCTGGGTCCTGCGCCCGCAGAACCAGAGCCGGCCCTGGTCGTCGAGCCGCCCGAGATCCCCGGTGCGGTGCCAGCCGAGGCCGGTGGCCTCGTCCCGGATCTTGTGCGCGGCGTCGGCGGCGGGCGCGGCGTGGTAGCGGGGGCTGACGGCCTCCCCGCTGACGACGATCTCGCCGACGTCGCCGGCCGCCACCGGGAGGTCCGCGTGCCAGTGCGGCAGCGGGCCGTCGGAGACCGGCACGATCCGTACCTGGATGCCCGGCACCGGGCGCCCGACACAGGTGCCGGCGCCGAGCGGGGCGAGGGAGGCCGTCTCCTGCAGGATCTCCTCGGACTCGATCGAGGTGATCGGCAGTACCTCGGTGGCGCCGTAGGTCACGTGGATCGCGGCCTTCTCGTCCAGCACCCGGCGCAGCGTGGCGACCACCTCCGGCGGCACGGGTGCGCCGCCGGACACCACGCAGCGCAGGTCGGGCAGCGGCGTCGGGTGCTCGGTCAGGTGCTCGCCGAGCCGGCGCAGCAGGGCGGGGGAGGCGAACATCGTGGAGGTCCGGTAGCTGCGCATCGCCTCCACCAGCGGCGCCGGGTCGGCCTGGCCGACCTTGGCGGGGGCGAGCGGCGCGAGCACCAGGGTGGAGCCGAAGAGCAGGTCGAGCATGCCGTAGAGCGGCAGCGTGACGAGGGAGACCTCGTCGCGGTCGCGGCTGTGGGCGGCCTGCACCGCGCGGGCCATCGCGGCCGCCATCCGGTGGGTGTACTCGACGCCCTTGGCGGGGCCGGTGCTCCCGGTGGTGAACCCGATCATCATCAGGTCGTCGCCGCGGACGGCCGTCGTCGCCACCGCCGTCGGCGCATGTGCCGGCGGCGCGGAAGGGCTGCGGCGTTCCCGGGTGCGCAGGGCGGTGAGGGTGTGCCCGCCCCAGCCCAGGCGCCGTCCGAGGGTGACGTTGATCCGGACCTCGGCGAACGCGCGCCGGCCCAGCACCCGGACGGCGTGGGCGAGCGGCGGTCCGACGAACGCCTCGGCGCCCACCGCCCGGTAGCAGTGCAGCATGCGCCGCACGCCCATGCCCGGGTCGACCACGACCGGTACGGCGCCGATCCGCAGCAGCGCGAAGAGCAGGACGAAGAGGTCCGGCCCGGGCGGTGCCATCAGCACCGTCCTGGTCCCGTGCCCGATCCCGATCGCCGTCAGGGAGTCGGCCAGCGCCGCCACGTCCCGCTGCAACTGACCGTACGTCAGCTCGCGGTAGCGCACGCCGCCGTCCGCGCCGCGGCCGTCCGGGTGGATGATCGCGGTCTTCTCGGGGAAGGCACGGGCGTTGTGCTCCAGGTGCTCGGCGAGGCCGAGTTCGCCGCTGAGCGGCTCCGTCGCGATGGTCATCCGGTCACCGCGCCTGGGGGCGGTAGCTGACGCAGGCGGCGCTCGGCCCGGCGCCCACCGCGACGAACAGCAGCTGGTCGACGCCTTCGGGCAGCCCGACCTCAAGGGCCCGCAGGTACCCCAGGATCAGGGCGGCCGTGTGCGGCAGGCCGCCGCCGGTGCCCGGCGCGTCCGGGGCGAGGACGGCGGCCTCGGGCAGGCCGAGCCGCCCGGCCAGGCGCTGCGCGAAGTCCGCCGTCGGCCGGGAGCTGACCAGCAGTGTCCGGTGCAGGTCGAGCTCCTCGGCGAGGGCGTACTCGGCGGCCGTCGTGGCGGCCAGGGCGAGCAGCTGCTCGGCGAAGCCCTCGTCGCGGCGGACGGTGATCCGTCCGCGCCCGTCCGCCCCCATGCCGGCGGTCGGCAGGTAGCCGGCGATCGCCGAGTCCTCGCCCGATCCGGCCGTGCGCACCGGCCCGAAGCCGCCCTCGGACGTGGTCGCGGCCGAGCGCTCCAGCAGCATGGCGGCGCCGAGGTCGGCGTACGGGTAGTCCGGGTCCAGGGCGGCCCGGCCGCCCGGGTGGACGTCCGCGGCGGTGATCAGGACGCGCTCGGCGCTGCCGGTGGCCAGCATCGCCTGGGCGACCTGGACGGCGTTCAGCACGCCGCACGCGCCGTTCATCAGGTCCAGGGAGAACGCCGCGCCGGGCACGGGGTGGGCCAGGTAGTCGAGGTTGATGCCGGCCTCCTTCTGCACCAGCGCGCCGATGGCGGGCTCGAAGGTGTTGTGCTCGCGGTACACGCCGACGTTGATCAGGACGCCCACCGCGTCCGGCGAGAGCCGGGCCTCGGCCAGGCACTCCCGGGAGGCCTGCCCGGCGAGCAGTACGGCTGCCGCGGCCTCGTCCGCCGGTGCGGCGACGGTGGAAGCGGCCTTGATGACGGTCGTCATCGCTCAGACCCCCAGGTTGGTGATGGTCGCGGACAGGGCGCCGGTGATGACACCGGAGGCGGCGGGCACCAGCAGGTACCGCGCGCCGCGGCGGGCCGTCCCGGCCTTCAGGTGCCGTTGCAGCACCAGGAAGTGGGCGGTCGACGCGGTGTTGCCGAACTCCTCGACCACGGAGAGGGACTGGGGCATCTCGGTGCCGAACTCGGCCGCGCCGGTGCGGTTCACGTAGTCGATGAAGCGGGTGCCGACCTGGTGCTGGACGATGTAGTCGAATTGCTCGTCCGTGAAGTTCCGCCCCAGCTTGGCGAGTTGGTCCCCGTGGAAGGCCGGCCACATGCGCAGCCGGTCCTCCTTGTGCATCTGCCGGTTGTCCGTGTAGAGCGCGATGCCCTCCGTCCGGTCGCTGGGCATGCCCAGGCACAGGTGGGAGTACTCGGCGCAGGTCATCAGGTCCAGGTAGTGGATCCGGTCCGCGTCGTCGACCGCGCGGTCCAGGATCACCGCCACCGCGGAGTCGCCGACGGAGAGCGAGGCGAACTGCGGGTCGTAGGAGTCGGCTATCTCGCGGGCGGCGGTCTCGGCGACCCGGGTCGCCTGCTCGCCGCTGACCACCAGGCCGTTGCGTACGATCCCCGCGCGGATCATCCGGTCCAGCAGGTGGACGCCGGTCATCATCCCGGCGCAGGCGTTGGAGACGTCGAAGTGGATCGCCCGGTGGGCGCCGAGCTCCTTGGCCAGCAATGCGGCGAAGGAGGGCTCGAAGTAGAAGTCGTCGCCGTCCCTGAACCTGGTGATGGAGGCCGAGATGACGACGTCCAGGTCGCCCGCGTCATAGCGGGAGTGGCCGAGCGCGTCCTGGGCGGCCCGCAGAGCCAGGCCGTAGGAGTCCTCGCCGGCCTCGGGTCGCGGGTCGTACACCCGGCGTTGCGTCACACCGGTGATGCGGGTCAGGTCCACGTCCGGCAGCCCTACCACGGAGGCGACCAGGTCGGGTGTGGACCGGACGGTGGATGGCAGGTACGCGCCAAGGGCCTCGAAGCGACTGCCCCGTGCGTCGGTGGTCATCTGTCCTCTTTCATGTGCTTGTCGGCCGGCGGATATCCGCTCGCGCCGGACCTGTCGACGGCCTGGTGCAGGGCGCCCGCGGCGGGAGATCCGGCTCATGGCGGAGCCGTCGGCGGACAGGCCCTACGGCCGGTCATCTGGTCACCACTGCACGTTACCTGACAGTATGTTGCCGATATGTAACCGGTGGTGATTCAGTGATGACTGTCACTCGGTCACGGCCGGTCCGGGCAGCCCGCAGGGCCCACTTCGCGCCGGAGGCCTTCGCGGAGGCCGGCTCGCCGGACCGTGATCCAGTCGGGCCTGCTGCCGATGCAGAGCACGCCGGGCATCGCCACCGTGCCCGCGCCGACCTGGTGAGCCCACCCGGAAGGCTCGGCCCCGCGCGGCCCTCCGCCGGCCCCTCCGACGCGCCCACGCGGCGGTCCGGGCGCGCGAGGCGGCGCGGCGCACCACCCAATTCGCCAGGGTCCGCCACCCTCGTGCCACCCTCGCCGACTGGTTAGCCTCCGTGCATGCCATGGTCCGTCGACTTCGCCAAATCGCCCGTGCTCGAGGCTCCCGTGCCCGTACTGATCGAGCGCATCGTCGCCGAGGTGCGCCGGGGTGATCACGAGTGCGTCGGCGCCCTGGTGGCATCCCTGAGCGCCCGCGCCGAGCCCGATGACCTCTTCCTGCTGCGCGAGCGTCTGGCCGCAGACCTGCTCTGAGCCGGGCCCCCGCGCCTGGCCGCCGGGCGGCCGTCCCCCGGTCCGGCCCGGCTCCGCCCCCGGCGGTCCGCGTTCAGCCTCGCGCGCCCGCGACGGGGGCGTCCGTGGACGGCGGGCCGCCCGGCGAGGTGTCGTGCGCCGCCGTGAGCTCCACCAGCCGGTCGACCACCGCCGGCAGTGATCCGTCGCGGTCCAGCGCGGCCCGCTGCCGGTCCGCTCCCGTGCCGTGCTTGAGCAGCCGCTCCACCAGCGCGTTCGCCATCGGCAGGTCGCCGGCCGCCTCCAGCCCCGGTGCGGCGCGATCCAGCAGCCGGGCGAACAGGTCCGACATCGGACGGTAGTTCCCGCTGACCGGGTCGAGTCCCGCGCCCCGAAGGCCCACCCGTGCGGCCTGCCGGTGCGCCGCGCACAGCGTCTCCCTCGCCACGGCCGGATACGGTGCGCCGGCCCGCGCTTCCGGCAGCAGTACGTGGACGAGTGCCCGGATGAGCGAGGCGAGCAGCACGGGGACGTTCACGTCGGCGTTCACGTCGGCGATCCGCACCTCGATGGTCGGCAGGTGCTCGGAGGGGCGGGAGAACCAGTAGATCATCCGGCGGTCGAGCAGCACTCCGGAGGAGAGCAGTTCCTCGGCGGTCCGCTCGTACTGCTCCTCGTCCAGGACCGGGGCGGGGCCGACGGTCGGCCACCGGCCGTACTGCACGGACCTGCTGCTCGCCAGCGCGCTGTCCTGGCCCTCGCAGAACGGGGAGTTGGTACTGATCGCCTGGAGCACCGGCAGCCACGGGCGCAGGCGGTTGCCGACGGCCAGCGCCTCGCCCCGGGTGAGGTCGCCGATGTGGACGTGGCAGCCGCACATCTCGCCGCCCAGCTGGTCCGCCACCGGCCCGACGTGCCGGGCGATCCGGCGGTAGCGATCGGCGTCGGTGACCGGCAGCGGGTGGGCGCTGGGCAGGACGGCCGACCCTGACGCCAGCAGCGAGCAGCCGGCGCGGGCGGCCGCCGCCACCAGGGCACGGCGCATGGCGATCAGCTCGGCGCGCAGCTGGGACGCGGTCGTGACGGGTGGCGTGCAGCCTTCGACCTGCGAGGCGTAGAACTCGCTCTGGGCGCGCTCGTCGAGCACCTGCTTCGCGTCGGCCACCACCTGGTCGGCGCGGGCGGCGCTCCGGCGGCCGACGGCGTCGATGAGTAGGAACTCCTCCTCGACGCCGAAGCGCAGGGACTGCTCCGTCAGCGGCTGTGCTACGGCCGGGCCCATGGCGCTCACCCGCCGTCGGGCCCGGTGGCGGGCCGGGGGTGGCGGTGGCGGGCCCCGCCCGCCGACGCGGTCGGGTGGCCCGTCGGGGCGGACAGCGGTTGTACGGCCACGGGCTGGTCCTCTCGTCGGGTCCGCTCCCGTACCCGCGCCACCGTGTCCTGCCTGCTCATGGGCCACGCCGGCGCGTCGGGAAAGCGCTCGCCCGGGGCCGCCGCGCTCATGCGCCGCAGCCCCGCCGACCAGGCGTGTGCCCGTACCGCGTCGGCCGAAACAGCGCTCCGCCCGGCGCCGCCCGAGGTTCGCGGTCGATCCGGGCCCGCGCCCTCGCTGTCGGCGCGCCGACCCGCTGCGCCGACTCGGTCCTGACCGGCGGACCTCTCGTATACCGCCCGGCGCCGCCTCCCGGGCCGGTGGTCAGGGCCGATGGTGCCCGTCGACGCGGCGGACGTCCTGCCCCGACCCGCTCGGCTCCGCCGGGTCCGCGATCTCGGCGGCTGCTTCGCGGGCGGTCCCGAGGGAAGCCTCGGGGGCCACGCCGAGGTCGGGTTCGTGCTCCAGCAGTGCCAGGAGCGCGGCGACGGTCTGCCCGGCCTCGGCCGGGTGCCGCAGCAGGGTGTGCGGCGTGATCCGGTACCGGTTGCGCCGCCCCTCGCGGGAGCGGGTGAGGTAGCCGGCGGCCTCCAGGTCGGCCACGATCGCCTGCACGGCGCGCTCGGTGAGGCGGCAGGTGGCCGCGACATCGCGAAGGCGCACCCCGGGATCGCGTGCGATGACTGACAACACCCGCGCGTGGTTGGTGAGGAACGTCCACGCGTCGCGGCCACCGCCGTTCGTCTCCATGACCCCATCGTACGATCGATGGTTCGCGCGATTCAACGTACGCACTTCTTTTCGCGTATCTATTGACATGTTTCGCCGCTGAGGTGGACGATCGGGGTGGAAGCCAGGCTCGCGGGAGGAGCACCGGCCATGTCCCACCAGCGCGTCCGCCACGACAAGCCGTCCCCCGTCGCAGCCGACCGGCCGCCGGACGGACCGATCGGGCCGCGGGCGCCCGTAGCCCCCTTCACCATCCGCACCGGCAGGGCGACGGCCGGGCAGGTACTGGTCGTCGTGGCGGGTCAGATCGACTACGACTGCGCGGCGGAGTTCGAGCGGCGCGTGACGGCGGTCGTGTGCGAACGCCCCGGCCCGATCGAGTTCGACCTCACGGGTGTTTCCTTCTGTGACTGCGCGGGGCTCAACGTACTGCTGCGCACCCGGGCGCACGCCGTTGCCGCGGGGCGCGGCCTGCGGATCCGCACCGCGAGCCGCCAGATCGCGCGGCTGCTCGACCTCACCGACACCGCCGAACTCCTCGGCGCTGCCCCCGACCCCGCTGCCCAGCCCCATCGGGCGCAGCCGGAACCGCCCACCTGAGCAGCCCTCGGGCGACCCTCGGCCTCGCCTTCAGGCCGAGCCCCGGTCTCAGCGAAGCGGGCGCCGGCCCGCGCGCCGCCACCAGCGCACGCCGAAGAAGGCCAGGTCGGCCACGAACAGCACGATGGCGATGAGCAGCAGGTACCAGAGGCCGTCGGCGACCGCGCCGATGAGGCCGAGCACGATCGCGATGATCACCAGGAGCAGGAACAGGACCACGGGGTGACTCCTCTCGTCGGCGGGCCTCAGCGGCGCGCCAACCTGCGCTCACCGCTCGCCCCGCTCTCGTAGGCCAGGTCGTAGTGCCGGAACACCGCCTCCTCGTCCTCGGCGGGCAGTACGCCGTCGGTGCCGATCGACGGGCCGCTCTTCACCAGGGCCCTGTCGAAGACGACCCGCACGTAACCCGGGCCGACGGTGGCGCCCTCCAAGGGTACGAAGACCAGGCGGTGGCGGGTGGGCAGCCCGATCTGGACGGTGGCCATCGCGGGTTCGTCGGTACGGGTGTCCACGTAGACCGACTCCAGCGTGCCGATCTTGCGGCCTCCGGCGTCGACGACGTCGTGGGTTCGCCACTCGCGGATGTCTCCGACCTCGATCACTGGCGCTCCTTCCGGTGGCGGCTCCGCCGGGCGGGCATGGCTGCGCGGCCCGCGGTACCTCTCAGCGTGCCCCCGTCCACGCTTGCCCACCAGCGCAGCGCGCACTCCGTCCCCGTCCCCGGTGCCGGCCGGACGCTGAGGCGGGCACGGAGGCAGGATTGACGCGAGCATGCCGCACTGAGGAGGATGGCCGGGTCGTCGTCCGGTCACAGGAGAGGGACACCTTGGCTACCCACCCGCTGATCCGCCGAGCCGGCCGACTGCTCGGCGCCGCCGCCCTCGCGATGACGGCCGCACTCGCCGGGGCCGCGCCCGCGCACGCCGACTTCGGCACCGACTACCACGACCCGCTCACCGCGGCCAAGCCGCTCACCAGGCCCGACACTCGCTCGTGCACCGTCGAGGTGATGCACGACCAGCCGTTCAGCAACGGCTACGGCAGCCCGCCCGACACCCCGTACGCGGCGACCCTGACCCCGCCCGAGGCCTGCGCCGGCCCCTGGTCGGCGGTGGTGTTCGACCTGCACGGCCAGGTGGCGGGCCGCCAGTTCGACCGCCTGTTCACCGTGCGGCTGGGCGGCGTGGAGATGCTGCTCTCCTCCACCCCCGAGCCCTCCGCGGACGGCATCGAGTGGAACGTCGAGCGCGACGTCACCCGGTACGCGCCGCTGCTCGGCGGCCCACTGCCGTTCGCCCTCGACCTCGCCAACGTCACCGACGCCACCTACACCGGTGTCTTCCGGATCTCGGCGAGCTTCACCTTCTACACCACCTCCGAACGCTGGCCGGCCGCCCGCACCGCTGACCGGCTGCTCACCACCGGCCCGTTCGAGCTCACCCAGGCCGCGCCCGCGGCCGAGCGCCGCCTCTCCTTCCCGCAGAACCTGGAGAGCCTCACCGCCGAGGTGTACGCGCGTGGCGGCGGAGCCTGCGAGGAGTTCGCGTACGCCTCCGCCCCGGACGAGTTCGTCAAGAACAACCCCGGTACCGACGCCTGCGGCAAGGGGCCGTTCCGCGAACTGCGGCTCACCCTGGACGGGCGCGCGGCCGGTGCGGTCTGGCCGTACCCCGTGATCTACACCGGCGGCTGGGACCCGCTGCTCTGGCGGCCCACTCCCGGCATCTTCGCCTTCGACCTGCCCGCCTACCGGATCGACCTGACACCGTACGTCGGCCTGCTGCTCGACGGCCGCCCGCACACCCTGGGCATCGCGCTCAACGCGGCCGAGAACCAGAGCAACGACCTCTGGACGGGCCAGGTCAACCTGTTCGCCGAGGTCGACCACGGCAGCGCCCGCACCACCGGCAGGCTCACCGAGCACCGGGTGGCCCCCGAGGCGGCCGTCACCACCCGGCTGACCGACCACGGCGGCGGCAGTGGTGACTGGCAGACCACCGCGAGCCGCCATGACCTGGCCCGCGGCTGGGTGCAGACCTCGCACGGCCGGATCACCACCGAGGTCCGCGACGACCTCGCCTTCGGCGCCGGCCAGCAACTGCGCGACAGCGGCAACGACCTGACGCTGCACAACCGCACCGACCTCACCCGTACCACCGCGACCTGGGGCGCCGGGCCGTACCGCAGCAGGACCGTCCACGAGGGCGAACCGCTGGACGTCACCTACCGGGTCACCCATGACGCCGCAGGCGCCACCGACCAGCAGACCGCGATGGACCTCGGCTACCACCGCGAGGACATCGCCTGCACCGCCGGGCGCGTCACCACCCGCAGCACCGTCGACCACACGCTGCGCCCGACCGCCCACCGCCGCGACGGCGCCGGTCCGGTCCGCACGGGCGGCTCGTCCGAGGACTACCGCAGCACCGGTCCCGACGGCCCGTACCACCGCAGCATCACCACGCTGGACGGCTGGCCGACCGGCGACGGGCGCTGACGGAGTCGGCCGGGCATCGGCGGGCACCGGCGGGCGGAGCGGCTCCCGCCCGCCGGTACCCGGCCCGTCAGACGCCGCTCGGCGCCGTCAGAACGGCTTGGTCGGCAGGTACTTGCCGTCCAGCGTGATCACGGCCCGGTGCCCGCCGTCGGGGTCCTTGACAGTCCTGACATCGAGCCTGAAGTTGATCGCGCTGATGATGCCGTCGCCGAGCTGCTCGTGCACCAGGGCCTTGAGCGTGGTGCCGTAGACCTGGAGCATCTCGTAGAACCGGTAGATCGTCGGGTCGGTCGGGACGCCACCGGGGATGCTGCCGCGCAGCGGGACGGTCTGCAGCAGCAGTGCGGCGTCCTCGTCCAGACCCAGCAGCTCGGCCACGGCATCGGCCGCGCCCTCGGGCAGCGGGTGCTGGCCGAGCACGGCGGCGGTGACGAACGCCACCGACAGACCGGCGGCGTCGGCCAGCTGCTGCCAGCTGAGGTCACGGCGGGTCTTGGCCTCGAAGGCCCGCAGGGCCAGCTGCTGACGGGCGCTCTGGTCGAACTGTGCGTGGATCACGGGGAGTCCTTTCGGGACGGGTCCCGGCGCTCGCCGGGCTGTGAAGGGTGTGAACGGTGTGAAGGGTGAGAAGGGGCAGGCCGTGGCGGGTCAGGCGGAGGCGTCAGGCGGTCAGTGCGACGAACCGCCCGGCGGCCGCGTCCAGCGCCTGCACCGCGCCGGAGCGGATGTCGTACACCCAGCCGTGCAGCGTGACCCGGTGCAGGGCGAGCGCCCTGGCCACGGACGGATGGGTCCGCAGGTTCGCCAGCTGGCCGAGCACGTTGTCCCGGACGAGCGCGTCGACCCGCTCGTCCGAGCGGTGCTCGCCCGCGTCGGTGCGGGCCTTGGCGGCGTCCGCGTGGTGCAGCCAGTGGGCGACGGCCGGCAGGTGGCCGAGCCCGCCGCCGGAGGCGAGCGCGGTCATCGCACCGCAGCCGGAGTGGCCGCAGACGATGACATCCGCCACGCCCAGGACGCTGACCGCGTACTCGATGCTGGCGGCCACGCCGTCCGCGGCGGCGCTGTACGGCGGGACGAGATTGCCGGCCGTGCGGACGACGAAGAGCTCACCCGGTTCGCGCTGGGTGATCAGCTCCGGGACGACCCTGGCGTCCGAGCAGCTGATGAACAGGGCGCTCGGCCGGTGGGTGCCGGCGAGGCGCTCGAAGAGCTCCGCCCGGGCGGGGAACGCCTCCCGCCTGAACCGCTCGACGCCCTCGGCGATCTCCTTGATGCTGGCCGCTGCCATGGTGGCCGCTCCTTCCCGGTGGCCCCGCTCGGTCGGGGCGATGTCTCCACCCTGCCCGACCTGCATCTATAGCGTCCAAGACCGGTGATCGATGGGAGCCATCGGCTGTAGCTATAGTTGTGGGCATGGTCGTGGAACTGCGTCACCTCCGGTACCTGCTCGCGGTCGCCGAGCACGCCAACTTCACCCGCGCGGCCGAGGCGCTGCACATCGCCCAGCCCACGCTCTCCCAGCAGATCAAGCAGCTGGAGCGGTCGCTGCGCGTCCAGCTGCTCGACCGCTCCGGGCGCGCCGTGCGGCTGACCGACGCGGGCGAGGCCTACACCCGCTACGCGCGGCGCGCGCTAAGGGAGTTGGCCGCGGCCGAACGCGCGGTGCTCGACGTCCGGGACCTCTCCGCCGGCGGGCTGCGGCTGGCCGTCACCCCGACCTTCACCGCCTACCTGACCGGGCCGCTGGCCGCCGAGTTCCACACCCGGCACCCCGGGATCACCCTGGACATCCGCGAGACGACGCAGGACCGCATCGAGTCCGATCTGCTCGACGACCGGCTGGACCTCGGCATCGCCTTCAGCCGAAGCCACCTGCCCGGGATCGCCGGCACCCCGCTGTTCACCGAGACGCTCGGCCTGGTCGTGGGCGCCGCCCACTCCTGCGCGGGCCGCCGCGAACCGCTACCGGTCGGCGATCTCGCCGAACTCCCGCTCGCCCTGCTCAGCGAGGACTTCGCCACCCGGCGGCACATCGACGAACACCTCGCCGCCCACCGGGTCCGCCCGCGCATCCTGGTGGAGGCGAACTCGGTCGGCGCGCTGGTGGAGATCGTCCGGCGGACGGGCCTGGCCACCGTCCTGCCCGACGCCACCACCCGCGAGCAGCGGCATCTGCACCCCGTCCCCGTCGAACCGCCGCTGCCCCGGCGCGCCGTCACCCTGCTGCGCCGGGAGGCCGGCTACGGCAGCGCGGCGGCCCTCGCCTTCACCGCCCTCGCCACGAACGGGCCGAAGCCATGGGCGGGCGGGGAGGACGCCCCGGCAGGCATCTGACGTGACGTCAGTTTGCCTCGGCAGTCGGCCCGGTGGCCACGGGCAGCTCGGACGGCAGCCCCCACTCGCTCCACGAGCCGTCGTAGACGGCGAGGTCACGGTACCCGGCCAGCGTCGCGCCGAGCGCCAGGACACAGGCGGTCACCCCCGAGCCGCAGCTCACGACCAGCCGCTCGCGCCGCCCTACGCGCTCGGCGAAGACGGCGGCGAGCTCACTCGCGGGGCGCATCCGGCCCTGCGTCTGGAGGTCACCGAAGGGCAGGTTCACCGCGCCGGGCATATGCCCCCCGCGCAGCCCCGGCCGCGGCTCCGGGGCCTGCCCCGCGAAGCGCTCCCGGGTGCGCGCGTCCAGTACCGCCGAGGCGGCGTCGGCCAGCGCCTGCGCCACCGTGCCACTGCCGACGACCATGCCCGGACGCGGCCTGGCGGTGAAGTCGCCGGGCGCCGGCGCCTGCGGGTCGGCGGCCGCCAGCGGCAGCCCGGCCTCCGTCCAGGCGGGCCGGCCGCCGTCGAGCACGGCGACCCGGTCGAAGCCCATCGCCCGCAGCATCCACCAGGCCCGGGCGCTGGAGTAGATGCCGACGCGGTCGTACACCACCACCGCACTGCGGTCGTCGACCCCCAGTGCGCGGATCTCGCGCTCGAACTGCTCGGTGCCGGGCATGGTGTGCGGCAGTGCGCTCGTGTGGTCGGAGAGCGCGCCGTCCAGGTCGAACAGCCGCGCACTTGGGATCCGCAGCTCCTCACCCCCGGCCGCGCCCACGCTCGCGTCCAGCACCACCAGGCCGGGGTGCTCCAGCCGCTGCGCCAGCCAGTCGACGGTGACCAGGGGGCCGGGGACCGGCAGCTGACTCCTGGTGCCCCCCTCGGCCTCGACGGGTCGCCTGCTGTTCACGGTGCTGCTCACGTCACCCTCCCGATTCTCCGGCGACACCCTAACCCGGCCTGAGCGGAGCGCATTTGACACCCCCGCGTCCGGGCGGCGCCCCGGCCGTCAGTCCGTCAGGGTGATCCGGATGCCGATGGTGCCGCGCTCGCCGCGCCGCAGCCGGCTGCCGAGCAGGGTCAGCACGCCCAGCAGCCCGTACTTCTGCCGCAGCAGCGTCCGGTACGCCGCCGTCCGCTCCGGCGTGCAGATCTCCGCCACGCCCGGGACCTGCTCGCCGGTCGGGTTGCCGCGCGCGTCGCACGGACCGACCAGGACGTCGGCGCGGTTGCGGATGCGCCGCACCTTCCAGGAGTCCGCGACCGTCCAGATGCCGAGCGCGTCGCCGTCCCGGACCACCCAGACCGGCGTGGCCACCGGGGTGCCGTCCTTGCGGAAGGTGGTGACCAGCAGGTAGCTCCCGGTGGCGAGTCGGATGAGGCGTTCCAGCCGGTCCTGCGGTGCGGCGTCCATGGCGGGAAGTCTAGGTGGTCCCGGCGGGCGGGCCGGGATCAGGTGGCGGTGGCGGACGATGACAGGATGGGCCGATGACCACGAACGCCGAGCCCTGGCCTGCCGCCGGCTCCGTCCACGATGACCTGCTCGCGGCGAAGGCCCGGGTGTACGACCCGAGCGGGCTCACCTGCTCGCGGCCCGTGCCGGAGAAGGAGAGCGCCGCGTACGGGGCGTACGCGTTCACCGTGGCCGGCCTGCGCGTCAGGTTCCGGGTCGCCAGGACGACCCCCACCAAGGTCGGCCAGTTCGTCACCGTCTGGCAGCGGGAGCCGGGCGAGCCGATCCGGCCCTTCGACGTGCGGGACCCGGTCGACCTCATCGTGATCAGCTGCCGTGACGGCGGAGGGTTCGGGCAGTTCGTGTTCCCACGGGCCGTGCTCGGCGAGCGCGGCGTCCTCTCGCGGGAGGGCGCGGGCGGGAAGCGGGCGCTGCGCGTCTACCCGCCGTGGGTCACCACCTCCAACCGCCAGGCCGGCAGCTCGCAGGCCTGGCAGCTGAAGCACTTCCTCCCGCTGCCCGGGCAGGGCCCGGCCGACGCCGAGCGCGTCCGCGCGTACTACCTGCGGGCGGCTCCCGGTACCGCCTGACCGCTCAGTGCCCGTACGGCCGCCGGGAGTTGAGCGGGCCGGGCGAGCCGTACCGCCGCCCGGGTACCGCGGCCGGTCATCGCCGGCCGCCGGCGCCCAGCAGTCGGCGCCGGCCCCAGTACCCGGCGGAGATCCGGGCGACCAGCCGGGCGGCCGGGTCCTGGACGTCGTCCCCGCTGGCCAGCGGACCGGAGTAGCACACGACCAGGGTGTAGGGCGGGGCGTCGGGCGGGTACACGATCCCGGCACTGTGCCGGACGCCGGGGAACCAGCCGTTCTTGAACGCGACCCTGGTGCCCGGCGGCAGTCCGGCGGCGAGGTCCACCCGGTGCGCGTTGGCGGTCAGGACGTCGCGCAGCTCCGTGGGGAGCCAGTGCAGCAGCCGGGCGAGGTCCGCCGCCGTGACCAGGTTCCGGATGCCGGCGGCGTCGGCGCCGAAGTCCTCGACGGCCCGGCCCGTCACGCTGTGCCGTGCCCCCGCCAGCCGCCAGACCTCCGCCACGGCGTCCAGGCCGGTGTGCGCGAGGCACAGGTTGGTGGCGAGGTTGGAGGAGCGGACGATCATGCGGTCCGCGAGCCAGCGCAGGCTCCGGCGGGAGCCCACGGCGTGCCACGGCTCCGGGTCGCTGTCGCGCTCCGCGCTGATGGCGAACTCCGGGCCGGGAGCGGCGGAGACGAAGGAGTTCTGCACGGGGACGGGCTCGTCGAGGTCCAGCCCGCTGCGGTGCAGCGCCGCGAGCACGGCCACCTTCATGGTGCTCGCCGCCAGGTGCGGCGCGTCGGGGTTGAGGCCTCGCACCGGTGCGGCGCCGGGCGGGCCGTCCGGGCGGGCGACGACCACCGACAGCGTGCTCCGCGCCGGGGCGCCGGCGCCGTGCCGCTCCTCGCCCTGCCAGCTGCCACCCTGCCGCTCCACGCCGTCCCGCGCGTGGCCCTGCCGCTCGTCCCGCACGGTGGTCCCCTCTCGCTCGCCGTCCCTGCTGCGATGATCCAGGCCTGGGCAGGCGAGAGCCAGGCGCACGGCCGTACGCCGCGCCCGCGGCGCATGGAACGCGCCCGGAACGGGTGCACCGGAGTTCTCGCGATCCGCCGGGGGCAGGTCGCGCTACGACAACCGGACGGATGGACGCCGAGCCGACGACCGCCGGGAGCGGACCTCGGTGCGGGCCGCGGGCAAGGCAATGGCATAGTCGAGTGAACAGTTCATGTCCTCAACTATTGGAGACTGCCGTGCACCGCCCCCTTGAGCTGCGCCGCGCCCGAGCCCTGCGTGACGCGCTGGAGCCGTACCACGCCGTGATCATCGTGGCGCCGCAGGCCACGGCGGTCTTCCGTGAGCTGGGCCTGAGCAGCCCGTGGGCCCCGTACTACGCCGGCCGCGTCGCACCCCTCGGCGCGGCGGCGCCGGCCGTCGTGGATGCGATCTTCTACCACTTCCACCCGCGGATGGCGGCCAGGGAGATCCCGCCGATCTGGGCGGCGACCACGCCGGAGGCGGTGCTGGCCGCGCGGCTGGAGGCGGCCGACGTCGCGCTGCGGGCGCTGCTCGGCGAGCAGGTGCTCGCCTCGCCGGAGCTGGCGGAGGCGGCCGGGCTGGCCGTCGAGGCCGCCGCGGCGTGCCCCGGCCACGGGCGGCCGCTCGGGGCGGCGAACGCCGCGCTGCCGCTGCCCGCCGAGCCTCACCTCGCGCTCTGGCAGGCCGCCACCACGCTGCGCGAGTACCGGGGCGACGGCCACCACGCGGCACTGCTCGCCGCCGGGCTCGACCCGGTCGAGGCGCTGGTGACCATCACCGCCGCCGGCGGGGAGCGGCGGGCCAGCATCCAGGCGCGCCGCGAGTGGAGCGACGCCGACTGGGAGGCCGCCGAGCGCCGCCTGGCCGGGCGCGGCCTGCTGGCCGCCGACGGAACGCTGACCGAGCAGGGCCGCAGCGTCCGGGACGGCGTCGAGGACGCCACCGACCGCCTCGCCGCCGCGCCCTGGCAGGCGCTCGGCCCGGAGCGCACCCGCCGGCTGCACGAGCTCGCCGCGCCGATCGGCCGGCGGATCGTCGAGGTGCTGGGCGTGCCGCTGCCGGTCGGCGAGTACCCGCAGGACTGACACCGACAGGTCGGAGGCGATCCGGCCCGCCCGGCGGCGGAACCCACGGCCGGCGAGGCCGAGACGAGCCGGTGGGCGCACGGCGGTGGTCGTGGGTGACCGCCCGTACCGGGTGGCGGCACGGCAGTACACGGCACGGCCGTGCCCGGTGGGCACAGCGTGGCGCTTGCGAGTCAGGAGCCGAGGATCCGGGCCTTCTGGGCCTCGAACTCCGCCTCGCTGAGCACGCCCTGCGCCTTCAGCTCGCCGAGATCCTTGAGCTGGGCGAGCTTGCTGCTCATGTCGTCGGCCGGAGCCGCGGCGGGCGCGGGTTCGGTGTACTGCGTGGGCGCGGGCTGGGCCGCGGCCGCCTGCTGGGCGTCCTGCTGGGCCCAGCGGCCGGCCTGGCGGCGCGAGACCCGGTTGGACACCGTGGTCGCGGTACCGGCGATCACCGCCGTCCGGGCGACACCGCGAAGAAGGCCTGGCATGGTGTTCCTCCTTGGTCTGTGCTGAACTCACTCCGCTGTGCTCCGTTTCGCCGGAGCCCGGACGCGGAGCGTCAGGAAGCGGCCTCGGCGGCCTCCAGCGAGGCCAGGAGCGCTTGGACCGGGATCCGCCCGCCGGCGACGAGCTGGCCGCCGCTGCGCCGCAGCGCGGTCGCGAACGGCGCCGCCCAGGTGTTCTCGTACACCAGGATGCCGGCCGAACTGCCGGGTTCGAGGACCGCGCTGACCTCGTCGATGTCGTCCTGGCCGAGCAGGCCCGAGGAGGCGCCCTCGAAGACGGCGAGGTCGAGCTGGCCGTCCCCGGTGAGGTCGGCGATCTGCAGGCCGGTGACCGAGCCGTCCTCCTCCTTCCTGACGAAGATCAGGTCGAGGATCCGCACGATGCCCCGGTCGACCAGGTCGACCAGCAGGGGCATCGCTTCGCCGGTCATCCGGTTCCCCGGGAACTCGACCACGATGTAGTCGATCGGTCCCATCTCGTTGACATCCTCGCTCACGACGGCTCCTCGGCTGGTCGGGCTACTGCGGAGGCGGACCGTCCAGGGCGAGGCGTGCGACGGCCCCCTCAGCCAATTGCAGCAGTGGCCGGATCGCGCCGCATCTCGGCTGCCGGGGCCGGCGGGCGCCCGGCGCCCGCGGCCTGCCGGGATCAGCCCCGCGGGCCCTGCCGGCACCGGGCGACGGCGGCCCGCGCCAGCTCCAGGACCCGGCCGGGGCCGGCGCTCGCGTCGATGGTCACCCCGGGCTCCTCCGCCCGCAGCGGCTCCAGGGTGTCGTACTGGGAGTCCAGCAGCCGGGCCGGCATGAAGTGCCCCGGGCGGTGCGAGATCCGCTCCCGGGCGGTCTCCCGGTCCAGTGCCAGGTAAAGGAAGCAGACCCCCGGTCCGGCCGCCCGGAGCAGGTCGCGGTACTCGTGCTTGAGCGCGGAGCAGCTGAGGACCGCGCCCTGGCCGGCCCGGGTCGAGTGCCGGATCCAGTCGGCCAGGCCGCGCAGCCAGGGCTCCCGGGCCGCGTCGTCGAGCGGGTGCCCGGCCTTCATCCGGGCGATGTTCGAGGCCGGGTGGAAGTCGTCCCCTTCCACGAAGGGCACGCCCAGCCGCTCGGCGAGCTGCCGCCCGATGGTGGACTTGCCCGAGGCGGATACGCCCATGACCACCACGATCACGGGTGCCTGGCCGGTACTCGCCACCGCACCTCCGCTCCCGCCGGGCCGGGCGTCCGCCCCGCCGCGGCCTCCGAGTCCTGCGCCGTCCTCCGGGACGGGCCGCGGGTCCGCGCAGCCGCCCTGGTCCTCCCGCGCATCCTGCGCCGCCCGCCGCCGGGGCGGCGGCCGCGACACCGGCGGCCGCCAGGTCCCACCCGAATGGCGCCGGGCGCGGCATCCCGGCCCGCCGGGATGCCGCAGCCGCGGATCACTGCTGAGATCCCCCCATGAGCACCGAGGACGCTCCCGCCGGCGACCGCCCGGCCACGATCCTGCTTCCCATCGCGCCCGCGCAGATCGGTGGCCTGCCCGAGCTGCCCGCGGTGGTCTGGCGCGGCGACGGCCCGCCGCCGCCCCAGCGGGTGCTGGACGAGGTCGAGCTGTTCGTCCTGCCGTACGCGAACGCCGCCGTCGGCTTCCCGCTGCTCGCCCGGATGCCCCGGCTGCGGTACCTGCAGAGCCTGTCGGCGGGTGTCGAGGACGTGCTGCCCGTCCTGCCGCCCGGGGTGGTGCTGTGCAACGCCCGGGGCGTGCACGACACCGGTACGGCCGAGCTCGCCCTCACGCTGATCCTCTCCTCCCTGCGCGGCGTCCCCGGGTTCGTCCGGGCGCAGGACGCCGGGGCATGGGGCGCCGGGAGCCGCCCCTCGCTCGCCGACCGCACCGTGCTGATCCTCGGGTACGGCTCGATCGGCTCGGCCGTCGAGGACCGGCTGCTGCCCTTCGAGTGCGAGGTCCTGCGGGTGGCCCGGCGGGCCCGGACGGCGCCGCGCGGGCCGGTGCACGACTTCGCGCGGCTGGCGGACCTGCTGCCCGGCGCCGACGTCGTGGTGCTCACCCTTCCGCTCACCGAGCAGACCCGGGGCCTGGTCGACGCGCGCTTCCTCGCCGCGATCAGGGACGGCGGGCTGCTGGTCAACGTGGCGCGGGGCCCGATCGTCGACACCGGCGCGCTGCTGGCGGAGCTGGAGCGCGGGCGGCTGGCCGCCGCCCTGGACGTCACCGACCCGGAGCCGCTGCCCGCCGGACACCCCCTGTGGCGCGCCCCCAACACCCTGATCACGCCTCATGTGGGCGGCGCCAGCTCCGCATACCTGCCGCGGGTCCACCGCCTCCTGCGCGGCCAACTGCTGCGCTTCCTCGCGGGCGAACCACCGGCGAACATCGTG
This sequence comes from Kitasatospora sp. NPDC050543, assembly GCF_044457565.1. Taxonomy (NCBI): domain Bacteria; kingdom Bacillati; phylum Actinomycetota; class Actinomycetes; order Kitasatosporales; family Streptomycetaceae; genus Kitasatospora; species Kitasatospora sp. NPDC050543. The sequence goes on along the minus strand of NZ_JBITGZ010000031.1, from coordinate 14,154 downwards.
GCCGGGCCCGGCGGCTGAGGCTCCCCGCCCGGCTTGCGCCGTCGGGCGCAATTGCCTCACCCCGATGGGGGAGGCCGGCGAGCCCCGGGCCCCGGCCGCCGCGCAGGGTGGTTGTGTCACGGGGACGTGTGGCGTGCCAACGATGGGAGACGGCAGATGACCTCAGGCGTGGACAGCGGCGGACAGACGGACTCGCTCCGGATTCTCCGGGGCCAGAAGGCCCTGGTGACCGGGGCGAACTCCGGCATCGGCAAGGCCACCGCGATCAGGCTGGGGCAGGCGGGGGCGGACGTCGTCGTCAACTACGTCTTCGGCCGCGAGGACGCGGAGGCGGTCGTCAAGGAGATCGAGGGCTTCGGCGTCCGGGCCTACGCGCACGAGGCCGACGTGTCCCAGGAGGACCAGGTCGTCGGGATGTTCGCCCACATGGTCGAGCAGTTCGGGACGATCGACATCCTGGTGGCCAACGCGGGCCTCCAGCGGGACGCGGCGAGCGTGGAGATGACGCTCGACCAGTGGCGCAAGGTGCTGGACGTCAACCTCACCGGCCAGTTCCTCTGTGCCCGGGAGGCGGCGAAGGAGTTCCTGCGCCGGGGCGTCGTCCCCGAGGTGTCCCGGGCGGCGGGGAAGATCGTGTGCATGAGTTCGGTCCACCAGATCATCCCGTGGGCGGGTCATGTGAACTACGCGGCCTCCAAGGGCGGGGTCCTGATGATGATGCAGACCCTGGCCCAGGAGCTCGGCCCGCAGGGGATCCGGGTGAACGCCGTCGCGCCGGGGGCCATCCGCACCCCCATCAACCGCAGCGCCTGGGAGACCGCCGAGGCCGAGGCCGAGCTGCTCAAACTGATCCCCTACCGCAGGGTGGGCGACCCGAAGGACATCGCCGACGCGGTCACCGTCCTCGCGTCCGACCTGATGGACTACGTCGTGGGCACCACGCTGTACGTCGACGGCGGCATGACGCTCTTCCCCGGCTTCGCGACCGGCGGCTGACGGAGAACCGCGGCCGTGAACACCGCTGCGACCACCGTTGCGACCACCGCCGTGCACCGCGCGGCCGACCTGCTGGCGAGCACCCCCGCCCAGCTGCTGCCGGCGCGTGAACTCATGGCGTTCACCCTCGCCTCGCACATCACCCTGGTCCCGCTGGGCGTCGCCCTGCCCTTCATCACGCTCCTGATGCACTACCGCGGGCTGCGCCGGGGCGATCCCGTCGCCCTGCTGCTGGCCCGGCGCTGGTCGGCGGTGATGGCCGTCCAGTTCGCGATCGGGATCGTCACCGGCACGGTGCTGTCCTTCGAGTTCGGGCTGCTCTGGCCCGCCATGATGGGCCGCTGGGGGGACGTCTTCGGGCTCGGCTTCGGGGTGGAGGCCTGGGCGTTCTTCCTGGAGGCGATCCTCATCGCGCTCTACCTCTACGGCTGGCGCAGGCTGAAGCCGTGGACCCACTTCTGGCTGGGTGTGCCGCTGCCGCTGGCGGCGCTGCTGGGCGCCTTCGGCATCATCGCCGCGAACTCGTGGATGAACACCCCGCGCGGATTCACCCTCGACGCGAGCGGGAACCCGGTGAACGTCACCGTCCAGCAGGCGATCTTCACCCCGATGTTCGGCCCGGAGTACTGGCACTTCGCCGTCGCGATGTTCCTGACGGCGGGCTACGTGGTGGCCGGGGTCTACGCCGTCGGCTGGCTGCGCGGCAGGCAGGACCGCTACCACCGGCTCGGCTTCACCGTGCCGTTCACCGTCGCGGCGATCCTCACCCCCGTGCAGTTCTTCCTCGGCGACAACATCGCGCGGCAGATCTTCCACAAGCAGCCGATCAAGTTCGCCGCCGCCGAGCTGGTCTGGAACACCGGCACCCATGTGCCCGAGTACCTGTTCGGCCGGCTTCAGGAGGACGGCACCGTCAAGGGCGGCATCAAGATCCCCCAACTCGACTCCATCCTGGCCGGATTCAGCCCCGACACCCAGGTGACGGGTCTGGCCTCGGTGGCCGCCGACGACCGCCCCACCGCCACCCAGGCGACCATCGTGCACTGGGCCTTCGACATCATGGCGACCGTCGGCAGCGTCCTGATCCTGCTCGCGCTCTGGTACGCCTGGTGCTGGTGGCGGCGACGGGACCTGCCGAAGTCCCGCTGGTTCTTCCGGTGCGCCGCCGTCGCCGGTGTCGCCAGCGTCGTCACCGTGGAGTGCGGCTGGATCACCACCGAGGTCGGCCGCCAGCCCTGGATCGTCTACCAGAACATGCGGGTGTCCGAGGCGGTGACGCCCACCGGCGCCGCCTCGCTGTGGACGATGTTCGCCGTCGTGGTGGTGGTCTACGTGCTGCTGTTCGGCGCGTTCCTGGCCGTCCTGCTGAAGATGCGCAGCCGCTGGCGCCTCGCCGGCGCCCACCCCGGCCGCCCGCACGACGACCCGGAGACGGACACGCCCTACGGGCCGCGCCGCGAGCACGCCACCGCCGACCTCGGCCACGGTCCGCCCCCGGCGGCGCCGGGCGAGCGGCCGGCACCCGGGAGCGGGCAGTGACCGCGGAGATCGTCGCCTGGATCCTGCTGACCGCCATCGCCGCGTACGCCTGCGGCGGGGGCGTCGACTACGGCGCCGGCTTCTGGGACCTGCTGGCCGGCGGCGCGGAGCGCGGCCGGCGCCCGCGCTGGCTGATCGACCACGCGATGGCGCCCGTCTGGGAGGTCAACAACGTCTGGCTGATCTTCGTCCTGATCCTCATGTGGACGGGGTTCCCCGTCTTCTTCCAGACGGTCTTCAGCGCGATGTGGCTGCCGCTGGCGCTCGCCGCCGTGGGCATGCTGCTGCGCGGAGCCGGCTTCGCGCTGCGCAAGCCCACCCGGAGGCTGGCCGAACGCCGGGTCTACGGCGCCGTGTTCGCCGTCTCCTCGCTGCTCACACCGTTCTTCCTGGGGGCGGCCGTGGGCGGCGTGGCCTCCGGCCGGGTCGCCCCCGGCACCACCGCCTCCGCGGACGCCTGGGCCAACACCACCTCGGTCATGGCCGGCCTGCTCACCGTCGCCGCCACGGCCTTCCTCGGCGCGGTCTTCCTCACCGCGGACGCCCACCGCTTCGAGGCCCACGACCTGGTCGGCTACTTCCTGTTGCGGACCTGGGCCAGCATCGTGGCCCTGGTGGCCCTCGCGCTGACCGGCCTCGCCCTGACCCACCGGCACACCTCCTACGTCTACCACGGCCTCACCCACGGCATCGGGCTCCTGCTGGTGCTGATCGCCACGGCCGCCATGCTGGCCACCGCCTGGCTGGTCACCAGGCCGACGCCCGGGTGGGCGCGCTACACCTCGGTCGCCTGCGTGGCGCTGGTGATCGCCGCCTGGGGGCTCGCCCAGCGGCCGTACCTGGTACCGACCTCCCTCACCGTCCAGGAGGCGGCCGGCGCGACGGCCCCGCTGCAGTGGCTGATGTTCGTCAGCCTCATCGCCCTGGTAGTGATCGCGCCCGCCCTGGTGGTGCTCTACCGCCTCGACACGCACGGCGTGCTGGAGCCGCTGACGGACGAGGACGTCTCCCCCGACGCGCGCGGCGAGGGCCGGTGACCTCCTCCCCGGCGGCCCAGGCCGAGGGCACGGGGGTGGAGCGGTGACGTCCACCCAGGTGCTGGTGGGCATCGCACTGATCGTCGTGCTCGCCGTCGCGTCGCAACTGGCCGCGAGCCTGCTGAAGATCCCGTCGCTGCTCCTGCTGCTGCCCGCGGGCTTCATCGCGGGCGCGCTCACGGACGACGTCAACCCCGAACAGCTGCTCGGTCCCGCCTTCTCCCCGCTGGTGTCACTCGCGGTCGCGGTGATCCTCTACGACGCCGGTCTCGGCCTGGACCTGGGGCGGCTGAGGGGCCACAACCGCCGGGTCGTGATCAACCTGATCTGGATCGGCGTGCTGGTCACCTGGGCGGCCGGCGCGCTCCTCGCCGGCCCGCTGCTCGGACTCTCCTGGGGTGCGGCGGTGATGCTCGGGGTGATCCTGGTCGTCAGCGGGCCGACCGTGGTCGCCCCGCTGCTCAACTTCGTCCGCCCGACCGAGCGGCTCCAGCGCATCCTGGTCTGGGAGGGCTCGCTGATCGACCCGGTCGGCGGCATCCTGGGAGCGCTCGTCTTCCACGCCGTCGTCGCCGGGGACGGCAACGGGATCGCCACCCGGATCGCGGAGTTCGCCGTCAGTACGGCGGTGGGCCTGGCCGGCGGAGCGGTGGGCGCGTTCCTGCTCTGGCTACTGCTGCGCTACCTCGAACTCGGCGAAGTGCTCGGCACCACCGTTCAGTTCGCCGCCGTCATCGGGGTCTCGGCCGGCTGCGACGCGGCCCGCGACGACACCGGGCTGATCGCCGCCATCGTGATGGGCATGGCCCTGGCCAACCTGCCGGGCCTGGACATCCCCGCCCGTCGGCCCTTCTTCGACACCCTGGTCTCACTGATCATCGGCGTGCTGTTCGTCTCCATCTCCGCCACCGTCACCCCGCAGTCCCTGAAACACGTCGTCCTGCCCACGCTGGGCCTCGCCGCCGTCCTCGTCCTGGTGGTCCGGCCGCTGGTCGCCGTGCTCGCCACCGCCGGCACGGACGTACGAGGAGGCCAGCGCTGGTTCATCGGCTGGATGGCACCGCGCGGCATCGTCGCCGCCTCCACCGCCTCCACCTTCTCGGCCGGACTGGTCAGCGAGGGCGTCGGCGGCGCCCAGAAGATCCTCCCGGCCACCTTCACGGTGATCGTCACCACCGTCATGCTCTACGGCCTGACCGCCTTCCCGATGGCCAGGCGGCTCGGCGTGCTGCGCCCGGCCCGCTCGCGGCCGCTGCTGGTCGGCGGCGACCCCTGGGCGGTCGACCTCGGGCAGGCACTGTTCGCGGCCGGCCTGGACGTCCTGATGTGGGCGGGCGCCGAGCGCCAGCGCACCCGGATCGCCGACGCCGGCCTGCCACTGGCCCCCGGCGAACTGCTCGCCTCGGCCACCGGCGCCGGCGCCGAGCTGGAGGGCATCACCGGTGTGCTGCTGCTCACCGAGGAGGACGACTTCAACGCGCTCGCCGCGATGACCCTGCGGGAGCGCGTGGAGGGCCCCGTCCACCGGCTCGCGCCGGCCGCCGGCGGACGGGGCGTGGTGGCGCCGTACACCGGGGGAGCGCCCCTCTTCGGCTCCGGCCTGACCAGGCCCGAGCTGGCCCGCCGGTACGAGAGCGGCTCCCGGATCGTGACGCAGCACATCGCCGGCGGCGTCCCCGTCGGGTACGACCTGCTCTTCCTGGTCCGCGCGGACGGTCAGCTGCTGCCCGTCACCGAGACGCACGGGCCCGCCGTACGGGCCGGGGACGTCGCCGTCCTGCTCAGCCCGTAGGGCCCGCCCGCAGCGGCCGTCAGCCGGGCGCCAGCCGCGCCGCGATGTGGTCACCGACCCGCAGCGCGTTGGCGATGGCGGTCAGCGACGGGTTCACCGCGCCGATGCTCGGGAAGAAGCTGGTGTCCACGACATACAGGTTGTCCAGGTCGTGCGCCTTGCAGTTGACGTCCAGGGCCGAGCTGCGCGGGTCGGTGCCGAAGCGGACGGTGCCGGCCTGGTGCGCGGTCGCGCCGATCGGCATCCCCTTGTGCAGGTAGATGCTGTGCGGCAGCAGATGGTGCGGATGCATGCCCAACCGGCCCAGCATGCCCTGCAGTTTGCGGCGCAGCCGGTTCAGCGGCTCGATGTTGTTGCGCTCGTCCAGTGCGAGGTGGATGGCACCCTCGCCGTCCAGGGTGACGCGGTTCTCCGGCTGCGGCAGATCCTCCCCGCACAGCCAGAAGTCCACCGCGTGATGGGCCAGCACCTCGAACGGCAGGTCCGGGGAGGCCAGTCCGGCCCAGCGCGGCGCCTCACCGCGGATCTGGTCGGAGTCCGACTTGCCGAGCATCTGGATCCCGCCGAGCGGATGATCCCAGTCGTCCGCGCCCAGGTACCAGTCGTTGAGCGCCAGGGTCTTCTGGAACCGGGTGTCGTTCGGCTCCTTCGACACCGCCATCAGCGCCAGGTTGTTGTGCCGCATATAATACCGGCCCACCACGTCGGAGCTGTTGGCGAGCCCGCCCGGGTGCCGGTCGTTCGCCGATCTCAGCAGCAGTGCGGCCGAGTTGACCGCCCCGCAGGCCACCACCACGATGTCCGCGCTGAAGCTCGCGGTGCTCCCGTCCGCCAGCTCGGCGACGACCTCGGTGACGCTGCGCCCGCCGGGATCGGTCTCCAGCCGCCGGACGTTGGCGCCGGTGACCATCGTCACGTTGTCGTGCTCCAGCGCGGGATCCACGCAGATCACCTGCGCGTCGGCCTTGCCGCGTACCAGGCACGGGAAGCCGTCCACCCGGTCGCAGCGGATGCAGACGCTCTCGGGGGTCGCGCGGCCGTGCTCGTCCTGGCTGAGGTTGACGCCGATGGGCAGGTGGAACGGGTGCAGCCCCTGCTTCTCCAGGTCGTCGCTGAGCTGCTGGATGCGCGGCTCGTGCTGCACCGGGGGGTACGCGTACTGCGCGCTGACCGGCCCCTCGCCCGGGTCCTCGCCGTGCCGCCCGTGCACCAGGTAGAGGTGCTCGGCCTGGGTGTAGTACGGCTCCAGGTCCTCGTAGCGGATCGGCCAGGCGGGGGAGAGCCCGCCGTGGTGGCGCAGCTCGCCGAAGTCCTCGGGGCGCAGCCGGAACAGCGCCGCGCCGTAGAACTTGGTGTTGCCGCCGACGTAGTAGTTGACCTCCGGCGGGAACTGCTCGCCGTGCCGGTCGTACCAGAACTCGGGGGCCCGGTACTTGCCCTTGACGAAGACGGCGGTGGACTCCCAGTTGTCCCGCTCACGGGGCAGGTAGCCGCCCCGCTCCAGGATGAGGATCCGCCGGCCGGTGGGGGCCAGGCGGTGGGCCAGGGTACCACCGCCCGCACCGGTACCGATGATGATGACGTCGTAGTGCGGGCCGTCGGTCATGTGAGCCTCACAGGATCGCGATCGGGTTGACGGGGGAGCCGGTGGCCGCGGGGAGCCGCAGCGGTGCGATGACGCACAGGAACGACCAGCGGCCATGCTGCGCGCAGATCGGCGCCAGGTCCTCGAACTGCAGGTAGTCGAGCAGGTACAGGCCCAGGGCGTGCACCCCGAGCACGTGGACGGGGAAGGCGACGCCCTCGGTCGGACTGGGCGCCGTGTCGTTGTTGCCGTCGCCGCCCAGCACCGCGACCCGCCGCTCGGCCAGCAGGCGCACGGCGTCCGGGTGCAGCCCGGCCCGGGCGCCGGCGGCCTCCCAGGGCCCGCGCTCGGCGCGTCGGCGCTTGTGGCCGACCCGGACGAACAGCAGGTCTCCCTGGCCGGCCCGCACCTGCTGGGCCCGCTCGGCGGCGAGCAGGTCATCGGTGGTGACGCTGTCGCCCGGTTCCAGCCACGGCACGCCGCGCAGGCGGGGGACGTCCAGCAGGACGCCGCGCCCGACGATCCCGTCGCGGGCCAGCTCCACCGAGAGCGCGGTGGCGCCCTGCGGGGTCAGCGAGCCGCGGGCGGGCACGCCCCCGTACAGGGTGCCCTCGTAGACGACGTGGCAGAGCGCGTCGAGATGGCTGTCGGCGTCGCCGTGTACGTTCATGCCGAAATGGTCGGTGGCGAAGTGCAGTCCGTGTTCGTCGGCCTCGCTCTCGGGCGGACTGGTGAGCCGGTGGGCGGCGGGCTGCGGGTTGTCGGGCCCGGCCGTGGTCTCCACCGGCGCGGCGAGGGTCACGGTGCGGCCCAGGCGCACCTCCCGCACGGCCGCGCGGACGGTCTGTGCGGTGATCGTCTCCAGGGCGCCGCGCGGGCCGCGGGCGCCGCCGGCCGCGGACAGCTCCCGCAGGCTGCGGTACAACGTGCGGAACTCCTGCGGGCTCTGCCGGGGCGCGGCGGCGCCGGCGCTCTGCGGGTCCATGGGGAGGTGGCCCTCGGCCTCAGAGGGCCAGCCGCTGCTGTTCCAGCGCCTCGTCCAGCGTGCTGGCGGCCATGATCAGCGACATATGGGTGAACGCCTGCGGGAAGTTGCCCAGTTGCTCACCACTGGGGCCGATCTCCTCGGCGAACAGGCCCACGTGGTTGGCGTAGGTGTGCATCTTCTCGAAGGTGTAGCGGGCGGGGCGGATGCGCCCGGCGCGGGCCAGCGCGTCCACGTACAGGTAGGTGCAGAGGCTGAAGGTGCCCTCCGAGCCGCGCAGGCCGTCCGGCGAGGCCGCCGGGTCGTAGCGGTAGACCAGGCTGTCGGAGACCAGCTTGCGCTCCATCGCGTCCAGCGTGTCGAGCCAGCCGGGGCTCTTCGGGGAGAGGAAGCGGACCCGGGGGATGAGCAGCAGCGAGGCGTCCAGGACGTCGCCGCCGTAGTGCTGGACCAGTGCCTGCTCCGACTGGCTCCAGCCCTTGTCCATCACCTGGTCGAGGATGGCGTCGCGGGCCGCCGTCCAGCGCGCGGTGTCGGCGGGGCGGCTGAGTTCGGCCGCCAGGCGTATGCCGCGGTCGAAGGCGACCCAGCACATCACCCGGCTGAAGGTGAAGTCCTGGCGCCCGCCGCGGGTCTCCCAGACACCCTCGTCGGGGCGGTCCCAGCGGTCGGCCAGCCAGTCCAGGACACGGGACAGGCCCTTCCAGCCGTGGTAGCCCATCTGGACGCCCACGTCCATGCTCTCGGCCAGCGCGTACAGCGCCTCGCCGTAGATGTCGAGCTGGAGCTGGTCGGCCGCGGCGTTGCCGGCCCGGACCGGGCGCGAGCCCCGGTAGCCCTCGAAGTGCTCCAGGATCTCCTCGGTGAGTTGCGGGTCGCCGTCGACCCGGTACATGATCTGCAGGCGCTCGCCCGGGATCTCGGCCCGGTCGCGCATCCGGTTGCCGAGCCAGTGGGTGAACTTCGTCGCCTCCTCGACGAACCCCAGGTCGAGCAGCGCCCGGACGGACAGCGAGCCGTCCCGGACCCAGGTGTAGCGGTAGTCCCAGTTCCGCTCGCCGCCGACCTGCTCGGGCAGGCCCATGGTGGCCGCGGCGACCGGGGCCCCCGAGGGGGCGTAGGTGAGCAGCTTGAGGGTGATGGCCGAGCGGTTGACCATCTCGGCCCAGCGGCCGCGGTAGCGGCTGGTGTGCAGCCACTTCTGCCAGAAGCCGACCGCCTCCCAGAGCCTCCTGGTGACGTCCTCGACCTCGGGCGGCGGCGGTGGCGGCCCGTCGACGTCACAGGCGGTGAACACCGCGGCCGCCGACTCGCCGTTGTGCAGCGTGACGGAGCCCCGGACGTCCCGGCCGTCCCGCTCGATGGGGAAGGTGCACTGCAGGTGGCCGGCGATCCCCGGCGCCCGGAACACCGCGCCCTCGGACCTCAGGTCGAGCTGGTGCTCGGCCCGCCCGTAGTCGAACCGCGGCCGGCACTCCAGCGAGAAGCGCACCGTCCCGCGGACGGCACGCACCACCCGTAACAGGGTGTGACGGTCGGTCGGTGTGTCACCGGTGTTCGCCGTCATCCAGTCGATCACTTCGCCGACGCCGTTCACCGACATGAAGCGCGTCACCAGGACCCCGGTGTCGGGGTAGTACAGCTGTTTGCAGGTCGCCTCCGGGTCGTCGTCCGCGAGCAGGAAGTACCCGCCGCGATCGTGGTCCAGGAGCGCGGCGAAGATGCTGGGCGAATCGAAGCGGGGCGAGCAGAACCAGTCGACGACGCCCTGGGAGGACACCAGCGCGGCGGTCTGCAGATCGCCCACCAGCCCGTGATCGGCGATGGGAGGGTAGCGGTCCATGAGCGTCCAATCTCAGATCTCAGGGGGATCCTCTACACAGCCCACTATCCGACAGCCACGCCACGCCCGCCCGCGCTGGATTGCCGACCGCGGGGCTCGCGGCGTTACTGGAGGGGACCCGTCCCGGAGGACCAGGCCCGGAGGTTTCAGGAATTTGGACATGATCCATGTCCGCGCGGTGAGCCCGCCGGAGCTGACCACCGAGGCCGTCCGCCTGCTCTCCCGGAACCCCTGTGTCATCGACCTGATCGTGCAGCACGGCGTTGCGCGCAACCCGGACGGCGACGCCGTCGCCTGTGACGTGCTGACCAGTGGCGCCAACGAAGTCCTGCGCAGCCTACGCGAGTTGGGGATCGACCGGCGTGGATCCATCGTCATCGAACCGGTGGACATGGCCTTCTCGGGCCGGGCCGCCGCCCACGCGCGGCAGCTCGGGCCGCTCTCCCAGGCGCCCGTCTGGGAGCAGGTCGAGGCGCGCATCCGCGCCCAGGGCAGGTACGCGCCGAGCTTCTACCTGTACATGGTCGTCGCAGGCCTGATCGGATCGGTCGGGATCGTCACCAACTCCCAGATCCTGATCGTCGCGGCGATGGTCGTCGGCCCCGAGTACGGCGCCATCGTCAGTGTCGCGCTGGGCCTGGACCAGCGGGACCGCGCACGCGTCCGGCACGGGCTGCGCGTCCTGTTCGCCGGCTTCCTGGCGGCCATCGTCGCCACCTTCCTCTTCAGCCTGCTGATCCGAGGCTGCGGATTCGAGTCCCGGGCCTTCCGCGCCGGGGTGCGGCCCGTCTCCAACCTCATCAACACACCCAACTTCTTCTCCTTCGCCGTCGCGGCCCTGGCCGGAGTCGTCGGGATCGTCTCGCTGTCCGAGGCCAGGACCAGTGCCCTGCTCGGCGTGTTCATCTCGGTCACCACCATCCCGGCGGCGGCCGACATCGGGGTCTCCACCGCGTTCGCCAGCTGGACCGAGGCCCGCGGCTCACTCGTCCAACTGCTCGTCAACATCGTCGTGCTGATCGTTGTCGGCACCGGCACCCTCAGCTGCCAGCGCGCGGTGTGGCGAGCCGTCGCGCGGCGACGCGTGGCGGCGGACCCCGGGTAGCGGGAGCCGGCGCCCGGCCGCTCGCGGGCGTTGGGCCGGCAGGATGACAGTCGCGCCGACACCGCCCGGCTACCCCGGGCGCACCCGGGGCGGGCGAGCGGTGCGTGATATCACAGCACGGACGGCGTGGGCCGGTGCGCTCCGAGAACGACCGGCGCCCAGGAGGGGAGAGCATGTCGGCCGACCAGCCAGCCGAGGCATCCGCGACACCGCCGCCGGACCCTTTCGCGCTGCTGCGCAGCCGGGGATACCTCGCACTGCTCCTGATGGCGGCGATCCTCGGGGTGCCGATCTCGGCGGCGGCGTACGGCTTCCTCGCCCTGGTCTCCGAACTCGAGTCGCTGACCTACACCGACCTGCCCAAGGCGCTGGGCTTCGAGGGCACGCCGCCCTGGTGGCCGGTGCCGCTGGTCGCCGTGGGCGGACTGCTGGTCGGGCTCACCATCCGCTACCTGCCCGGCACCGCGGGGCACAAGCCGGCCGAGGGCCTCTCGACGGCGGGCGCGCCACGGGCGGTGGATCTGCCCGGCATCGTGATCGCGGCGGTGCTCTCACTCGGCGCCGGAGCCGTCCTCGGCCCGGAGGCACCGCTCATCGCGATCGGCAGCGGGTTCGCCGTGGCCGCCGTGCGACTGGCCAAGCGGGACCTCGCACCGAACACGATCTCCGTGGTGGGCGCCGCGGGGAGCTTCGCCGCCGTCAGCGCACTGCTCGGGTCACCGATCCTCGGGGCGTTCCTGCTGATGGAGGTCTCGGGCCTGGGCGGGCCGATGCTCGGCATGGTGCTCGTGCCCGGTCTGCTCGCCGCGGGCATCGGCTCGCTGATCTTCGTCGGCCTGGGCACCTGGACCGGCCTGGGCACCTACTCGCTGGCGCTGCAGGACGTCCCGCACGCCGACCAGCCCGACCTCGCCGAGTTCGGCTGGGCCATCGTCCTGGGGCTGGCGGCGGCCTTGGTCGGTGTCGGGATCCGACGGCTCGGACTGCTGCTCCAGGGCCGGGTGGAGCGGCGGCTCGTGCTGGCCACGACGGTGGCGGGCGCGGTCGTCGGGGCCCTCGCGCTGGCGTACGCCGAAGGCTCGGGCCAGTCCGCCTCCGAGGTGCTGTACTCCGGCCAGAGCGCGCTGAACCCGCTGCTGGCCGCGGCGCCGGGCTACTCGGCGGGCACCCTCACCCTGCTCATCGTCTGCAAGAGCCTGGCGTACGGCATCTCGATGAGCGGCTTCCGCGGCGGCCCGGTGTTTCCGTCGATGTTCGTGGGAGCCGCCGGCGGGATCCTGTTCTCGCACCTGCCGGGGCTGTCACTGGCGTCCGGCTTCGCGATGGGCATCGGCGCGATGTGCGTGGCGATGCTCAGACTGCCGATGACCTCGGTGCTGCTCGCCACCCTGCTGATGGGCACGGAGGGCTTGACCGTGATGCCGCTGGTGATCGTCTCGGTGGTGGTCGCCTACGTCGCGTCGACGCGGCTGACTCCGGTACCCGCCGGACCCCCGGAACCTGCCGGGGAGCGGGCGGCGCACGCCTGACCGCGCGGGGCCCGTTCAGCGGTTGCGCGTCGCGTCGCGTCGCGAACGGCGCCGGGCGAGGAAGAAGCCGATCACCATCCCGACCAGCAGGGTCACCGTCAGCACCGCCCACAGTGGCAGCGTGACGGTCGGGACCCAGAGCTTGACGGAGACCGAGCCGGTGTTGGCCGCGATGAACCAGATCGCGAGCACCGCCAGCACGCCGACCCCGATGGTCCGGATCCGTACGGCCCGGCCCTTGACGGTGAGCGTCGAGTGCTGCGGACGAGTGTTCTGCGCCATGGTCCCAGTATGGTGCGGTTTGCCCAGATGTGTCGGTCGGCCAGTCGGGCCGCTCGGCCGTCGGCGCTCGCGCGGGCACCGCGGGCGGCGGTGGTGCCGGTACTCCGGAGCGCCGTCCCCTGTGCGCCGGATCCGCCGCCGCTCAGTAGCGCTGCGCCTGGGCGACGGTGGGCACCAGAGCCTGGTCCGGGGACTTCACGGTGAAGGCGGTCGGAGTCGCCTTCGCCCCCGGCGCGAGGTTCTCCACGCCCAGCACGGTGCTGTCCACCACGGCGCCGGAGGCGTCCGAGAAGTTGACCTTCACCGCGTAGGACGCCGGGCTCGACGTGCTGTTCACGATGGTCACCATCGCCGCGTTCAGGCCGGCGGAGCTGGTCTTGGGAAGGCCGGTGATGGTGACGTCGGAGAGTGCGTTCCCGCCTCCGGAGACCGAGGTGAGGGCGGACTGCGCCGCGGCCCTGTTGCGGCCCACCTCCGCGGAGACCGAGGCCTCGAAGGCCGAGGCGGCGGCCGACAGTGAGGAGGCCGCCGCGGACAGGGAGGCCTGGGCGGAGGCGGCCAGTGAGGCCAGCGCGGAGGGCGGCGAGCCGGAGAAGGCCGACGGGTTCGGGGAGAAGGGCGTTCCGCTGGCCGACGGGCTGGTCGAGGAGCCGCCCGAGGAGCCGCACGCGGCGAGCGCGCCGATGGCGCCCACCACCAGCGCGAGCGCACTCAGCGTGCGCCACCAGCCCCCGACGTGCGCCGCCGTTGTCACGCGCCTTCTGTCCACGATCCACCCGCCGCTCCTCGGCAGAGTCCTTCCCTGCCTCGTCCCCCACCGTCACATCCCGTCGGCGCGCGCCGCGACCGGACTGACCCGACCGGGGGGCCGCCATCGCGACGAGCGGTGTCCCGCGCCGCCCGGGCTCGCCGGGGCAGGCCCGGACGGCAGGTCGGCGGCAGCCCGCCCCGCTCGCCAACCCGGCGTGAGCGCTTCTTCTCTGACGCCTGGTCGGCTTGTGAAGAGTTCGTGCTACAACTGCGGTGGGTCATCCGGGCACCCAAGCATCCACCGGATGACTTGTCATGTCCCTTGTCGAATCCCCTTTGGGGGATCCAATGCCCCCGCCTTCGTCTACGACTCCGTCTCCTCCAGCCTCGCCTGCAGCTACCCCCGGGGCGGGCCGTCCTCCAGTTTCCACCTGCGCGCCCGTCGACGGCCTGACGGCCTGCATGGCGAAGAGCGGCTGGACGTACGACCTGATCACCTGCACCTACGCGTGCAGCCGGCTCTCCGGTGTCCCCGCGACGACGTACCGCATCCGGCAGCCCGCGAACGGGCATGCCGATGCCCCGCCCGGCCCGGGTGGGCGCGGCGGGGCTTCGGGGTGGTGCTGTGGTGCTGCTCGGGTGTTACTTGGTGAGGCCGGCCTTGGCGGAGCAGACGGGCCAGGCGCCGGGGCCCTGGGCGGCGAGGACCTT
>NZ_JBITGZ010000030.1:0-76676 GCF_044457565.1 Kitasatospora sp. NPDC050543 | reverse complement strand
CCCGCGGAGCGGGTCCCTACGGGCCTTCGGCCCTCCGTTCGCCACCCGCCTTCGGCGGGTGGACGGACCCGCTCCGCGTGTCCGTGGCCTGACCTTCGGTCAGGTCGGCCCGGCTCCGCTCGGGCCTGTCGGTCACTCCGCTTCGCTCCACTCCCTCCTGCGGCTGATGCTCGATCAAGTGGTTGAGCTGGGTTTTTGGCTGAACTCAAGGCAGGCTGACTAGGGGAGGGGTCGGCGCCGGGGATGCGTGCGGGTCGGCTTCACTCCTGCCAGATTGGTCTAGACCGTGGTCCAGACCGCTGTTTCAGTCCCATCGGCGGGTGGGGTGCGCTACCCTGATGGGGTGAGCAACGGTCCCCAGTGTATCACTCTTGGAGTGTCGGACGATCCCGCCGGAACCGGGGTCCGGTCCCGCCTCTTTTGGGCATTTGCCGGATTCCTTTGCCGGGGGCTGATATCCTGCCGGATAACCGCTTCAATCGGGCTTCTATTCTGGTCGGCTGGATTCTTCTCCGGTCCGTCGAATGTATCAGTAGGGCACTGTCAGCATTTCCCGTGTGGTCCCGTGTGTGGGCTCGGGAATGGGTGAGGGGAGACACGTCTTCGTGAACGTCGTAAAGCCCGGCCTGATGGCCGCTCAGGCAGCCGCCGGCATCTCGCTGCGCGGGCACCAGGAGGAGGCCCTGGAGGCCATCGTGCGGGGCCTGACGCCGCGTCCGGGACACCCCGCCCCGAACGGGCTGCGGGTGACCGTCCAGATGGCCACCGGCTCCGGCAAGAGCTACGTCGGGGCGGCGGCCGGCCAGAAGCTGGTGCCCCGCGGCGTGGTCCTGGTCGTCGTACCGACCCTGGACCTGCTCGTCCAGATGATCGGCTCCTGGCGGGCAGCCGGCCGCTCCGGGGACATGCATGCCATCTGCTCCCTGGTCGACTCCGAGCTGCCGTACGGGGTGATGGCGAGCACCAGCCCGCTGATGATCGGCATGTGGCTGGCCAATGCCGCGAAGCACCGCCAGCCGACCACCCTGTTCGCCACCTACGCGTCCGTGGGCGCGGTCGAGGACGCCTACAAGTATTGGGTCGAGCGCCAGGGCGAGCTGCTGCCCCCGCTCGGGCTGATGGTCTGTGACGAGGCGCACCGTTCCTCCGGCAGTGTCGAGAAGACCTGGACCGTGGTGCACGACCAGAGCGCGATCCCTGCGGACCGCCGGCTGTACATGACGGCGACCCCGAGGATCTGGGCGCCGCCCAAGCGCCCCGTCAAGGGCCGCGAAGGCGCCTACCAGCCGCTGCCGGAGGAGCTGGCGGTGTCCATGAACGACCAGCGGATCTACGGCCCGCACGTCTACTCCCTGGGCCTGGCGGAGGCCATCGACCGCAAGCTGCTCGCCCCGTTCGAGATCGTCGTCCTGGAGCTGCGCGACCCGCTCGGAGACCGGGACAAGGCGGAGCAGCAGGGCGTGCCGTGGGGGCCGGGCGTCGGCGAGGCCCTGGACGGCAGCGAGGACGAGGTGCCGGCCGCGCGCATCGCGGCCATCCAGGCCGGGCTGGTCAAGACCGTGGTCGAGCGGGGGTTGGAGCGGTGCATCACCTTCCACAACCGCACGATCGAGGCCCGCTATTTCAGCGAGACGCTGAATCAGACGGTCGAGAAGCTGCACTTCGAGAACCCCCAGAAATACCCTGCTGAGTTCTGGGCGCAGTGGCTCTCTGGTGAGCACGATATCGACTACCGCAAGGAGCTCATCGAGGACTTCGGGCGGAGCGAGGAGGACGACGGACTCAAGCACCGGATTTTCAGTAACTGCAAAGTCCTGGGCGAGGGTGTCGATATGCCGAATGCAGATTCGGTGCTTCTCCAGGGCAGGGGCAGCATGGTGGATATCGTCCAGGCCATCGGCCGGGCCCTGCGCATGCAGCCCGGGGAGGGAAAGACTGCCAGCCTGATCGTACCGGTTTTCCTCAAGCCCGGAGAGGAGCCCGGGGACATTCTGGAGTCCGATTCCTACGGGCCCCTGGTCAAGATCCTTACGGCGCTGCGCAGCCACGACGCCAAGGTCGTGGAGGCCCTCGCGGTGCCGCAGAAGTCTGGCAAGCGGACCAAGGGGCGTAGCGCTGAGGCTGCTTCCGGTCCTGGTGAGAGCGGTGTGGGTGCGGGTGGGTCGGGGGCGTTCACGCTGCCGGTGCGGTTCCAGACGCCGGTGGATGAGAACGTGCTCGCGCTGTTCATCGCCTCCAGGGTCCTGGTCGGCGAAACGCAGCTCTGGCGTGAGGGGATTGGTCACGCGCGGCGCTGGTTCGAGGAAACCGGCGGGCTTGACGTTCCTTATTCCGCGCTCGTTGGGGAGAACGGGAATTACCCTCTCGGAAAGTGGTTGTCGGACCGGCGCAGCGAGAATGCGAACGGCGAACTGGCGTCATACCGGGTGGAGATGCTGGACGCACTCGGGATGATCTGGTCCGTGTCGGACGCCCGGTTCGAGGCGGGGTTGGACTGGGCGCGGGTCTGGGCGAAGGGCCACGGCGGGAGCCTGGCGGCGCCAGCGCGGGCCTCCGTCGGCGGGTACGCCATCGGGACGTGGCTCTCGGAGCTGCGGGCCTCGGCCCAGGTGCCGGCGGGCGAGCAGGGCGCGCTGTCGCCGGAGCGTCGGCAGGCGCTGGAGGAGATCGACCCGTTCTGGTGCCCGGTCTGGCCGATCACCTGGCAGCGCGCCTACGCGACCGCCCGACAGTGGTGGCTGGAGTCCGACGGACGCGTCGACTGGACCACCCTGCCCCTGGACACGGTGTACGAGGGCGAGCAGCTCGGCCGGTGGGTGCAGGCGCAGCGGGCCGGGTGGCCGGGGCTGGAGAAGGACCAGCGGGACCTGCTGTCGGCGGTCGGCATCGAGGAGGACCAGGAGCTGGTGGCCGCGAAGGCCGCCGCCGAGGCGAAGCCGGCGGTCTCCCGGGTCGACCGGTTCGCCCAGGGCCTGGCGGCGCTGGCGCAGTTCGTGGCGCGGGAAGGGCACGCAGCCGTCAAGCGCCCGCACAAGGAGCCGCTGGAGACCGTGGAGGCCGGCCCCGGCGGTGAGGAGCAGGCGGTGGTGTCGCACTTCGCCCTGGGCACCTGGTTGAACAACCAGAAGGCCCGCCGGGCGAAGCTGACCCCGGGCCAGCTCGCGCAGCTCGCCGAGCACGGCGTGGAGTGGGCGTAGCGGGCCCGTCCCGGCCGGGGTGGTGTCGTTGCCCGGCGGTAGGCTGCCGGGGCCCTGAGAAAGCACTGGGAGGCCGTCACCTGCGGTGGCGGCCTTCCGGCTTCTATCGCCTCGGGTGCCTCGGTGGGGTGGATTCTGCGGCTTCGGGGACACGGTGCGGCACGGGCATGGAGACTCGCGGCATGGACAAGACCGTGGGCCTGGACGAGAAGACCGTGAAGGACGCCCTGGAGGGCACGCTGCCGTGGCTGGTCCCGGTCGGCCTGGCGGCGGAGGCGCTGGCGGCGCTGGACCGGCCGCTGCTGGCCTGGATCCAGGACCCGGAATACAACGAGTTCGACTCGGCCGACTTCTACGCCGACCACCGTGCACGGGGCGACAAGCTGTCGAAGCTGGAGAAGCGGATCGCCAAGCTGCCGGTGCGCCAGTCCTGGCGAATGGAGCGGGTCTGGAGCCCGGACGAGGAGAGCGGGGAGGGGTACGACGCGGCGTACGAGAAGGCCGCGGTGACGATCGGCGACCGCCGGCTGCACCCGAGGGACCTGGACGCCTACGCCACCATCGCCTACGAGGTGGCCGGCCTCCACCAGGAGGACGACGAGGACGGCTTCGACGACGAGGACGACCAGGGCGAGGTGCCCGGCAAGCTGGACGCCGCGCTGGAGTGGGCCCGCGCCGGGGTGTGCGTGCTCCAGCAGTCGCTGCCCTGGCCGTTCCGCGACGTCCTGCTCTACAGCGAACTGGACAACCGCCCCGCCCACCGCATCCTGTTCGCCTGCGCCGACCTGCTGCGCCGCCGCGACCCCAAGGCGGCTGCGCCGTGGTTCACCGCGCTGGTCTACCTCAATCCGAACGACAACGTCGGCGCCCGCTTCCTCGCCCCCGACGGTCCCCAGTACCCCGGCTTCTGAGCAGCCCGGAAGGCCGCCGTCCCCGCGTGCGGGATGGCGGCCTTCCGTGCTCGGGCGGCCGGCCTGCTACCTGACCCCGCACCGCGGGCAGGGCAGGCGCAGGTGGACGACGCCATGGGAGGGTGCGAGCGGCCAGCGGATCGCGTCCAGGTGGTGCAGGGTGCGCAGGAACTCGGCGCCCAAGGTCGACTGCCCGAAGCCGGGCTGTGCGTGGGCGCTCACGGAACGTCCGTCCCCCGCCTCGATCGCTACTCTCCCGCAATCAGGATGGACTCGTCGTAGTACTGGTCGCTTAGTTCGTCGAACGTCAGGGGTTCATGCTCGCCCGTCAACGGATCCGTCGTCGTGGGGACAGCTTCGGCGGAGGTATCCGCTACGTCCTCGGTATCACGATGTTCGGCACCCAGAACCAGCCATCTGCGCATTCCGACCAGGTAGCTCATGTTGTCGGTCCTTCTCAGGTGTACGCGGCTACTCCGAGCCCCCCTAGAACCAAGGCTACGACCAAGAAGAAGACAGCTGCGGTGAGGCAACGCTTCTTCGGCTTGATCACGTAGTTCGACGTGTAGCGGAAGGCCACTCCCGCTGTCGTGAAAGTGATCTTCTCGCTGCGCCACAGCGGGCTTGCGAGGTGCTGAGTCATACCGGCTGGCGAGATCGAGAATATCCGCCGGGGGAAGAACCAGCAGTACCACTTGGGCGGGTCCTGCCTGGCCGTGGGCTTCTTGGCAGGAACCAGGAAGTCCGTGAGCGACACCAACACGATGATCATGCTGAGGCCTAAGGCCGCCAGAGCTGCGCCCTTCCAGTTGGGCCCAGTCGCGACCTTGAGGCCCGTCACGGCTATGACGGCTTCGAAACCGAGCAAAGCAGCCGCGAAGGTGTTCAGCCCAGCCACAGCAGCAGTCTGATGAGACCGCTCCTGAAGAGCCACATCAAGGCACAGGCGCCGCGATGGATGCGTCTCAGTCGACTCGGGGGGACTGGCCGCCCTGGGCGATTCAGGCGCCCCCGCTCCGTCGGCTACTTCTGGCGGACCTGCCCTCATCGTCCAGATCAGCCAGGCAATCACCAGCCCGATCGGCAGGACAGAGATTTCCCTTCTCATACTTCAATCGTGGCGCGCCTGATCACATCCCGCTCACCGCATCGGCGTCGTCGGGCACTCCAGGCGGTCGTCGTCCGCCTTCTCCGTCAGCTCGTCCTCGGGGCCAATGGGATCTTGCCGGTCCGACAGGGGTGCAGCAGCGCCGTTGGCGGCGCGGGCAAGAAGCGGCGTACCTCGCCTGCGAGTTCCCCGTCGGGCTCGGCAGGCCGACAGCAGTGTGCGTTTGAGGTCGGCGTTTCCGGGTTGGTCTCGGCGCGTACCGGGCAGCAGGTGAAGAACGATCCGGTCCTCGTGCTCGGCCAGCCACTCGCGGACGCCCGGACTCGACACCCTCAGGGTCGTTGCAGGTGTGACTTTCTGCGTTATAAAATAACGCTCATGCTCACACCTGAGGATGGCGCCTTCATCACCCTGGCCGTTGAAGGCCTGGCGGCCCCGTTGCACGCCGGGCTGGACCAGGGCTACACCAACGCGCACCGGCACTACGACGAGCACGAGATGACAGGGCAGGGATATACCAAGGGCAGGACCGACCTCACCCGGGACCACACCCGCAAGCATCTCGACAAGGCCGGGGATCTCGGGGGCTGGGAGCTGGTGGACGGCAAGAGCGGCCGGATCCTGCTGCGCAACCAGATGCTGACCATCCGGGTGCTGCACGCTGCCCCGTTCGACCTGGTGCCGGCCCCCGGCCGCAACAAGGCCCGCATCAGCTACTACTCGAACCCGGCCACCGACCTGTTCGGTGTCCAGGCCAGCAACCTCCTCGCCGTGTGGCTCTCCCCCGAGGAGGAGGGCGGCCAGATCTCCGTGCGGATCGTCCGTCCGATCGGAGCCTGGAAGCCGGGCCGACCTGCTCAGTTCGACCTCGACTTCGAGTTGCCCCGCGACACCGAGAGCTTCGCCGGCTGGGAGTTCATCCCGGACGACAATGGGATCATGCTGCCGTTCGAGTTCGACGAGGACCAGCGCGAGGAAGGCGAGAGCAGTGGTGCATGACCCCACAGAACGGGTTCGAACTCTGAGGCTCCTCATGGGCCTCACCCAGGGGGAGCTTGCCGCCGCAGCCGGTATCTCGCAGCCGCTGATCTCACAGATGCAGAAGGGAACGCGCTCCGCCACGGCGGACGTCCTTGAGCGGATCGCCGCCGCGACCGGCACCCCGCTCTCCTTCTTCGACGTCGACCCGGCCGACCTGCCCACCGACACCCTGCTGTTCCGCAAGAAGGCCAGCGCCTCCGCGAAGGAAGTCGGCCGGGTGGAGGCGACGGTGCGTGAGGCGTACCGCGTCGCGGCGCGGCTGCTGGTGGAGACCAAGGTCCGACGGGCCCGCCTGCCGCGTGCCGAAGGCGCCATCGACATGGAGGACATCGAGACCCTGGCGGCGCAGACCCGCGACGCTCTCGGCGTCGCCCGCGACGGCGTGATCGGGCATGTGACACGCACCTGCGAGCGGGCCGGGATTCCGGTGGTCCCGCTCGTCCTGGTCGACTCGGCCGGCCACGGCGAGGACATCGTGGTCGGCCACGCCGGCGTCTCCTGCTGGCGCGGACAGGACGAGCCCCACCTGATCAGTTACTTCTCGGCCGGGAGCGGCGACCGCCAGCGCTTCACCACCGCCCATGAGCTCGGGCACCTCGTGCTGCACCCGGCCCGGCGAGCTCTGGTGGACCCGAAGCGGGCGGAGGCGGAAGCGCACCGCTTCGCCGGAGCGTTCCTCATGCCGCGGGAGCGGGCCGAGGAAGCGCTGAGCGGCGGGTTCACTCTGCGGGAGCTCGCCGAGCTGAAGCAGCGCTGGGGCATCTCGATTCAGGCGCTGATCAACCGGGCCTTCGACCTGGGCATCATCGACGGCGACCGGCGGGAGAGCCTGTACAAGCAGCTCAGCGCGCGCGGTTGGCGGACCAGCGAGCCCGTGATGGTGCACGCCGAGCAGCCCTCGCTCATGAGGGCGATGCTCGCCCGCCGCTTCGGCGAACCGCCGCCCCTCCTCCAGGCATCGGAGGCGCTCGGCCTGCACCCGGTGCTCATGCGCTCCCTCGCCCCTGAACTGGCCACCACCGCCGCCCCCGCCCGAACAGGCAACGTCGTACAGCTGCGACCACGACGCCGAGCTGTCACCATCCCCCAGCTCGAAGTCCTGTAGAACCACCACGCACCGCCCGCAGCAGCCCCGGACCGCACACCCAGCGGCCGGGGCTGCCGGCTACCACCCGGGCACGACCAGACAACCCACAGCTCGCCGCAATGCGCGGATCAGACACACAGCTGCACCCGGACGGACCACTGTCCATGGACACGGGAGTGTGTCGCGGGCCGCGCTGGCGTGGACGGGGTTGGAAGGGGCAGGGTGTCGCCCATGTCCGAACGACGCGACCGCCGCCGCCTCCACGCCCGCGCCCGAGCTCTCGGGGTGCCTGTCGAGCAGGCCGGCCGCCGGGCCACGCCCCCACGCCAGCCGATACGGCCCATTCCGGAGCCCGCCTGGCCGCGCACCGCACTGCCAGACCGGGACGACGCCCGCGGCGCCACCCAGCAGGTGTGGTCGGCACAACCCGTGGTCTGCTGCGCGGTCACGCGCGACCGGCAGGTAATGGATGGCGGGACCGTAATTCTGCTGACCCTGCATGCGCCTCGTTGCCCGGTCTGGTCCGCCCGCTGACCAGCCGGGTCAGTCCCACCACTGATCGATCTCTGGGCCTGTCTCCTCGTCGTCCCGGTCACCGCCGCCGGATCGCAGACCCTTGGTCAGGACATCCAGCTCGGCGCGGAGCAGCTCGGTCACCCAATCTGCGATCTCGGTTGAGATCTGGATGGTGCGCTGCTCGACGTCGTGCGGGGTGCCGATGGTCACCCACACGTCGCGTTCGGCATCGGGGGTGGCAGCTTGTTCGGCGAAGTCGTCCAGGGCGTCGGCGAGGTCGGCGGCCGCGCTGGCGCTGTCGCCACTCACCGGGTGGCCGCCCCGGACATGTCGGCTGGCCTCGGGGCCTGTCGGACGGTGTCCGCACTGTAGAGGTACCAGCCCCACGAGAGCGTCTCTGGGCCCCAGCGCACCAGCGCGACCCAGGCGGTCGACCCCTGGTGTAGTCGCCAGCGCTCGACCTGCCCAGGCCGCCACTTGCCGCCGATCCGGATCTCCACCCATCGCCAGCGCGGTTCCGCGTCCCAGCTGCGCCCGGGCCCGGACATCAGCTCGCGGGGCGCCCGGACGGCATCTCCGGGAACGTAGTCGGGGTGCTGGCGGCGGGAGAACAGTACGGCGGCGGTCACCCCTTCAGGATATCGCTCACCTGTTCGATTACCTATCCGGCAGGGCTGGTCGCCACAGCTCAGGACGGGTAGGCGCGACCGAAGGGCATGGGCGGAGCATGGAGGTAGGGCCTTGGAAGCGTGGGATGGCGAATGCGATCGCGAAGCTGTCGATCAGCTTCTCGTTGGTGTCGATCCCGGTGACCGTGTATGCGGCGACGGGGCGGCACACGGTGCCGCTGCACATGGTCCACGCGGACGACGGTGGGCGGATCAGGCAGAAGCGCGTGTGCGAGCTGGACGGTACGGAAGTGCCGTTCGAGGACATCGCGCGGGGCTATGAGGCCCCGGATGGGCGCACCGTGGTGTTGTCGAAGGACGACTTGGCGGACCTGCCGCTCGCCACGACACGGGAGATCCGTGTCCTGGGCTTCCTGGATGCCGATCGGGTTGATCCGATCAACTACGACAAGGCGTACTTCCTGGGCCCGTCCGGTCCGGCCGGGGCGCGGCCGTACGCGCTGCTGCGCGAGGCGATGGTGGAGGCCGGGCAGGTTGCCGTCGCCCGCGTCGCGATCAGCAGCAGGGACTCGCTGGTGGCGATCAGCGCGCGCGGCGATGTGCTGACGATGGTCACCCTGCTGTGGCCGGACGAACTGAGGTCACCGGAGGGGATCGTCCCGGCGACGCCGAAGCTGCGCCCGGAGGAGGTGCGCATGGCCCGGACGCTGATGGACATGGTCAGCGCCGACTTCCTCCTCGAGGAGGAGCAGGACGAGTACACCCAGGCGCTCCAGGAGGTGGTGGACGCCCGCATGGCCGGCCTGCCCGCGCCGCACGCCCCGGAGGCCAGGGTGCTGCCGCCCGCGCAGAAGGAGACCGACCTGATGGCGGTGCTGGAGGCGGCCGTGAAGAGGGCGCAGGAGGAGCACCCCAAGGCCAGCCGGGCCCGCAAGTCCACCGCGAAGAAGACCTCCGCCTCGCCCACCAAGACCACCGCGGCGAAGAGGACCGGCAGGGCCCGACCGCCCGCTGGCGGGCGCGGACACGACCACGGCGACGACTGACCTGCAGCCCCGGCCCCCGTTGGACCTATTGGTCCCAACGGCGGCGACGCGCTACCACAGACCCCCTTGTCCGACGTCTGACCGACCCCTTGTCCAGCTTCGGCAGGCCCCCTTGTCCAGCAGGTCAGAGCGGGTGTGACGGTAAGCCGTCACGAGGTGCCACGTCCAGCCGTCACCAACGCCGGCATCGACGCCGCCCGCGCGGCCTGGTGACAGGAACGTGCCGCCCGCGCCCCAGTAGGTCTGATGCCCCCGACAGGTCTGTCGGGGGCATCAGTGCTGGCGGGGTGTGTCAGATGATCCGTCTGATCGCCTCCGCAACGAACGCCGCCAGGGCGGTCGCTACGGCGCTCGTGGCCATGGCTCCGCCGGCCTGCAGTGCCCCGGTCGTCACGTCCAGACCGGCTCGCCGGAGCCGCAGTCGCGCTCTAGCGGCGGATGTGCGCCGGGATGGGCGCCGGTTGCGAGTCTGCGGGGTCCATGCGCACTGGCGACGGTTCTGCGGCGACCCGGCGGCGGGGCGATTTCCCCCGCGGGACCGTTCGCCCCGTCGTCGCGCCCGGCGCCGGGCCCGACGGCATCCTGGGCGGCGGCGAGACCCACTCTTTGAGCGCGCTGGCCAGATCATCGTCAAGCTCCTCCACCAGGTTCTCGGCGACGGCCACCGGCTCCTCGGCGACGGCGCCGGCCTCGGGCAGTTCGGCGGGATTGACCTCGCCGGTGTCCAGCGCCCGTGCACGCCACAGGTCCGCTTGGTCCTCGTTACCGGCAGCCGCGTAGTGGACCGCGAGGCAGTGGACCGCGAGGTCGTCCTCGGCGCCGGCCGCCACGCCCCACCAGAAGGCCGCGTCGGAGGGCCGGCCCAGGGTGTAGAGCAGGCAGCCGAACGTCCGCGCCCCGGCCTCGTCGCAGTCCTCGACGAATTGGGCCAGCTGCTCGGGGGGCGTCGTGTTCACCACGTCCGCGCACAGGGTCTCAAGGTCCCTGCGCAGCTCGGCGCGGTTGGTCGTGCTCAGCGGATCCACTCGGGGCCGGCGGGACTGGGGCGCCGGGGCTTGCCTCCGGGCGGTCGCCGGGGCCCGCTCGGACCGGCCGGAGGAACGGGCGGCGGCCTGTCGCTCGTCGCTCGACGCGATGCGCTCGGCGAGCCGGCGCGTGAACGCAACCGGGTCATGATCCAGGAACTCTCGCTCGATGTCTTCGGCTTCGGCCTGAAGGATGAGTTGGAGGTTCACGAGTTCCCCTCTTGATGGGTGGACAGGTCGAGCAAGTACTGCAGAGCGCGCCACCCCAGGCTGTAGTACGTCCGGGCGGTGGTGTGTGCGATACCGAGGGCCTCACCGATCTGGGGGTACTTCAGACCGGCTTGACGCATCCGGACGATCTCCGCCTGGATCGGTGAGATCTCCGCGAGCTGAGCCATCGCCCGGTCGACGGCGTCCCGGTCGTCCAGGCGATCGAGTTCGGCCCGGCCGGTGTCCGGGCTTTCGGGCTGCGCGGCGAGTTTCCGGGCCTTGTCCTCGGTGCGGACGCGCTCGCGCAAGGTGTCGGTGACGGCGTCCTTGACCACCTTGAACGCGAAGGCCTTGATATCCGCGCTGCGCAGCGCCCGGTCCCACTTCCGGTAGAGCGTGACACCCGCGTTCTGCACGGCGTCCTCGGCGTCCGGGCGGTGACGCAGGCGTTGCTGCGCGTACCGGAGCCAGCCGGGATGCTCGCTCGTGAAGAACGCCGCGAAGTCGACGCGCAGAGCATCGATCGGGTCACTCTGAAGCCCCTGGGAATCTCCCGGGTTAGGCGTGGTCACCGTGCCTCCTGCGTGCGGATGCCGCGGTCACCGAGGACGACGGCTGGGGTGTTCGTGCGGGAACCGCCACTGTGGCGGGCGGGCCCGGACGGGAGGTCCGGGCCCTGGGAAGCGTTGTGAGCTCGGTAGCCGGTGACGGCCCCGGTCGGCGGCTCCTGGTACTTCCTGGCCGCGCCGGCGGGTGCCGACGTCGGGCAGGGCCTTGGAGGTCTCACGAACTCCCCCCTTCTCTGCTGAGTGCTCCTGGCGCACCGGGTGGCACACCAGCGGCCCCGTGAGGCTCGTGCTCAGTAACCGTTCACGGGCAGGGAGTTGTTGATCAGATCTGCCGATCAAATATCGACGTTATGTGATCGCAAACTCACCTAGCGTGCTGAGCTGGGGATTCGAGCGCACGCCCGACCGCCACCGCGCCAACGAGTGGCGCGCATCACAGGTTTGAGAGGTCCTCGGCGAGTTGCATGGTCCGGGCTTCACCGCCGGCATGGTGCGGCCAGGCGCTCGACCCGAGGCCGCCAGCCCAATAAGCCGCCCCGCCTGAGTTCCTCGGCGGCCTCATTGCGCCCGCGGCGGCCCGTTGTGGTGGTCGCGCGGGGCGGTGCCGCTCCGGTCAGCCGATTCGCCCAACCCGCAGGGCGCGCATGAGTGGCGCGGTGCTCGCTTCGGCGGGCGCGACCTGGTTGGTGGAGGGGGTGAACTTCGTGGCCCGGCACCTGCACATCGCGGTGCACTGGCACTGATCCCAGGGGTGGTCCGGCCCGCTGTTGCGCTCGGGGGTTTCGAAACGGCGGGCCGGCCTCTCTCCAGGCTGCGGCGCGACTGCGGTTCGCGCATCCGCGACTACGCCGAGGCGGCCATGGGGCCACCGGTGCCCGCAGGAAGTAGGCCGGACCATGAAGGGGCCGGCATTGCGAGGAAAGCAGTCACGCACAGGGCCCTCCCCGGCGCCCGGCGCCCGTAACCGGTGGGGTGCAACCGCGGTTGCACCCCACATGACCAACCTCACCCGGCTCCCGCCCCCGTCCTCCCTTGAGACCGCTGGCGCCGCGAGCGGCGACCAGGACGCGGTGGACCGCGCGCTGCGCGCGGCGCTTGAGCGGGCCGCCGAGGTCGGCGAGCGAGCCAGGGCCTGGGTTCGCGTTCTCGCCACACGCCAGAGCGAGGACGCGAACCGGCAGCTGCTGGAGACGTTCGCCGACACCGTCCATCAGGTCCTCGGCCGGGAGATCATCCCCGGCGGCGACGGCGAGATCGGCGGGGAGATCCGCTACCGCCTGGACGCCTACGTGATCCTCGGCAGCATCCTCGCCCAGGACCGGCCGAAGCTGACCGTCATCGAGCAGCTCGCCCTGGTCGCCGTCGGCGCCATCACCACTACCGCGCCCAGCACCGTCCTCAACGACATCGCTGCCGACCTGCCCGCCCTGTGCGACGCCATCGACAACGCCCTCACCCTCGCCGGGGCGTAGCCAGCCAGTACCCCGGGGGGTCAGGTCACGGGTCGGTCAGAGTCGGCTGTAGGAGCCCGAGAAAGTCGCACCTCCCGGGCCCAGTCGGCGGCGCCCCGAACCCGTGGCCGAGCGCTGGCACGACGGGCCATCACGTCTACAACTACTGTCCCGACCAGGTACGACAAACCCGCGAACAACCGCCACCCGAGAACTGAACCCCTCGCCGCGGGCGGCCACCCGCCCTGCGCCGGCCGGCCCAGACGGTCCGGCGGCCGCGGCGAGCACTCCGGCGCCGGCAGGGAGAAGCCCTCCCGCCCTACGCCACGGCCGCCCCGCCCCGGCGATCTGCGCGTTCCCTCACTCCCAACGCCGCCGCCCCCCGGCCTGACCACCTCGAACCCCCCGGCAACCTCCTTACCGCCTGGACACACCACCACGGCCCTTGACCAGTCAGCCCGCCTGCCGAAGCCCGCCCGTGCCGAAGACGTCATCGAAACCATGCGCCTGCTGGGTGGTCACCAGGTAATAGGAGCCGCCCGGGTGCTGGTGCCCGTAGCCGCTGTAGAACGCCACCTCCGAGGGGGTGAGAACCTTCAGGTCACCGAAGACGTAGTACAGCGGGATCGAGACGCTGATGGCCGTGAACTGGAGGCCCGCCACGAGGCTCTTGCGAGAGACGGAGAAACGGTGGGAGTCCGCGCTGCCCAGCGAGGTCTTGGCGTCGACGCAGACGACCTGCATACCCCGTGCGGCGATCATGTCGGGCAGCTGCCGCAGGGGCGAGTCGGTGAGGCGCAGCGCGGCCTGGATCGCCGGCGGATAGGCGCCCTGGCCGAACGGGTGGACCGTCCAGCCACGGCGTCCGAGTTCGTGCATGACGTGCTGTTCGTGCCGGTCCCCGATCGCTTTGCGGTGGGTCCAGTCGGCCACGCGGTCCTCCCCTTCAACACACGTCCGTGGTACCAAAACTGATGCTTCCGTACTACTACGCTACCCGCTAAGCTGACGCCATGTCGGCATACGTTGACCCACGTTTTCGTCCCACGCTCTGGCCTGGCACCGTCATCCCCGCCCCGCCTCTGGAACCGTTCACCGGCGTATGGGTCGAAGGGGACTGGATCCTGTGGAAACCCGGGCCCAGGCGAGGTCAGCAGCCAATCGAGCTTCCCGAGGACTTCTACCTGCGCGAGTTCATGGACCTCTCCGCCGACGACCTCGAAGGGATCGCCGAGGTCTTCCGCACGTACGGGGCACTGTTCCATCTGTCCAACGACGACCTCGACCTGCGCAGCCACTCGGACGAAGAACTCGAGAGGATCCGGGCCATCCCCGAGGCCGGCTTCGACGACCAGCCCTACCCCTTCGGCGTCCACCGTGAGCAGGTGAGGCTGCACGTGGAAACCGCCCAGGCGGCCATCACGACCTGGTTGGCATGCCAGCGTGAAGGCGGCCTCGAAGAACTCGTCGCACCCGAAGTCACCGAGGAGACCCTGGCCAGCATCCAGGCAGAGAATGCCCACCAGAACGAAGTGTGGCCACCCTCCCTGGACTACCTGCGCAACCTGCTCATCGAACTACGCGTCCAGGAACTGAAGACCGTCCTGGGCGCAGCCCTGAGCCGCTTCAGCGTCGGCATCGGCGGCCTGTCCGACCGCTACCCCACCGTCCATTCCGTGGCGTTTCTCCAGCTGTACAACCACCTCGCCGAGGGCGCCGCCGTACGCACATGCGCCAACCACAACTGCGGCCGCGACTTCGTCCGCCAACGCGGCCGCGCCAACTACGGCCAACACCGCACCACCGGCATCAAATACTGCTCCCGCGAATGCGCCCGTGCCCAAGCTCAACGCGACCTCCGCCGCCGACGCCGCACCACCGAGCCCACAGCCTGACAACACAGCCGGCAACGCACAGCCCCACACCCACACCCGCCGCCCACACCACGCCGGACTTCTCAACCAACCTGCAAACCCCCAGCACACCAACAAGATCAACCAGCGAACCACCGACCCGCCACAGGGGAACACCCATACCTGCTGGACTGAACCGCCCCGGGTTCGGTGGAGATCTCAGGTTGTGGTTGTGACCTGGGGTTTTGTGGCTGTGAGGTGGTAGGTGGTCTCGTATTCGGCGGGTGGGACGTGGCCTATCTCACCGTGGAGTCGTCGGTGGCAGTACCAGTCGGTCCATTCGGCTGTGGCGAGCTCGACCTGGGAGAGGGTCTTCCAGGGCCGGCCGGGCTTGATCAGCTCCGTTTTGTAGAGGCCGATGGCAAATTCCATCAGGGCGTTGTCGTAGGCGTCGCCGACGGATCCGATCGAGGCCGCGATGCCGGCGGCGTCCAGGTGCTCGGCGAGCCGGAAACTCGTATATTGCGACCCGGCATCCGAGTGATGTATCAACTCGCCCCGTTGGTGGGGGAATCCGTCACGATCGCGCTGCCACAGAGCCATGTCCAGCGCGTCCAGGACGAGCCGGGTCTCCTTGGAGGTCGCGGCGGACCAGCCGACGATGCGCCGGGAGAAGGTGTCCACGATGAAGGCAACGTAGACGACGCCGGAGCAGGTCTTCACGTGCGTGAAGTCGGCGACCCAGCAGCGGTTCGGCGCGCCGGCGACGAAGTCGCGGTCCACCAGGTCCGGGGCGCGTTCGGCGGCCGGGTCGGCCATGGTGGTGATGACTTTCCTGCCGCGCACGGCGCCGGTGATGCCGAGCTCGCGCATCAGGCGCTCGACCGTGCAACGGGCAACCTGGTGGCCCTGCCGGCCCAGCTCCCGCCAGATCTTCCGGGCCCCGTAGACGCGGTAGTTGGCGTCGTGGACCTCCTTGATCAGGTCCTTGAGTTCCTCGTCGCGCACCGTGCGGGCGGCGGGCCAGACCAGGCGCTTGTGGTGGGCGTAGTAGGTGGAGGGGGCGATGCTGCAGTCGTGCTCGGTGAGCACGCGGCAGATCGGCTCGACGCCGCCGAAGCGGCCCCGGTGCTCGTCGATGAACGCTACGAGCGCAGGTGTGGCCGGTCGAGCTCGGCCGCGAAGAAACTCGCCGCGGCCTTGAGGATCTCGTTGGCGCGCTTGAGCTCGGCGATCTCCTTCTTCATCACCTTGAGCTGGGCGGACTCCTCCGTGGTCGTGCCCGGGCGCTGCCCGGAGTCGACCTGGTCGCGCCGCACCCAGTTGCGCAGCGTCTCGGCGGAGCCGATGCCCAACTTCTCCGCGACGGCCCGCAACGCAGCCGACTCGTTCGGGTAGTCGCCGAGGACCTCGGCGACCATGCGCACCGCACGACGGCGCAGCTCAGGAGGGTAGGAAGAAGGACGTGCCATGACTCGAATCCTTACACGAAATCGAGTCCCCACCGAACCCGGGGCGGTTCAGACCACCTCGCGACGGTGCCCGATGGGTTCGGAAGCTGGAGTTGCCGGCGAACCTGTTCGCGGACGTGTCGGAGAAGCTGGTGGACGTCTGGCGGGCGCGGGCGGCGAAGGAGTACCCCGGCGAACCTGGCGCGGATGAAGCCGGCCGTGACACGGTTTCGTCGTAGCGCTGCTGCGTGTCACGGACTTCCACGTCCGCGAACAGTGGCAAGCGACCGAACGACGTCTCCACCAAGGGGGACCTGCGGTGCGGGAAACGTGACCGAACTGTAATGGCAGGGACAAGGGACACTCGCTTCAAGATTCATCCAGAATGCCCCGAATTCGCCTGTTCTCTTTCGGGCTTGGCTGCGGAGGATTCAGCTGCGGGTCAGGGGATTGTCGGTGGTGTGGTGCATGCTTTGACGTGCGCGGATGGCGATAGATAGCGTCCGCTTGAGTTCTTCATTGCCAGCCCGGGGGGCGTTGGTGTCTCCCGGCATGCCCTTTTTGCTGGGAGTTTTCTGTGCGTATGGTCCGTAGATTGGCCTGGCCCCTTGGTGTGGCCCTGGCGATACCCGTGGTGGCCGGTTCGATGCCGGTCACGGCGACCGCTGCTGAGGCCTCAGCTCCGGTGGCTGTAGAGGGTTTCTCCTACCCGGATGCGGCGAAGGTCCTCGCCCAGCGGAACATCACTCTCAAGACCGGCGACGGGCATATCGTGCTCGATGACTGCGGTTCGGCACCAGATGTGGTGGAGCTGTATACCCGAGCGGCAAAGCCGAGCCACGTCTGTTTCAAGATCACTGATTCGACCGGGTACTTGGCGGTGGAGATCCCGGGTGTCTACCTCATGAAGGGCGACGGTCACAGCACCATCAAGGCGAGGCTGAACACGGCGGGCAAGACCACCACGCTTGACCTCCCCAAGCGCACCTGGGCAGGGATCGGCGAAAGCCTCGGGGACGAGAGCACGCTTCTGGAGCTCAACGCCATCGACGGACCGGCTGCGCCGGCCTCCGCCGCCGACCTTCCGGCGGTTGGCACCGTCACGGTTGGCCAGCCCGGTCGTAGTGCGGAGGCACGCGCGTGCACTGGCACCCTCGTCGACCGATACTGGATCCTCACCTCGGCCGGCTGCTTCGCCAACGACCCGGCAGCTGTGACGGCTGGAGCACCACTGACAGCGAGCAGCGTCACGATCGGCGGCAAGTCCATCACCGTTGCCCAGCTCGTCCCGCGCGGTGACCGTGACCTCGTCATGGCCCGTCTGGCGACCCCCGTGACTGATGTGACGCCCGCTGTTCTGGCCAACACCGCCCCGATGGCTGGTGAGAGCCTTCGGGTATCCGGATACGGCCGTACTGCCACCGACTGGATCCCCGCCAAGGTCCACACCACGGCTCACACCATCAGTGCCGTCACGGCCACCGGTGTGGACACCGCGCCGGCCGGCGGCGCAGCTGCCATCTGCCCGGGTGACGCCGGGGCGCCTCTGCTGCGTGACAGGAACGGCGTCGCGGAGCTCGTCGGCGTTGCCTCTCGCTCCTGGCAGGGCGGCTGCCTGGGCACTCCCGCCGCCGAGACCCGCATGGGTGCGACCAGCAGCCGCGTCGACGATGTGGCCGGCTGGGTCCAGCAGACCGTCTCCACGTGGGGCACCAAGGTCGACTACTCCTCCGCGGTCGTGAACTCCGTGTACAACCCGGACACCAAGACCGCCGAGATCTTCGCGCTGGGCACCGACGGCGTGCTCGCCCACGCCTCCAAGACCGAGAACAAGGACTGGACCAGTTGGGAGGCCCTGGAGAACTGGCAGTTCAGCGGCATACCCGCGACCATCTACAACCCCGCCACCAAGGCTCTCGAGCTGTTCGCCATCGGCAGGACCGGCGAGCTCTGCCGCAACTACTGGGATCCGGCCACCAAGAAGTGGGCCGGCTGGAGCACCATCCCCAGCAGCGGGAAGCTCAAGGCCAACCCGGTCGCCGTGTTCAACCCCTCCAGCCGGACGGCAGAGGTGTTCGCCCTGGACACCGACGGTTACATGACCCACTCCTACAGCACCAGCGGCGCCCGCTGGGACGACGCCCGCCGCCTCGGCGACTGGCAGTTCAACGGCACCCCCACCACCCTCTACAACGCCGCCACCGACGCCGTCGAACTCTTCGCTACCGGCACCAACGGCGTACTCGGCCACATCTACTGGGACAGCAAGGCCAAGACCTGGGGCGACTGGAGCACCATCAGCGGCCCGGCCGTGGCTGGCAGCCCCACCGCCGTCGTCAACCCCGCCAACAACAGCGCCGAGGTCTTCGTCACCACCACCGGCGGCACGATGGCCCACACCTTCAGCCTCAACGGCGGACGCTGGGAAACCCTCAGCACCATGAGCGACTGGCAGTTCAACGGCACCCCCACCGCCGCCTACAACCCCGCCGCCAACTCCGTCGAACTCTTCGCCACCGGCACCAACGGCGTACTCGGCCACAACTACTGGGACAACAAGACCAAGGCCTGGGGCGGCTGGAGCACCATCAGCGACTGGAAGTTCTCCGGCACCCCCTCCGCCACCTACAACGCCTACACCAACACCCTCGAACTCTTCGCCACCGGCACCAACGGCACCATGTCCCGCGCCACCTACAAGGACAACCAGTGGCTCACCTGGGAGTCCATGCCCGGATGGACGTTTGCCGTCACCGGCTGATCCACGGCCGTTGCCGGCTCCCGGCTGAACATGCCATGAGCCGGGGCTGCAGCACATGACACAGATCGCCTGCCGCAACGCCTCCTGGCGGGGCGGCAGGCGGTGATGCCGTGCTCGTTCTACACGGACGCTTCTGATCGATTTCCAAGGCCACCGCCGCCCGTGCCGCTGGTTGCACGGTGCTTCGGCAGGCCCGCACAGAACGGATTCATGTATCTATGAGGGTATTTCTGACATCACGAGCCAAACGGCCGCGGTTGGCGGCCGGGCTCGTGGTGGGCAGCCTGGTGACTGGGCTGCTTACGATACCGGCGGCGGCTGCGAATGCTGCGCCGGCAACCGGACCCGATCCGAATCGGGTAAAGGTGCTCGCGGCGTGGCAGGCTGGCGGGCCTGCGGTGCGCTGGGCCGCGGAGACGGCGTTGACCGGTTCGGCCGAGAACCTGAAGGCGTTCCTGGCGGGCGGTCAGACAGCGGCGGCGGACCAGGACCTGAGGGCGCGGGTGGAGGAGCTGATCGCAGCCTCCGGCCGAGGGGTGCGTGAGGCGGGTACCGCGGCTCTGGCCGGATCCGCGTCCGATCTGCAGGACTTCCTCAACCAGGGTTTCAGGAAGCCCTACGAGGATGACCAGCGGGTGCGGCTGTCGCAGATCATGGTGGTCGGCGGGCCCGGGGTGCAGGACGCCGCGGGCAAGGCGCTTGACGGCTCCATCGACGATGTGAACCTGTTCCTGAACGAGGTCCAGTTCAAGGCGCGGGATGACGACGACCGGGTCCGACTGGCCAAGCTGATGGTCGCCGGTGGGCCGGAGGTGAAGAAGGCCGCCGGCGCCGCGCTGGACGGGACGATGGACGACGTCCAGCAGTTCCTGCAGTACGGCTACCAGACCGCAGCTGCCCACGACCAGGAAACCCTGACAGTTTCGCAGCTGGCCGACCTGACGAAGAACGCCTCCACCCAGGCCGGACAACAAACACAGGTCGCTAGAGACGCGGCGGGCAAGGCGCTGGACTCCACCCGCCTGGCCAAGGAGGCCGCCGAGCGGGCCGCAGCCGAGACCAAGGCAGCGCAGGGCTCTGCCGGCCAGGCGTCCAACGCCGCCGCACGCGCGGCCGATGCTGCTGACCGGGCCGCCGCCGCCGCCCAGACCGCCTCCACGGCCGCGAAGGCCGCCAACGAGGCCTCCCGGCAGGCCGCCAACGCCGCCGCCAGCGCGGCGGCGGCCGCCACCAAGGCCGGCAACGCCGCAGCGCGGGCCCTCAGTGCCGCCGCCGCGGCCGCGGGCGACGCAGGCAAAGCCGAGGACGCCCGCGCCGCCGCGGTGACCGCCCGCCAGGCCGCGGTCGACGCCCGCACAGCGGGTGAGGCCAGCGTGTGGGCCGCAGCCGCGGCAACCCAGTCCATCGTCTCCGCCCAGGCCGCCGCCTCCGCCGGGGCCAACGCCGCCGCCGCCGCGCAGGCCGCCGCCGACTCCGCCACCTACCAGGGCGTTTCGGCCGCGGCCGCGAACCGGGCACGCCAGGCCGCCGCGAAGGCCAAGACCGCCGCGGCCGAGGCCACCAGGGCGGCGAACGCCACCACCAAGATCGCAAACGACGCCGCCGCCGCGGCCGGCGACGCCCAACGGGCCGCCAACGACGCCGCCGCACACGCGGACGCAGCCGCAGCCGCAGCCGACGAGGCCGCCCAGCACGCCGGCAACGCGTCGAGCTGGGCCAACACCGCGCAGACCGCGGCCACCGCCGCAGGCGCCGCCGCCGACTCGGCCGCCGCCTCCGCCACCCAGGCCCACAAGGTCGCCGACATCGCCCGCGCCAGCGACCAGGAACGCCTCGACGCCCAGCAAGCCACCGAGATGGCCGCCGCCGACGAAGCCTCCCGCGAAGCGGACCAGAAAGCCAAGACCGCCGCCTGGGAGGCCGGCAAGGCCACCCAGCTGACCGCCGACACCGAGCAGCTGATCAAGGACGCCACCGCCACCGGGACCGACCCGAAGACCGCGCTCCTCAAGGGCCGCCAGGCCGCACTGCGCCTGCTGGACGTCGCCGGACCGTGGACCAAGGCCGCCGCCCAGACCGCACTGGAAGGCGACGACAGTGCCGTCCAGGCCTTCCTGAACACCGGCCTGACGGTCGCGCGGGACCGCGACGACCGCACCAGCGTCATGGCCATCGCCCAGGCCCCCGGCAAGATGGAGAAGCGCCTCGCCGCGGAGACCGCCTCGGTCGGCACCCCCGACCAGGTGCGCGCCTTCCTGGCCACCGGCCAGTACCCGGGCAAGGACGACGACGACCGAATCCTGCTCGCGAAGATCATGATCGCCGGCGGACCCGGAGTGAAGGACGCCGCCGGCAAGGCGCTCGACGGCACCATCGACGACGTCCACGCGTTCCTGGCAACCGGCCAGTACAAGGCTCGCGACGACGACAACCGCGTCCTGGTGACAAAGGCCATGATTAACGGCGGACCCGAGGTCAAGGCCGCAGTCCAAGCCGTCCTGTCCGGCCCGGCCGACCGCCTGGAACCGTTCCTGCAGACCGGCCTGCCCAAGGCCCAACAGCGCGACGCCGTCACCGCCGCACACGTGGCCACCATCCAGTCCTACCTCGCCACCATCGACGGCTCCGTCGCCCTCGCCCGCCAGTACGCGGCCGAGGCCTCCCAGTCCTACGCCACCGCCCAAGGCGCCGCCGACCAGGCCGCCGGCTACGCCAACCAGGCCCACACCAGCGCCACCCAAGCCGCCGACTGGTCCAACAAGGCCGCCGAATCGGCCAACCAGGCCCAGACCTCCGCCACCCAGGCCTCCGGCTACGCCAAACAGGCCCAGACCTCCGCCGCGTCCGCCAACACGGCGGCCAGCCGCGCCAGCGCCTCGGCGGCCATGGCCACCGGCTACGCGGCAACCGCCCGGCAGTACGCGGCCACCGCCAAGAACGCCGCCGACCAGGCCCAGGCCTCCGCCGCGGCCGCCAACAAGAGCGCCGACGAGGCCGCCAAGGCGGCAGCCGAAGCCCAGGAGGCCGTCTGGAAGAAGCAGCAGGCCGAGGCCACCGCCGCCCAGGTCCCGTCCGGCACCGCCGGCAACGAGGGCAACGGCGGCAACGGCGGCAACGGCGGCGGCCGGGCCTACTACGTCGAGACCGTGCCCCGGAACGATGTGAAGCCAGACGTCATCCGCGATGACATGGGCCGGTGCGACAAGGGTGAGAGCGGAACCCTGGCGGACTGGTTCACCGATTCCAACTGGCACAAGAACGCGACTGGCGTCGAGGTTTGTGAGGTCACCCTCACCGTCAAGGTAACCGGCACCGTCGACTACATCATGCGCACATGCCCCGAAGCAGGACTCAGCCCTGAGGCCTGCAAGGGCAAGTACACGGTGTGGGACACCCTCGTCCTCAACAGCCAGCAGCTCGACAAGGTGGAGTACACCACCAGAATCGAGATGACGCGGGAGAGCTTCAAGAAATACCACGTCTCCTGCCCGCGAGGCGTCTGCGGCTCGCAGACGGCCAACATGTTCACTCTGCTGGCCGGCGACTTCATCCAGTGCTTCAACAACCCGGGCCCGTCCTGCGGCTGGGCGGCCGCGACCCTCATCCCCTACGGCAAGCTCGCCCAGGCCGCCAAGGGAATCGTCGCCTTCCGCTTCGCCCTCGAGACCGGCGTCGGCATCGAAGACGCCAAACTCGCCCTCCAAGCAACCCTCAACGGCTACAGCCAGGCCACGCTCAACAGCCTCACCAGCGTGGCCGACGCCATCACCGCCTTCCGCAGCACCCTGAAGGACGGCGTCGGAACCGACGCCGCGCTCGCGGCCCTGCGCAACAACCCCGCTGTCGACCGTGCACTGATCCGAGAATTTGAGCATGATTCCGACTTGGCGGCCAGGGCGCGCAAGGGCTGCCCAACAAGAAACAGTTTCCCGGCAGGCACGCCCGTGCTCATGGCTGACGGAAGTCAGCGGCCGATCGATCTGGTCAATACTGACGACTCGGTGATCGCGACTGATCCGATCAGCGGGATCACCGCACCCGAGCAGGTAACCGCGCGCATCTACACGCCTAACGATCAGGATTTCACCGAAATCCATCTTGGAGAATCTTCGGTCACCGCGACCGACCATCATTCAATATGGTCCGAGAGTCGTCGCAGCTGGATTGATGCGCGGGACCTAGCCACTGGTGAGACCGTACGATCGGCGAATGGCGATTCAATTTCGATCGGCGAAGTCCACCAATTTAGCCAAGGGCAAGCCGCCTACAACCTAACTGTCGCTAACCTGCACTCGTATTACGTGATGGCCGGTAGCGCCTCCATGCTCGTCCATAACTCCGACTGCCGCGAGTACTACGAATACCACCCTTCAGGCACTGGTATTATGGCCGAGGTGGGCTCCGATGGAATGCTAGACACTATCGTTTCAGTTGCAAAGAATGCGCCGTCAACCGATCCGACCGGCGGTCAAATGTTCATCAATGCAATGGAGGCGGTTGGCCACAATGCCGATGGAGTGCGCGGGAAGTGGCTTTCGGGAGGTGAGCTGAAAGATAACCTGGACAGCTTCAATGCCGGGATTCAGAATCTGCTATCCCCGGAAGATGCGGCGAGGAATACATTCACTGGCAAGATGGCGGCAAGGTACGGATTTACCGAAGTAGAGTTTGAGATTCGAATCGGCAGTCCTGGCGAATATGCAAAGGTCCAGGTCCTATTTAAGCGCCCGAAAGGATGAGTGACCGCAATGGATGAGATCATCCTGGCCAGACTCAAGGAAAAGCCCGAAGAGGGCGCCCGCCCTTCGGAAATAGCAAAATGGCTTCTTGGGGAAATTGGGGCCGACTTCAGCGACTTCCTTTTCATGCAGTATTTCTTTCGCGCCTTCGAAGTCTCGCTGATCAACGTGCGAGATCTTGAGCAGTGGGTCGGTCTCGGGAGAGGTGGGAGCCTCTCGGATTCTGATATCAATAATCTCTTTGGCTCGCTGAGGGCCCGGCCGTAGCGGGGAAGACTCCGCGTCGTCTGGGAAGTCGTTTAGAACGCCTTGAGGAGGGGTTGGCCCCTGGTGATCGAATCGCCGGAGACCAACCCCTTTACCACTGCGGAGGGCCGCCCTCACCGCTGCAGGGCCGGGAACTTCTGCATCCATTCGGGTCAGGGTGTGAGGTCAATGATCCGGACCGGCTGGCCGGCAAGACTCCCGTGTGCGGAGTGTTCATCGACGAGCAGATCGCA
Organism: Kitasatospora sp. NPDC050543; assembly: GCF_044457565.1. Classification (NCBI taxonomy): domain Bacteria; kingdom Bacillati; phylum Actinomycetota; class Actinomycetes; order Kitasatosporales; family Streptomycetaceae; genus Kitasatospora; species Kitasatospora sp. NPDC050543. Next base: position 52,582 of record NZ_JBITGZ010000030.1, on the reverse strand, counting down.
CAGCAGGTGGTGGACTACGCGATTGCCGAGAAGATCCGGAAGAACCCGAAGGCCATCAACGACTGGCTCAGCGGCCGAGGACCGTCCGCCAACCGCGATTTCGAGATCAACGACACGTTCGGAGTCCCGGACAACTCAATCGGAAACGTGTACGGACCGAACGGCCTCATCGACGCAGCCAAGAACAAGTTCACAGTAGTCTTGAGGAAGTCACCCGGTCACAAGCCCGGCGGATACTTCGTGTTGACTTCCTACCCAGTCCTGTAAGGAGGAACAATGTCTGAGGACAACAACGACGACCTCTTCGACTTCGGGCTGAGTGGCCTGTCCACGCAGTTCCACCAAGACGTCGAGGAGACGCCATTCGAGGTGGCACGGCTCTGGGCCACGGGTGACGTCCGACGGCTGCGCGACGACGCGCTCCGGCTGCTACAGAACCCTGTGCCCGACTGGGCACTGACGGCACTGTGGCGAGCCGCTTCGAGCATGGTGGGCATGGACGGCATCCGCACGTGGCTCCAGGACGTCGAAGCACTCTGCACGGCACAACTGCTCGCCGACGGCCACGCACCTGAGGCCCCGGCGTCTGGAACGGTCCCGCAGGCTCTGACCGATGCCGTACTCGAAGAGCTCCACCTCATCGGGCCGGCGCTTGCCGACGCCACCACATCCCACCCGTACGCCGCGGTTCCGGACGTGGTACCCGCTCTCGAACTCACCGTCCGAGAAGTCGATCCCAACCTCGGCTTCCGACTGCTCCTGCGTTGCCTGTCCCGGTACTGGATCCCGCTCGACCACCGCACCTACGACCGATACACGAATCTCGGGAGGCAATTCGGCTTCGGCGAGCATGTCGTAGGCGCCTGCGACTTTCTTCTGAAACTCCAGGACTGACCGATCTGACGATAGGCCTGACCGCCGTTCTCAGTGAACTGCCCTGGGAGCTGCCAAGCAACAAAACAAAGCGCAGACCAGGTGCTGCTGGAAGGGGTGGCTCTCGGCGACTTGTTTCGCGGAGAACCACCCCTTCTGTACATACCCGAGTCGGCGCCGGAGCCGCAGTGCAGCGGGCCGCATGCCGAGGCACGGCCGAACCGCCCGGATCACCGGCACCAGGCTGGCGGACAAGGTCGCGAAGGACGGCGTGGCGAGCGTGTGGACCGACGAGGCGACGGCCGTCCGAGCCGTCCGGGAGGCGGGTCGTCTCGGGCTCGCCCCGCACGGCAAGGTAGACCGTCTGGAAGCCGATCAGGGCGGCAGAGGCCCCGCGCCGGCGGCCCCGGAGCTCGCCCTGGGTTCGAGGTGAGCCGGGGGCGGTGAAGAACGGGCAGACCATCGCGGCGAAGATCATGCACGCGCGGTGCCCGGGACCGTCGAAGCGGGTGGCGCGGTTGTGGCGGATGGTGGGGCCAATCTCGTCCTCGGAGAACAGCCGGTACTTCGCCTCCTGGGGCGGGATCTTGAACCCGCACATGGCGCAGCGTGCGTCCGCCCACAGGGTCCCGGAGCGGTGGAAGTCCTGGAGGGCGAGGCTCGGCTCCCCGTCGACCCAGGGATTCTCGGCCGGTACGGGGTAGCCGCGGTCATCGCAGGGGAGGCCGGCGATATGCGGGGGCACGGGTGGAAGTGTGATCACGAAGGACAGCCTGGCGCGCAACGCGGTGGCCGTCAGCCGAACCCGGGAATCTCCGGATGCCCTGGCCGCTCAATCCTGGTCGGGTCCGCCGAGGGTCCAGCCGCTGATCGCGTCGATAGGGCCGCGCCAGGTCGGCAGGATGTGGGTGGAACGGCCTGAGCGGTAGGTGACGTCGCGCAGGTGAAGGAAGGGCCGGGCGGGTTCGCGTCGGCGCCGGCCTTCGTCGGCCGTGTCGTCCAGGTGGCCGAGGGCGGTCTTGGTGGCTCGGCGGAGGTTGGAGTCGTGGTCGTCGAGCTGGCGTAGGAACAGGCGCTCCCACACATCGAGGGACACGACGGTGCCGGTGACGATCGCGCCGTCCAGAACTAGCGTCACCGTCACGTCGTTGGCGTCGATGTCATCGTGCTCAACTCCGACGCGCAGCAGCTCCAGATAGGGGTCCGGGTACTTGGTGCCCTGGTCGACCAGGACCCGCAGGACCGACTGGACCGCCTCTTTCCACGACACCGCTCACTCCCCCTGCCAGTTCGCCGCCCACGCATTGGACCACGTCCTACGCGTGGGCGGTGGGTACTTCGCGGAGAAGGAGTCGGCCCTCCGGAGTGCATGGCCGGGGCAATGAAAAGCCCTGGCTCAAGGCCGGGAGCCGGGCGGTCGGGCGGCCTTCACTCCGTCGCCCCAGGTGCGGCTACTCCTACCCAGCAGGTGGACCTAGTAATGTTCGGCCACATGAGCAGCCCTATGGTCAATCAGAAACGAGAGAAGCTAATCACTTCTCTGCCGCCGCAGTTGCGGCGCCAGATCAAGATCCGTGCATTTGAGCATGGACTGGACATTCAGGACGCGACCGAGCACGCGATCCGCGCCTGGTACGAGGCGCCAGCGCCGCCCACGGTGGACACAGACGGCGCGAAGGTCTGGGGCACGTTTCTGTCCCCCGGGGAGCCGGACCGGTTCAAGGAGGCCTGCACCGACCGGGGGGTCACCTACGTCCAGGGGCTGGCGCAGGCGCTGACGCTCTGGCTGGAGAGCCACCCATCGCCGAGTACGCCGCTGGTGGCTCAGCCGGTGATCCGCCTCATCATCGCCAATCAGAAGGGCGGGGTCGGCAAGACGTTCGTCGCCTCCGGGCTCTCCCAGGCGCTGGCGGAGAAGGGGCAGCGGGTCCTGATCGTCGACTACGACCCCCAGGGTCACCTGACGGCTGAGCTCGGGCTCGAAGACGTGATGTACGACGACGAGCGCGAGACGCTCCTCATGCACCTGGACGGTACCGCCAAGGGTGACATCCATGACCTGCTGGTGGCGCTGGAGCATGATCGGTTCGGCGGCCGGCTCCACGTCCTTCCCGCATCCGACGACGCCTTCCTGATGGACGTGCACCTCTCCCGGGTCGGCTTCAGCGAGAGCGCGTTGGAGCGTGCGCTGGAGCCGCTGGAGGACGACTACGACGTCATCATCATCGACGGCCCGCCCAGCCTGGGCCTGAACATGGACACCGCCCTGTACTACGTGCGCCGGCGCGAGGGCGAGCTGGCCGACCGCTCCGGGGTCATCACGCCGGTTTGGGCCAACAAGGCCTCCCACCGGGCTTTCCGCCTGCTGAGCCAGCAGATCGCCGACCTGTGCAAGAAGGGTCGGATCTCCATCGACTACCTGGGGCTGGTCATCAACGCCTACGACAGCCGCCGCGGGAAGCTGGTAAAGGAGAACAAGAAGCAGTGGGAGAAGGCGACCAACCCGGGAGTGCTGCTGGTCATCGGTGATCTCAAGGACGGCCGGGAGGCCTCCGACGGCGAGATCCCGCTGCTGGAGTACGCCCCCGACAGCGAGCACGCGCAGGCGATGCGCGACCTGGCGAAGGAGATCGCGGCATGACGCCGGCCCAGCGTGTGACTCGTGGCTTCAGCATCGACGAGGAACAGGAGGAGGAGCGGCCCCGCCGGGTACGGACCCGCCAGGAGATCAAGGCGGGGCAGGGCAAGCGGCCGCCGGCCAGCGTGGAGCTCGCGCTGCTGGCCCACAATCCCTACAACCCACGCGAGGAGCTGACGGACGTTGAGGAGACGGCCGAGTCGCTCGCGGCGCGGGGCCAGCTCCAGCCCGTCGCCGTGGTGTCCCTGCCGGCCTTTCTTGCCGTGCACCCGCAGACCGCGGAGAAGTTCGACCCCCAGGTTCAGTACGTCGTCATCGACGGCAATCGGCGCCTGGCCGCCGCTCCGCTCGCGGGCATGACAGGCCTGGAGATCTATGCCAACGACGCCTTGGCGGCCAGCGCGCACGATCTACTGGAGAGCGCACTGATCGCGAACATCCACCGCGTGGATGTGCCGCCGATCGACCAAGCCAAGGCAATCCAGGAACTGCTGAAAGTCCACGACACGCAGGAAGCCGTCGCCGCGCGGCTCCAGAAGTCGTCGGCGTGGGTGTCGCAGCGTCTGGCGCTCCTGGGTCTGCCCGACGACCTGCGGGAGAAGGTTGACTCGAAGGAGCTGAGTGTCGAGGACGGCCGGCGGATCGGCCGCATCCGCGACAAGGATGTCCAGCGAGCCGAAGCCGCTGCGGCTCTCGCCCGGGTGAAGCCCCCGCGCAAGCCGCGGGAAGCCGCTCAGGTCGTCCCCCGGAAAAATGGTTCAGCACATGAAGGAGTTAACGCCGTTAACTCGGCGAGCACCTCGACATCCACAATTACTTCATCACATGAAGTAGTTAACGGCGTTAACTCCGCCGCGCCGCCCGAAGCTATCGCTGGCGCCGTCCAGGAGCTGGTGCGCCTCACAGCTGGCCCGGACAACCTGGCAGACGCACTCGCCGAGCACCTGCCCCCCGACGTCCTGCACGCAGTGGCGGAGCGGCTGTTGTCGCGAGTGGAGTGAAAGGGCCCGTCGGCGGAGGCGGACTTCGAGGCCCGCGCGCAACGGGCCGTGCCGCTCGACCGAGTCCGACCCGGCAGGGGCCGGTAGGAACCGACCAACCCCGTTCGAATGGATCGAACGAAGTGCTGACAGTTGTCAGCACTTCAGAAACGCAGAAGGCCCGCACCGGTAGCCGGTGCGGGCCTTCTGCGCTGTGTTCTGGGTGGCAGCGGTGGGCGCAGTGGTCACGAAGATGTCCTTCGGGGGGCGGGCAGGGGGTGACGCGCTCCAGACCTGCCCGGCCGCGCGGTGGTGCACGCGGCCGGGCGGGCGGGCGGTTCAGCGGAGTGTGAGGGGAGCGGTGGCGGCCTGGTGGCGGTGGAGCACGGCGTGCGGGCCGGGGTCCGGCTGCCAGGGGCCGAGCCTGCCGGTGGCGGGGATCGGCTCGGTGAGGGGCCGGACGTCGGTGAGGGTCCAGTGCCACAGGCCGGGCTGTCCCCAGGGCCGGCAGCAGCCGGTGTCCTGGTGGCAGTCGGTGATGCGGGCGGTGGCGACGATGGCGCCGGTGGTGAGGGCGGGCGCGTGGGGGCGGGCAAGGACGGCCTGGACGAGCGGGTCGGCCTGACCGTCGCGGCTGAGGGCGCGGGCGGCGTGCAGGGCGATCGGTCCGCGGTGCTTGGTCGGCCAGGATCGGTTCTCGGTGGTCTTGTCGCCGGTGAGGATCGCGGCGAGCCATGGCTGTCGGACGGTCAGGGCCGGCAGGGCGGGGGCGGGGCTGGCGGGCTCCGGGGTCAGGCCGATCGCGCGCATCGCCTCGGGAAGGGCGAGGGCCCAGTCGGTGAACCGCAGGGCGCGGTCGTCGATGTAGCAGGCCGCGCCGAGCTTGCGGTTGGTGACGAGCAGGTCGTCGCCCAGCCTTGTTCCGGCATTCACCGTGTCCCACGCAAGCCGAGTCCGATACCAGGCCGCTGGAGCAGCAATGGAACGGTCGAGCCATTGCGAGCGTGATGTCGCATTCCGTGTGACATGACGCATAGTCAGGTGATACAAGTCACATTGTTAACGGCGTGGCGGCATCTCAGGGGTTCCGCAACGCATCGGCATCTCCCCGCAGGAGCATGCTCGTCACATCACAGCCCGGAGCAACGCCGGTGACTACGGTGCCCATCGGGGCTCCGGAGAACCCTCGGCGACGAAGGCGCTGGACGAGTAGAAGCCATCAGACTCGCAAGAGGGCGAGTAGCTGAGGCCGCCGCAGTTGAGCACGGGTAAGGGGACTTAGTGGAAGAGTTCGACGAGGGGCTGCGTTGCCAGGACGTGCATGCCGGGCTGCGGAACGTGGACCCAAATTCTGGCTCGCTGACGCCGCTGGCGGACACCCAGTTGATCGGTATGGCTGCCAGTCTGGCTGCCCTAGTCCGCGGCCAGGAGGTGATCGATAACGCCCAAGCCCTGCGCGCTGTGGCGGCAGAGCAACTAGACGTTAGCGTGTTCGCGTTCGATCAGGTTGTCCTTGCGCTGGAAGATGTGGGGTTCGTTGAGGGGGTGCAGCGCTCGGGCGGCAAGATCACCCGGTTTACCGAGAGCGTCCCGTACTACGACGACTTGTACGCGAAGCTCGGGCAGGCATGGCGGGATCGTGAGCCCTCGGAGACTGAGGAGCAGATGGTCCTCCTTGTCGACTACTTGGCTGATGGGCCAGTGCCAGAAGAGGAAGCCGCCAGCAAGGTCGGCCTGGACTCTGCACGGCTGCCCAGCCTGCTGGAGGTCGGCGAGCGGTCGGGACTCGTCAAGCGGATTCAGGTTCCCGACGGTGACGTGCTCTACTCGCCGTTCTTCGGCTTCGAGAACCCACAGGTCATAGCCGAGTTGGTTCGCGATCACGGTGCAGACGAACTCGCGCAGGCATTCGCGGCCGTGCGCGGCGAACAGGGTCTCCCGGTCGGAGACCATCAGCCGCTTCTGCAGGACGCGATCTCGCGAGGCCTCCTCCTAGCGCCTGCGGTGGAGCTGCCGAACCACACGCTGCAGCCGTTCGCGGCACTGCCATACAGCCTCGATCAAGAGCTGCTGCGCAGCCGAAAGCCGGTTCTAGAGAAGGCACTCGCGCTCCTGGCCTGCCTTCGATGCGGGCAGCATTTCGGAGGGGCGACCAATCTTCCGCCGGACGCCTTGGTAGACGTCATCAACAAGCTGCTCGACCCCAATCGGGGGTTCCTGAATCCGCACGATTCCCATGAACGGCAGTACCGATTGGTGCACCGAGCAGGCCTGATCAGGTTCGATCCGGACCTGAAGCCGGGCGGCAACTGGGTAACCCCCAGGTTCATCGACACGCCTGACAACCGCGAAGCATTGCGCATCGCCCGTGACTTGATCACCTTCGGCGAGCAACTAGATGGCCGCGTTGGCGACGAACAGGCACGGCAGGCGCTGGCCTTGGGACAGCCATTTATGGCGCCCATGCAGACCATGCACCGGACACGCATTAAGGCTCCAGTCAGTCCCAAGCAGTGGCAGAGCGTCGTGGATGCGGCCCTCGGAAGGGGACGGGCCCGATGACTGAACTCGACCTTGGACTCAAGGTGGCTTCGCGTCGGCTGCTGTGGAGGATGGGCTACACAACCCGTCTGGACGTGCAGCTGCGGAGTGTAGCCGCGCGGGAGGCTACACCGTCCGGACAGCGCCAGCGCCGTTCTACCGCGCCCGAGGCCTACACCGATCTGGACGTCCTCGGGTACACCATCGGGGGAGGCTTCCGCCTTCAGAGTGCCATCGTGGACTGCAAGACCTCGAGTAAGGGCTCAACCAACCGCATGTTCTGGGTCCGCGGTGTTGCCGACTTCTTTGCCGCAGATGCTGCCTACATGGTCCGCGAGAAAGACCTGAGCAAAGCAGCCAGGCAGCTAACGTCACGTTTGAGGATCTCCGCGCTGAACAGCCCGGAAGTGACCCAGCTGGAGTCTCTGCACCCGTGCGATCTCGCCCTGGACGCTGAGCCGCTCGCTTGGCTGTTCCAGCCGGACAAGGCCACGGCCGTACTGCGGGCCTTTGGCGGATTGGACGGACGCCTCAAGCCGATCTTGGAGTATCGGGAGTTCACGTACTGGATTACTGAGCAGTACCGCAACCCGATGCAGATGGTCGATGAGCTTGCTGCCGTTGCCGAGTACCTAGACCCCCGCGTCCCCCAGCACCTTGCTCTTGTACTCGACTGTGCGTGGCTGTACATGCTCTCCCTTAGTCACGCGGTGGAGAGTATTAGGGCGACCCATGTCGCCAACCCCGACCAAGGTCTGCAGGAGTATCTGTTCGGCGGGGCAGCGGGACTGCGCGAGAAGCAGGGCCTGTCTCAGCTGCTGGAAAGCATCAAGCAGAGTGGTGCCTTGCCTGAAGAAGTGCACGTCGAGCTCCTCCCGACCTACTTCCCGCGCCTGCGTGAACTCGTGGTCCGGATCTTGACTCGCCCGGACGCGGTCCTGCCAGCTCTTCGGATGCTGGAACTGGCCACCTCTGTCACTGCACTCGGCAAGCGCATCGAGAAGCCAGAGGACATGGGGGGGTTGTACGAGGAGGTCGCAGCCAAGCGCGCCGCTGATGTTGTGGGCTTTCTCGTCAGCAGCGCTGGCCTGGATGTAGGGTTCCGTGCCCGCGCTCGGTCCCTGTTCCTGGGTGAGCCCGTGACGTAAGCGGGGACTGCACGTCATCTAGACGGCGTCATCACTGCTCACGTGGGTGTTCCCTTTCCGGAGATGGCGATCAGCTCCACCGCTGCGCCGCCCTTGGTGAGCTGGCGCATCCAGACGTGGCCGGGGCAGCCGCCGGTCGGTGCGTCGCCGATGTGGACCTGTCCGCGCTCGAGCCGGATCACGCCATGGTCGGCGGCCTGCTCCAGGACCGCCATCAGGCGGTCGTGCCCGCCGAGCACCTGGCCGCCGGGGACAACGCGCGACAAGGCGTGGAGCTCGCCGACCGTGGTGCGCCGCTGGCCGCTCGCTTCCAGGTGGCCGAGGGCGGCCAGGACGATGGTGTAGGCGTCGTCGCGGCGCAGCAGGCCGTCGAACGGGTCGGGGTTGAGATCGGCGAGCAGCTTCTCGAGGGCGTCGGCGGCGGCGAGGATTCGTGTGTTGTTGATCTGCATGGGCGTGGTGCCTTTCGGTGGCGGGTCGGGTCTGCGGGTCGGGGGTGACCGGGCAGCCGCGCCGGTCCCGGCGGCTGGCCGCTGGGTGCGGTCGGGTCCGGGGCCGGCGTCGGCCGTCCGCTCGCGCTCGCGCTCGCGGAGGGCGGGTCAGGCTGCGGCGGTGGTGGCGAGCTGGAGGAGTTGCTCGAGTTCGGCGAGGGCGAGGCCGTCCGCGCAGTCCAGGCAGCAGCCGATGGACTTCGGGATGCAGTACTCGCCGACGGTGCGGCACAGCACGCAGGTGCGGCGGGCGAGCATCATGCGCTGGTGGGCCTGCCAGCGGGCGGGGGTCATCGGCCGCACGGGCAGGGCGAGGGAGCGTCGGTACAAGTAGCCGAATCGGGCTCCGTTTCGGCAGACCACCTGTGCGCACGGCGCTTGGCCCCCAGGCCGCAGGCCGGCCTTGCGGAGCTGGCGGCGGGTCATCAGGTCCGGGCTGGGGGCCCAGCGCCAGGGGTAGGTGGGCAGGCCGCCGTGGTGTTCGCCGGTCGGGTCGAGGTCGGATGCGCGCACGCTCTCGCTCCTGGTGGTCAGTGGCCGGTGCGGGCCGGTTCGAGGTAGGCAGGCGAGGCTGCGGCGATGCGGTCGACGTGGGCGAATCCCTCGCCGAGCAGCTGCTCAGCGGTGGGCAGGTGACGGTGCTGCTCACGCAGGACGTGGTCGGGCACGACGCGCTGGCGTGCGCTGTTCTGCCGCTGGCACAGGTCGAGTGGCAGGTCGAACAGCACGGCAGCGGCTGGACGCTGCCAGTAGCGGGCGCGGGCCAGCAGGCCGGCGCGGACGTGGGGCAGCAACGCGGTGCTGTCGATCACGGTGGTGAGGGTGCGTACGAGGCGGGCGTCCAGGAGCAGGTTCTGGATCTCGGCGGCGACCGGGGTGGCACTCTGGTCGGCCATCGAGTCGGTGGCCATCTCGCGGTAGTCGTCCAGGCTCAGGCGCCAGGTCGCGGGCCAGCGGCGGGCGGCGAACGTTGTCTTGCCAGCGCCGGAGACGCCGACCAGGACGACCACGGTGCCAGCGTCGTAGGTGAGGTTCACGGGTTCCTCTCGTCGGTGCGGTATCGGCCGGGCGGCCGGTCCCGTCCCCGGATGCGCGCCGCCCGCCGGGCTGGGTGCCGGGCGGGCGGTACGGGGGAGAGGCCGGTCGACGGGACGTCAGCTGATGAGGGCGAGGACCAGGACGAAGAGGACCACCGGGATGGCCGCCACGGCGGAGCGCGGGATGTTGATGCAGCGCTTGAGGTGGTCGATCTCGTCGCTGATGTCCTCGCACTCGGCGAGCAGCCGGGTGTGGGAGCGCGAGCCTGGCGGGAGGTTGGTGAGGGTGTTGCTGCGGGTCTGGTGGAGCTCGCGCAGTGCGGCGAGCTGGGCGTCACGCTCTATGGCGAACACGGGGATGGGTTCCTTCCGGATCGGGTTTCGGTGAGTGGTTCGTGGTGCGGGAGGATGGGGGCGGGGCCGGCGGCGAGGTCGGCCCCGCAAGCGCTTTCGGGCGCTGTGGGCTCCGAGGTGTTTCCTTCATCTCGGAGCCCGTTTTGGTTACGCAGAGCGCACGGAGCTGAGGAGCTTCAGGTGTGGCTCGTCGCGCTCGATGGCGTCGCGCACGCGCTGGCAGGTGGAGCGCGTCGACTGCTCGTCACCGGTGATCAAGGCGCGCTCGGTGAGCGCCTGGTGGATCTCGATGGCTTTCGGGCGGCGGCCGAGATCGTCGTACAGCGGGCGGATGCACGCCTTGCGGGCGAGCATGAGCGCCGCGTCGCTCAGGGCCTGGCCCTGGTGAGCGCTGGCTTGTGCCGGGGCACCCGCCGGGAGCTGCGGGTGAGCGGTCGTGGTCCCGCCACCTGCGGAGATCATCCGCTCACGTGAGCGCTCGCCGTGAGCGGTCTGTCCGGGCAACAGCGCGCCGTGCGCGTTAGGCAACGGCTGGCCGCCGCGCGGCGGGCGCGGTGAGGGGTCCTCGTGCGCGCCCGGCCCGTCGCCGGTGAGCGGTGCCTGCCCGGCGTGCGCGGCGGTCTCCTCGCCGTGAGCGCTCGCGGTGCGCGTCCCGTGCGTGAGGACGTGCCCGCGCCAGATGACGATCGGCGCGATGCACACGACCGGGGCGATCAGCCACCACTTCGCGAACCACTCTCCGTGAGCGTCCTGGGCCATGCCGAAGTGGAGCTGATCGGCGAGGTGGTACAGGTTCTGGGTCAGCATCATGGTGCCCAGCGCGTAGCCGATCTCCTTCAGCCGCTCGGAACGGATCGCCATCGTCGCCCAGATGTCGATGGCCGCCGGCAGCAGCCAGGCGATCTCCTTCGGCCAGCCGATCAGCAACGCCAGGTCCCGCTCACCGGTGGCGGTCAGGGTGACCGCCGCGGCCAGCGCGAGCCTGGGCCACAGCCACTTCATGAACTGCTGCGTCCGGGCCTGGACCTTGGCCATCCGGCCGGTGCGCCGGGCCTCCTCGGCGGCCTGGCGGCGCTGCTGCTCGGCCCGCAGCTCGCCGACGCTCCCTTCCAGGGCCGCCAGCTGCGTCCGGGCACCGTCGACGATGTGCTGCGCCTCGGCGGAGGCCTCGTTGAGCATGCGCTTGGCGTCGGATTCAGCCTTGCCCCGTACGGCGGCGGCCTTGCGCGCCTCCTCGGCAAGCACCTTCTCGGCCTCGCCGCGCAGCATCTCCACGTGTTCCTGGCCGCGTTGGCGGGCCCCGGCGGCCTGCCGCGCGCCTTCCTCGCGCAGCTCCAGGGCCTCCGCCTCGGCCTCCTCCAGCCGCCGCTGCGCCTGTTCCTGGGCGTCTTCGCGGATGGTGTCGGCGTCGGTGCGGGCCGCTTCCTCCAGGCGCTCGCGCAACTCCTCGGCCTCCCGCCGTGTCTCCTCCGCGCGGGTCTCGGCCCGGTCCAGGATCTCCTTGGCCTTGTCGGCGGCGGTGGTGCGGATCTGCTCGGCGTCCTCGGCGGCCTGGGCACGAGCCGTGTCTGCGCTGGTCAGCGCATCGCGGCACGCCTGGTCCGCCAGCGCGCGGCGCCCGGCGAGTTCGGTCTCCGCGTCGGCCTGGTAGCGCTCCACGCGGATGCGGGTGCGCTCCAGCTGGTCGGTGGCGTCCTGGAGCTGCTCTGCGACGGCGGCGAGGTCGGCGTCGGCTAGGCGGCGGGCCGCCCTCACCTCGGCCTGGGTGTCGGTGAGCAGCTGCTCGGCCTGCTCGGCGGCGTCGCCGATGATCCGCTCGGCGATCCGTCCAGCATTGTCCTCGGCCTCGGCGGTGATGCCGGCCGCGTCCTGGCGGGCCTGCTCCTCGGCATCGGCCAGGCGCTGACGAACGTCGTCGGCGGCGTCCTCCCGGACCTGGTCGGCGAGCTTCTCGGCGTCCGCGAGGAGCTGGCTGGCTCGGCCGGTGGCGTCCTCCAGGAGCCGGTCGGCCTCGGCCTGGGCCTGCTCGGTGGCCTGCCCGCGCAGCGCGGCCGCGTCCTTGCGGACCTGGGCGAGCACCGTATCGGCGCTCTCCCGGGCCTCGGCGAAGATCCGGGCGGCCGTCTCCTCGGCCGTCCGGGTCAGGCCGGCGACCTCCTCGTCGGCCGCGCTGCGCAGCTTCTCGGCTGCGCCCTGGACCTGGCGAGCGCGTTCCTCTGCGTCGCCGTGAAGCTCGGCGGCGCGCTGCTCGGCTTCCTGGATCCGGCGGTCGGCATCGGCGCCGACGCGAGCCTGGAGGGCTGCGGCGTCGTCCTCGGCCAGGCCAAGGATGTCGGCCGCCCGGTCTCGGGCGTCGGCCAGCAAGGGGTCGGCCTCGGAGCGGGCGAGCGGGGCCGACTGCTCGGTCTCGGCGGGGGTGGTCGGGGCGGCGGGGGCGGCCGTCTTGCGGGGAGTCGTGGGCTTGGTCGGGGCGGGCTTGCGGGGCGCTGTGGGGCGCCGGTTGGAGGTCCTGGCGGGGCTCATCGGGCGGTTTCTCCGTCCTCTGGTGCGGTGACTGTGCGTTAGGCGTGTGGGGTGTGTGGGTTGTGTCGGGTGCGGGTGGCGTCGCTGGGCGTCGGGGCGTTCTCTGGGCTGATCCGGGGTGGCCCTTTTGACCCCACACGGCCCACACGGGCAGGTCACAGACCCACACGGGCGGCCGGACCCCACACAGGGTGTGTGGGGTCCGGCGTGTGGGGTGTATGGGTCCGACTCGGTTACTTGCGGTAGTTGTCGACGGCGGCGGCGAGGTGCTTGTCGTAGAAGCCGGCGGCTGATCCGACGCCGGGGACACGGACGCTTCCGGCGCCCGGCCGCTCGACGCCGACGTCCTTCATCAGGCGGACCAGTTCGACTCCGAGCTCCCTCGCGTCGTCGTGGCCGAGGGCCTCGGCGAGGGGGCCGGTGTGCATCCGGCCTCCGGCTGCGACGACCGCGGCGTGGGCCCGGGCGAGAAGGACCGGTACGCCGTCGGAGCCGTACTCGGCTTCCGTCTCCTCGTCGTACCCGTCCTCGTCCTCGTCCTCGTCATCGAGGTCGAGGTCGAGGTCCACGGACGGGACCAGGGAGGGCGTGTTCGTCGTTGTCTCGGCGGGCAGGCCCGGAGCAGGGGTGGCGTTGCCCTCGGTACGCAGCGCGGCCTCGATGGGGTCGTCCCACTGGCCGCGCAGCCGACGGGCGGCGACGCGGGCGGCGGTGACGTTGGCGATCAGCTGGTGCATGTCGGTGCCGTCGATCCACAGGGAGCGGATCCGGCGGTAGCCGGTCTCGCCAAAGAGAATGCCCATGCCCTTGACGGACGGGTCGAGCTTGGAGGCGTCCCAGCCGGCGCCAGCGGCTCCGGGGCTCAGCGCCATGTTGGACTCGGCGGTCTCGGTGACCCGCATCGACCACTTCCAGGCGATGTTGCCGGTGACCAGGCGGGGCAGGACGCCGTCCTGGCCCTTGGTGGCGACCTGGGTTGCGACAACCAGGATGATGCCGAAGGCGAGGCCTCGGGCGGCGAGCGACGACAGGGCGGTCTTGATGGCGTTGCCGTGCTTCTTGTCGCTGGTGAGGGCCTGGACCTCGTCGATGACGATGAGCTCCAGGCCGCCGAGCTCGGCGATCAGGGCGGGGTCGTCGATCTGCTCCATCCCGCGCTTCTTGAGGATGGCCGCGCGTCGCCCCATCTCCTTGACCTCGGCCTCCAGCAGGTGCCGGGTGCGCTTGGCGCCCTTGGTGCCGGGTTCGTCGATGAAGGTGGCGGCCAGGTTGCGCCACCGGTCCTGACCGGGCGACTTGCCGTCGACCAGACGCACGTTGACCCGAAGGTCCAGCAGCGCGCCGCCGATGATGCCGCGCAGCGCCGCGCCCTTGCCGGTGCGGGAGGCGCCAGCCAGCGCCAGGCTGGTGTCCTTGAGGATCAGGTGGACGATCTGACCGAACGCGTCGTATGCCACCGGGATGCCCCGGGTCCACACGTCGATGCTGGTCGCACCGACGAGCGGCGAGGCCTTCCCTGCGATGAACGGGTCGGCGTCGAACGCGGCCACGGCGATCGTCTTGGCGTTGCCGCCCGCGCTGGCGTGGACCGGCTCCATGAAGAACCGGGCACGGTCCAGACCGACTTCGCCGGCGATTCGCTCCAGCTTCGGCAGCACCGTCTCCACGGTGGCGCCCTCGCCCTTGGGCAGGACGATCCGGGCCATCCATCCGCCGGCCAGGCGGGTGATCGCGTCGGGGGCCGCGAGGCGCACCGCGCCATCGCTGATCACGCCGGCGGCGAGCATCGCCCGGGTGAGCCGCTCGGTCTCCGCGCACACCAGCGCCGGGTCGACCTGGTCGACGTCCTCCCCACCGACCACGACCTCCTCCTCCGGCAGGCCCTCGGTGGCGAGATGCTTGGCGGGCGGGTCGAGCTCCGGCAGCAGCAGGTCCTGCGGTACCGGACGGTGGGTCAGGCGCGGCGGGTGGCCGCCGGTCCACCAGGCGAGCCCGGTGGCGGCGAGCAGGCCGAGCAGCCCGATCTGCGGCTGGTGGACGACGAGCATCACCGTCGCGGTCGCGGCGCCGATCAGCGCCGCGCCCCGACGCAGCCTGCCCTGGCTGCGCGCCCGGGCGATCTGCCGCTCGGTGGGCTGCACACCCCTGAACGGCACCTTGGTCATGTCGCGCAGCGTCTTCTCGAGGCGCCGCGCAGTCTCCCGGGTGAGGGTGAGGTCGCTGCGCTGCGCCTGGGTGAGGCCGCCGTCGGTGGCTTCCTCTTCCAGGCGCACGACCTTCTTGGTGGCCTGGGCGAGGGCTTGGGCGAGTTCGGTCCGGCGCTCGGTGTGGCCCTCGAGCTGGGCGGCGACGATGCGCCGGCGGATCTCCTCGCCGGACTGGTCGGCGGTCGAGGCCCAGTGGCCGATCCACTGGCCGAGCGAGTGGGCGCCGTCGCCGGTGCGCCGGGCCTGGGAACCGGCCCAAGTGGTGACGGGGTTCTTCTTCTCACCAGACTTGTCCGGCGCGGCGTTCTCGTCACGCGGGGCGGTCGGCTGATGAGGTACGGCGGCGCCCTCGGGGGGCGCCACGGCGGGGTCGGTTTCGGTTTCGGTGCTCACAGGGGCCTCCGGGCTCCGGCGGTGGGTGAGGTGCGGGATTTGGTGGGTCCGGTCTGGGGTGGCCGTCCCGGAACCGGCCGCGCCCCCGGGTGTGCGGGGCGGGCGGGTCCGGGGTGACCGTCACGGACCGGAGGGTCAGCCGATGATCAGGGCGCCGATCCAGTTGGACAGCGGCACGCCGGTGAAGGCGGCGAGGCCGCCGAGGGAGATGGACAGGCCCCAGGTGGCGCCGGAGAACGCGCCGGAGATCATCAGGGCGCGCTCGCCCATGTTCTTGGCGAACCAGCAGAACGCGACGGCCAGGCCGAACAGGATCAGCGCGATCCAGGAACCCGAGAACGTCAGGTGCGCCTGCTGGGCGACGGCGACGGCGCCTTCGCCGCCGACCATGCCCTTGCTGGCCAGTGCCCCGCTCTGGTTGCCGGCGCCGGTGGTGAAGCCGGACACCAGGCCGAGCAGGCCGCCCGTGCAGGCGGAGGCCAGGACCATCACGCCCAGGCCCCAGGCGTACGGGACCAGGTACTTCTTCTTCTTCAGCGCGGTGAACTTCCGCTTGTGCTTGAAGTAGAGGAACGCCCAGGTGCCGATGAACACCGCGAAGCCGATCGCGGAGCCCGCCCGGGTGACGGTGTGGGTGATCTCGATGCCGGTCGTGCTCATTGGAAGACCCCCGTGGTGATGGCGGACAGCAGGGCGACGGCCCAGGAACGGGCCGGCGAGTAGGACAGGGTGCCGAGGACGACCGACCAGGCGGCCAGCCGCACAAGCGGGCGCAAGGGCCTGACGCCCCGCACCCAGCGGCCGACGACCAGCACGCCGGTGAGCGTCATCAGGCCCAGGCACAGGCCCGGGTCGGCGACGTCGGCGGCCGGGGCGAACGACGTCGAGCAGCTCTCGACGACGCTGCGCCACAGCCAGGCCGGCCCCGCAAGGGCGATGCCGGCGGCGGCCGAGTTCGGCCAGGCCTGCACCGCCCGCTTGAGGCGGGCGGTCGCGCGGCGAACACGCGGCCAGTCGATCAGGTGGTCCGCGTCATCCGCCTTGAGCGGGATCGCCGCGTCCAGGCGGGCCTGGCGCAGTTCCTGCGCCAGTTCCGCCAGCCCGTCCCCGTCGTGCGAGCGGGCGGGCTTGGTCCAGAAGTCGTCCAGCACCTCGGTCTGCTCCGGGGCGGTGGGGTCGTACGGGGGGCGCGGCGGGACCTCGGGGGTGACGGTCACGATGTCACCCCCTGTCCGCGGGCCGGGGCAGTGGTGTCAGACATCGGCGGCCTCCAATCGGTTGAGGTAGGGCGGGATGAGGTAGGTCTCGGCGCCTATCGCCAGCAGCAGCCAGAAGGACGTGGCGGCGCTGGTGGCGAAGAAGGCGAAGAAGACGGTGTCGAGCGTCATGTGCGCGGCCTTTCGGACGGGCGACGGGCGGAGCAGCGGGGGGTGTGCAACCCGGAGCTCCCCAGGCCGGGCCGAGCGCGCCGCCGACTTCTCGGGGCGTTCGGCCCGGGTGGCCTGGGCAGCCACGGGGCGGCACCGGCCGCCGCCGACCGGGTTCGGTCGGCGGCGGGCCGGTCGTGCAGAGCGGTGCTGGCGGCGGGTCAGGCCTGGCGGATGCAAACGGTGTCGATGACGCGGCCTGTGTTGGCGGCCAGGGCGGCGTGGGTCTGCGGGCCGACGACGCCGTCCACGTCGATGCCGGCGCAGGTCTGGTACCAGGTGACGGCGTCGCGGGTGAGCGGGCCGAAGGCGCCGTCGTCCTTCAGCGGGGTGATCTCGCCCAGCTGGGCGTTGAGCTGGCGCTGGAGTCGGCGACGGAGGTGGAGTGCGCGCCCTGCGCGAGGGCGGTCGTACGGGGTGCGGCCGACGCCGGGGCGGTGCCGCCCAGCGCGAGGACGGCGGCCAGGGCGAGCGACGCGGCGGCGGCACGGGCGGTGATCTGCTTGTTCATCTGCGGGTTCTCCTTCACGCGGTGGAGGGGACCGTGGTGGTCCCGGGGCTCCTCAGGACTCCCGGGCGCGGCCGCCGTGATGAGGGCGGTCAGTCCGGGAGGCCGGGGCAGCCGCGGGGCTGCGGGTGGGGTGGTCGCCGCCGGCCTTGCGGACGACGGCGACCGGGTGGTGCGTGCGTGGGTGACCGCGCTCCGTGCCAGGGAGCGGAGGGTCGGGCCGCCTTTTGGTGTCGTGGGGCGGCGGTGGCCCCTGGAAGGTGCTGCGGAAGCAGTGGTCCCGGGCGGCGTCACGCTCGCGGCGCCGGGCTCTCTCATGTCTCTATGGAGTTGACCTTCGGGCCTGAGCCCGGAGGGTTGAGGAACGGGCACTTCCTTGGCCGACCCCCTCGGGCCGGGCTTCCGGGTGCGCTGGTGGTGCGGTGAGGTGCTGGACCCTTGCGGGCCCGGCGCCCACTCCCGGCGCCGTACCGGCATGCGATGGGCAGGTGCATGCCAGGACGGTTCCGAGGAGAGAGCGGCGGGAGCCGTTCTTGGGTGGGGCTACTTGCCGGCCTTCTCGGCGCGCGGCTTGCCGACGCGGGTGCGGCGGTGGGCGGCGGTGTCGGGGCCGGGCTTGGGGTGGGGCTCCCCGAACAGGCCGATGGCCTCGGGGCTGACGGCGACGTTCTGAGCCTGCCGCGCGATGATCTTTCCGGCGGCGAACAGGCGTCCCATCACTCGTCCCGGTAGGAGCGGCCGAAGTTGCGGCGGGTGAAGCTGCTGGCGTCGGCCCGGCTGTACGGGTCCACCGAGTTGACCCGGTTGCCGTACTGGTCGGTGCTGGCCGACGCTGGGTGCGTCTCCCGCGGCTGACGGCGGGCCGCCTCCGCGTCGTAGGAGAACCAGCCGCCGGTGGAGGACGAACCGCTGGTGCGGGTGCTGGTCTCGGACGAACCGGAACCGCTGGAGCTGCTGGAGCCGGAGCCGAAGCCCAGGTAGGAGCGGAGACCCATCAGGACCGACCCCCCGCCTGCTGTGCCTGGCGGATCTGCTCGGCGGCCTGGCGGGCGGCCTCGGCAGCGGCGGCCGCCTGAGCGGCGGAACGCATGTTGGCCTCGGTCTGCCGGTTGAGCTCGGCGATGTTCGCCATGTCGAGCGGCTGGGACATCGTCATCACCGCGCCATCCGGTAGGCGGTGCTCGGGCGGGTGGCAACGACGTGGTAGGCGAACCAGGAGAGGTGCGACCAGGTGGTGCGCCCGGCGGTGGCCGCGTGGCGCTCGGCCATCTCCCAAACGCGGGTGACGAGCTCCATCACGATGCCCTCGCCGGCCTTCGGGTCGACGGGCTCGAGGTCGCGCACCACCAGGGCGAGCACCTTGCCCTCGTACTGCGACTGCAGATCGGCGATGCCGGTCTGCTTCTTGGCGACAGGGACGCTGCGTCCAGCCCCCACCGAATCGGTCATGATGTTCATGCGGATCACTCCCACGAGAGTCGATTCGAAGTGGTCCCAGGCCTGTGTAGCGAGCACCGGCCTGGGGCCCTTTGCGTTCTCAGCCCTTTCGGACCTTGTCGGCTTAGCCAACTTAGCTGGTACAGTTTTGCTGTGTCAACTAGGTCGCTGAAGCTATTCATGTCAGGAAGACGGCTCTACGATGTGGGTCATGACAGATCAGTTCGCCCAGCCCTACCAGCGGATCGTCCAGGACGTGCTGGACCAGATCCGTCTAGGGCGGCTCAAGGCAGGAGACAAGCTGCCCAGCACCCGAGAGCTTGCTGCTCACTACGACGTAGCGCCCGGCACTGTCCAGCGAGCCCTCTCCGAGCTTCGGAGCAGCAAGGCGATCTACTCCCAGCAGGGGCTTGGGTCGTTCGTTCGTCAGTCGGATGCCGACACTGCTCCAGCTCCCGCGAGCATCGAGGCCTTGGCCCAGCAGCTCGCCGAGCTGACTAGCCGCGTCGAGATGCTCGAGAGGCAAAAGTCGCAGCAAGACTGACCCGGGTGCCGTCCGATTCACCACTGCTCCCACCTCCTGTGTCGAGTCCGTCCTGACATGACTAATCACAGCTGGTTGAGCGTCAGATCAACATCGCATCCGCATCATGAGATCCGTGAACGTGCAGCTCAACGCGTTTTCAACATCCGCATCAACATGGGATTCGGCGCTCTGCTCATAGGCTCCGAGCATGGCGAATACACAGGCGGGGGACATGGCGAAGAACCGGCTCGGGTGGCGCCCCGAGAAGCTGAGGGAACAGCGTGAGGCCCACGGCCTGACGCTGGAGCAGGCCGGCGAACGGCTCCGCGCTGTCGCGGAGAAAGCCGGCCTGAAGGGGATCCCCGCTGCATATCCGCAGACGCTCAGCCAGCACGAACAGGGCGACGTGTACCCGGGCCCGCACTACCGGCGGGCGTACTGCCTGCTGTACCGGGCGACCGAACCCCAGCTGGGTTTCCGCAGTGCCCTGCCAGGCGAGGACAGCCGGTTCGAGCTAACGCCGTTGGACGACAAGCTCACCGGGAACCACGTCCTTGCCGTCGAACGGGCGCTGCTCCAAATCTCGGCGGGATCCGCCGAAGCGGACAGCTACGGGCTGCAGCGGCGGATCATGGACGCATGGAAGCGCCGGCACACGGGAGGAGACCCGCACCGCCCGGTCGTCATCCTGGTCGGGGGATTCGCCGGCAGCGGCAAGACGGAGTTCGCCCGATTCCTGACTCAACTGACCGGCTGGCCATTGCTGGACAAGGATCCGCTCACCCGACCGCTCGTCGAGCAGCTCCTGGTCGCCCTCGGCGGAGATCGGAACGATCGCCACACCCCGCTGTACCGCGAGCAGGTGCGCGCAGTCGAGTACGACTGCCTGATGCAGGCGGCCTACGCCAACATCAACTGCGGGATCTCCAGCGTGCTGTCTGCCCCGTTCATCGCAGAGATGACCTCCGAGGAGTGGATGACCCGGCTCAGCAACCGGTGCAGGGCCCAGGGAGTAGATGTCTTCCCGATCTGGGTCCAGTGCGATCCGGAGTCGATGCGCGAGTACATCAGCTTCCGATCCGCGGCGCGCGACGCCTGGAAGCTCTCCCGATGGGAGGAGTACATGGCAACGGTCGACATCGACCTGCGCCCGGTGGTGCCGCACCTGCTGGTGGACAACCGAATGGGCTCGGCAATCTCGCTGGCTGACCAAGCGCGGCACGCTCTCGCGGCGGTGCGCGCATGAATCGCCAGCGCGGAGTAATCCTCTACGGGCCTCCGGCGTCCGGGAAGGACACCGTGACCCGAGTGCTCTCCGAGCTGGAACCTGCCTTCGGCCTGTTCTCCCGGGTGAAGGTCGGGCCCGGCCGGTCGGCCGGCTACCGGATGGGCACCCCAGAGCACCTGGCCCAGCTGCGCGCCACAGCGGGTGCCGTGGTCTACGAGAACTCGAGGTACGACAGCACCTACGTGACGGACCGGCCGGGGTTGGACGCGGCGTTTGAGGCCGGGGT
This sequence comes from Kitasatospora sp. NPDC050543, assembly GCF_044457565.1. Classification (NCBI taxonomy): domain Bacteria; kingdom Bacillati; phylum Actinomycetota; class Actinomycetes; order Kitasatosporales; family Streptomycetaceae; genus Kitasatospora; species Kitasatospora sp. NPDC050543. Next base: position 31,985 of record NZ_JBITGZ010000030.1, on the reverse strand, counting down.
GCCGGTAATGCATCTGGGGCAGGTCGACGGAATGCGGGCGGTGATGGACGGCTACCCGGCGGACTGGCTGACCGTGCTGCTGTGGTGCCCGAAGGAGTCGACCGCTGCCCGATCGGCGGACCGGGGCGACGCGGACACCCCCGCGCGCCTGGCCGCCTGGGATGCCACGAAGGCGGACCTGGACGCCAACCTGGGCTTCCGGTTCGACTTGGTGGTCCGCACTGACACCGTCCCGCCCGAGCAGGCCGCCGAGCAGATCCGCCAGGCGCTCGCCGAGCGCGAGCAGCAGCTGGTGCTGTTGGACTTCGACGACACTCTGATCGACCGCCTCACTGCGGTGACCGCCTGGATCTCCGGGTACTGCGCCGAGCACGGCATGGCGCCGGAGGCTGAGCAGCGGATGCTCGGCGCCATGCAGATCCGCGCAGACCTGCACACGTTCGAGGATCTGTGTGCCGAGCTGGGCCTTCCCGAGTCGGCCGACCAGCTGTGGGCGCGCTACAACGCGGAGCTCCCGGTGACGGTCCAGCCGTACTCCGGTGTGCTGGACGCGCTCAACGCGGTCCGGACCGAGGGGTGGCGGGTCGTCGTCGTCACCAACGGCGGCGCCGAGATCCAGCGCGCCAAGCTGAAGTCATCCGGTGTCGCCGACATGGTCGACGCGGTGTGCATCTCCGAGGAGGCCGGCGCCCGCAAGCCGGACCGGCTGATCTTCGAGACGGCGGCCGCGAGCGTGGGGCGCAGCCTCGCGCAGGGTGGCTGGATGGTCGGGGACAACGCCGAGGTGGACGTGGTCGGCGGCCGCGAGGCCGGGCTGCGCACCGTCTGGGTCTCCCACGGCCGTTCCTGGCCGGGTGGTGCGGAGCCGGACTACATCGCTCGGGACGTCCTGGACGCCCTTGACCACGTACGTGGCGGTGCTCGATGACGAGCGGTCAGGTCGTGCTCGGAGTCCTGCACCCGGGCAGCATGGGCGCGGCAGTCGCGGCCTGTGCGGTGTCTGCCGGGGCCCGCGTGCTTTGGTGCCCGGAAGGGCGCAGCAGCGCCACGGTGGAACGCGCCGAGCGGTTCGGCCTGGAGCCGGTAGCTGAGCTGTCCGAGCTGCTCGAGCAGGCCGAGGTGGTGCTGAGTCTGTGCCCGCCGGCTGCGGCTGAGGATGTCGCCGCCGAGGTGGCGAGCCACGGATTCGGCGGGCTGTACGTGGAAGGCAACGCGATCAGCCCAGAGCGGGCTGTACGCATCGCCGAGGTACTGAGCGGCTCTGCTCGCGCGGTGGTCGACGGGGCGGTGATCGGCTCACCCCCGGTCGGATCTAAGCGCACCCGCCTCTACCTGTCGGGGCCAGCTGAGGAGACCGCTCTCGTGAGTCGGATCTTCGCTGGCACTGCGGTGTCCACGCCTGTCCTGGGCGAAGAGATGGGGCAGGCTAGCGCGCTGAAGATCTCGTACACCGCCTACCAGAAGGTGAGCAGGGTGCTGGCTGCCCTCTCCTACGGCCTGGCGCAGCATCATGGTGTCGGCCAGGAGCTGCTCGACGTCGCAAGCGCTCGGTCTGGCAGCTACCTGGTCGAAACGGACTACATCACGAAGACGGCGGCGCGGGCCTGGAGGTGGGCGCCGGAGATGGAGGAAGCCGGCGACTCCCTGCGGGCGGCGGGCCTGCCCGACGAGCTGATGCGCGCTGCCGCCTCCACGCTTGCCCAGTGGGAGGCAGCCAGAGACGAGTCATTGACAGTAGAGCAAGCCCTCGAAGCACTCGCCGGGACGCGAACTCTGTCCACAGGCCAACCGCCAGATGCTGCATCTGGCGGACACGCCCGGCAACCCCTGGCGTAAGAGATCTGTCCTGGCCCAGGGCTAGGCTCCGATCGATGCCCGGCAACGGGCACGCACTACCTGATCTTGAAAACACGAAAGCGACCCCACAAAATCCGCCAAGATTCTGGGCCGCTCTCGTTGACCTAACTATTTAGCTGTCGTCGGTCCGACGGTACCAGTCGTACCCCGCACGGCGCGAGAGACACCCGTCTCGTCGCCCGGCTGGGGGACGTGCCTGGTGCCGACGGACCGACGACAGCGGGAAAGAGAGCAACCCCGTTGACCACCGCTGTCCTACGGCGCAGCCGGATCACCCCGGCCGCCGCCGCTTCCCCTTCCCCGGGTGTGATCGCCTGCCGTGGAATCCGTGACACAGATCACCTAGCTAAGGGTCACACGGAGCCCGGATTTCACACCTCTATGGGCATGACGCAGCAGACCCATGTCCAGACCCGCCCCTTCTACCCCTCGGCCGTCCAGGCCGGGCTGCTCCTGGTGGGCGTCGCCGGATCGGCGGTGGCCCTGTGAGCCTGGAGAAGCCGAAGCTCGCCCAGGTCGTCATCCCCGCGTGGATGGCGAAGCTGCTCGCCCAGGTCCGCGAGACCGAGCAGGAGGAGGGCACCTTCGAGATCGAGGCCGAGGACGAGCTCCCGTTCGCCCAGCTCGGCTCCTGGGTGGCACTGTCCGGCGTCAGCCCGCGGGCGATGGCCCTGTACTGGTTCATGGCGATGCACCTGAACCTCAAGCGCGGGGACCGATACGTCTGGCCGTCGAAGGACGCCCTGGCGTACCTGATGCAGTACTCGCGCGGCGACAAGATCGACCCGTTCCTCAAGGAACTGGTGGCGATCGGCGCGGTAATCGTGGTCTCCGTTCCTGACAGCAGCGGCCCGCAGAAGCGGAACGTGTACCGACTGCCCGCAACGCCGCCATCGGGATGGTCCGGGCCGGTGTCGACCCATGACTGGTATGCCGATCACAACGTTGAGCATCCCGAGAATCTCGGATCCCCTTCCGCTTCCCCAATCGCTGCTCCCCGCCGGCCCCGCCTGAGCTCGCGCACCCGCTGGGCGGTCTTCGCGCGCGATGGGTACCGCTGCCTCGCATGCGGCACCCCCGAGAACCTGACGATCGACCACATCGAGCACCAGTCGCGGGGAGGCGGGCACGAGATCGAGAACCTCCGCACGCTCTGCCACTCCTGCAACAGCCGCCGGGGCGCCGGGGCGCTGGACGAGGTGGACCGGTGAGCATCGAGGCGTTGAACTACGTTCGTCTACTGAAGATCGGCAACCGGGGCCGCAAGTTGTGCCTTCTCCTGATCGCCGACCGGGCTGACGAGAACTTCTCCTGCTTCCCGGCCGTGGGCCTACTGGCGGCTGAATGTGAAGTCTCCGAACGTCAGATCCAGCTCGACCTGGCCTGGTTCCGAGAGAACAGCTTCCTGTCCGACCGTGAGCGGTGGCGCTCAGACGGATCCCAGACATCCAGCAGGTACTTCCTCCACGGCCCGTGGGACAACTTCGGCGGGACCGGCCGGCCGTTCGCCCAGATCATCACACCCAAGGAAGTTCGCGCCGAGCGGTGGGCGAAGGCCCCAGCCGAAGGGGAGTTCCGGGACGGAACCGTCGCGGCCGGGCTCGTACTCGTTAAAACCGACATCTCCGCAGCTCAGCAGGGGGTGAACCGTGATGCGGGTGCGGGTACTGCATCCTCCGCCATCGCACCCGAAATCGTTAAGTCGGGCATCCTCGCAGGTCAAGAGGGGGTGAAGTCCAGTTCACCCCCTCCGGTGAAGCACACTTCACCCCACCCCCTGAAGCCTGCTTCACCCCTTGAACCACCAGTTGTATCCACCAACACGAATGACGCTGCGCCCGCTGGGCGCGTTAGCGCCCCTGACGCCCGTAGGGCATCTACAGGTAGTAGCGCGCGCGCGATGCGAAGCGGCTCCGCCGCGCCCCGAAAGACAAGCCCCGCCCGGATGGACAAGCGCACTGCCGCCGCATTCCGGACCGTGGTCGACGCGCTGCCCGCCGACCTGCGCCAGCTCGCCGAGCGCCCGCTGCCCGTCAAGGTGCCGGCCAGGCCGCTCGGCAACCTGATCCGGGAGCAGCTGGGCCAGCGCACGCCGGAGCAGCTGGTGGAGCGGATCGGGCGGCGGTGGATCCAGCACCGCTGGGAGGAGAAGTGCCGCAGCGCGATGTCGGGCGAGCCGCTGCGTTCCGGGGTGGGGATCGCGGTGGAGCTGCTGAAGGCACCGGAGTGCTCGCACCCGCGGTGCGAGGACGGAACGGACATCGACACGAAGGCGCCCTGCCGGGTCTGCCCGGAGCGGCAGGCGGACTTCCGCCGGTCCCGGCGTTCGGGAGGCGGTGCGATCCCGCCGCAGTCAGGCGGCCAGGGTGAGGGGCCGGTGAAGTGGTGGTGCGTCACCGACGGCTGCGGCTACAACTCGTACGGCACGGGGCCAGCTGACGGCCTGTGCGCGGACTGCCGCACCGAGCTGGATCTGGGGCCGATTGACCCGGCCGAACTCGCAGAGGTGGCCCGGGCCTTCGCGGCGGCGGGCTTCGGTCCCGAAGGTACCCAGTGACTGGCCCATTCAGATGCTGGGGCGAGGGACCGCCGAGAGCGGCCCTGCGCACCCCTGTAGGCGATCATCCTCCCCTTCCGCGCTCGATCCGGTGCGCGGGGTTGAGATCGCCCGGCAGAAGGCGATCTACGGCCTTGGCCCGCAACCGATGAATCCGACCGACCAAGGAGGACCTCATGCGCATTGACCCCGCGAAGGTGACCGCCGTACTGCTCGCCGACGGTTGGCATCATCTGGACCCCGGTTCGCTGGAGATCGGGTCCGGCCCGTTCGAGGGGACCTGGTTCACCTTCACCGAGGCGCCGGACGCCACCAAGCGCGTCCAGCTGTCCGGCCCGGTGTCCTCGATCGTCGCGCTCACCTCCGAGCCATCCGTCACGGCGTCGATACCGGAGTGGTGCGGCGGGTGCAACGGCGGCTATCCCACGGCCAAGGCCGCCGAAAGGTGGGTGGACACCGGCCTCGGGATGGTTCGCTGCCCGGACTGCAACCCGCACGCCGGGGCCCGGCCAGCAGGTGGGTCCCCGGCGTGGTGCGGCCGGTGTGACGACACCTCGGCACGGTGGCTCAAGTGGCGCTACGAGAAGGACGGCACGCCGTTCTTCCAGTCGATTCCCTGCCCGCGCTGTCACCCCGATCCAGAGAGCCTGCTGACCAAGGTGCCCAGGGCGCGCGCCTCCTACGAGGAGTGCCTCGCCATGCAGGCCATGGAGCAATCCCAGGAGTAGCCAGCTCCACCAGGCCGGGAAGGAGTTCGGCAAGAAAGCCCTGCGGCCGCCGCCAGATGACTGCTTGCCATCCCGCTCTGACCTCTCTGCATTCGGCCGCATCGCGGCCAGGTGACGGAAGCCCTCGCGCGCTCGCGCGCACAGTTACCCGTCACCTGGCCTACGGCCGTCCGGGAAAAGCGCAGCGACCAGGTTCTGGAGAGGGTTCTAGATATTGGGCAGCGTGGGTGCTGCCACCCTCGCAGCACCCACGCTGCTACCCCCGGCAGCACCCACGCTGCTACCCCCGGCAGCACCGGTGCTGCCACCCCCGGCCCGTGAAGCCCACGTCGGCCGGCCCGCGTAGCGGCCTCGCGCCTCGCGCGCGAAGACCACCTGTAGATGCCCTTCGGGCGTCCGGGAGGGGCTCGCCGCGTTCTCTCTCTACTTCTCTTAAGGATGTCCGTCTGGTGGGGAGACCCCCATCCGCGTGGTGGGGAGACCCCCGGGGTCACGGGGCCGCGCCCGGGGTGTGCCCCGATCGAGTGAGTTACATTCAAAAGTGCGATCCAAGAGTGACTTTCACGCTACAATGGGACCAGAAAGGGGAGGTGCTGACTGATGAGCGACGACCTGTTCGCGGCGATCGACGCGCTGCTGGAGCGGCCGAAGCCGGCTGACGACCTGCCGGTGCCCGCCGAGCGGGAGCGGCTGCGCAAGGCCGCCGAGTACACCCAGGAGGACCTGGCGAAGGCGTTGAAGACCCGGCGGGAGACGATCGTGCGGTGGGAGGCCGGGTCGACCGACCCGCGCCCGCCCAAGCGCGAGGTGTACATCCGGTTCCTCGCGACGCTGGCGCTGCGCCACGGCACGGTCGAGCCCACCGAGTGGCTGCGCCGGGCCCAGGCCGCCAGCCTCGCACCCGCCGCCGTCCAGGCTCCGGCTCCGGTGGCCGAGCCGACGACGGCCGGCCCGGCCGAGGCGGCGCCGACCGCGCCCGTTCCCGTGCCGGCGGCGTTCGGCGGCGACCAGGCGGACCAGGCGGACCAGGCGGTGGAACTCGACCGCGACGCGGCCGGGGACCTGGTCCCAGGCCAGCCGCAGCCGTGCGTGCGGTGCGGGCGCCCGACGCCGTACCGCTCGCAGGGCCGCCCGGTGCACATGGGCGGCTGGTGCACCGCCACCGCGGCACCGCAGCTGGCCGCCGAGCAAGCTCCGACCGCCGCAGCGGCGCCGGTCGCCGCTCCCCGCCAGGCTGCCCCTGCGACCGCGCCCGCGCGCCGTGCGACGTCGTCGCGTCCGGCGGCGTCCTCGCGGGTGCGCAAGGCTCCGGCGAAGACAGCTGCGGCGGCTGAGGGGCCGTCGGACTGGGAGGCGGCCGCCGTGGCGCGGTTCCCGTCCGGACCGCTCGCGGTGCTCGACGCCGCCCCTTCGGGCAAGGGCCTGGTGGCCTACCTCGCGGACGGCACGGTGGCGCCGACCGCTCCGGCCGGCCGCACCTTGGCGGCCGTCGTGGAGTGGGCACTGGAGGCCAAGTTCGGCTCGCCGCGGCTGCACCGGCACGGCAAGGACGGCGACGCCCTGGTCGTCATCGCCGACGCCGCTCTCGCCGAAATCGGGCTGCCCCGGATGGGCCGCGACGAGAAGACGGAGTTCGTGCAGCGCCTGGGCCAGCTGCCGAAGACCCACAAGGCCGTGAAGCAGGTCGCGAAGGCCGGCTGGCTGCTCACCCAGCGCGGCCTCGGGCCGTGGGCCCGGATCTACCGCACCCCCGAGGACGGCAAGCGCCAGTGCGTCCAGCTGTGCATCCCGGCCTGGGGCGCGCTGGCCTCCGGCGGCTGGACCATCCCCGACAACCTCGGCCCGGCCGACCTGGCCCGCCTGCTCGGCACCTACGCCACCCGCGTGCTCACCCCGCGCGGCTCCACCGCCGTCTCCGGCCTGGAGCTCGTCACCGCGCTGCGCCCGCCGACCCGCGCGGTGCGCACCGAGTCCGGCTGGACCTCCGGCGCGGTGGAGGGCTCCCGCCCGAAGGACGGGTTCGACCCGGCGCCGCCGGAGGTCCCGGACGTCCACCCGCTCGCCCAGGACCGCGAGCCGGGCGGCGAGCTGGTCACCGAAGCCTGGGACTGGCACCGCGAGCTCACCGACGCCGAGAAGGCCGCGCCGTTCGCGGTCGGCCTCGATGTGAACATGGCGTTCCTCGCGGCCGCCGGCCGCCTGGTGCTGCCGCTCTCCGGCCCCGTGCACGAGCTGAACCCCGCCTTCGACCCGAAGACGCCCGGGTCGTGGCTGGTGGACCTGTCCGGCGTCGACACGAACCCGCTGCTCCCCTCGCCGTTCACCGCCGACGGCTCCCGGCCGACCGGCCCGGCCTGGTACTCCACGGTGAAGGTCGCCTACGCCACCGAGCTCGGCGCCCGGGTCCAGCCGACCGAGGGCTGGCTGCGGCACGAGCACGGCCCGTACCTGGACCCGTGGCACAAGCGGCTCCGCGCGGCGTACGTCGACACGATGGCCGCCCTCGGCATCCCGCTCACCCTCGCCGACACCGACCCGCTCGCCTTCCTCGACGCCATGGCCAACCTCAAGACCACCGGCGACCCAGCCGAGCTCGCCGTGCTCACCGCCATCAAGCAGACCGCCAAGGGCACGATCGGCAAGATGCGCGAACGCCCCCGCGGCCACGGCTACAAACCCGGCGAACGCTGGGCCGCGCTGGACCGCCCGACCTGGGACCCGCTGATGCGCGCCCTCGTCATCGACACCGCCACCGTCAACCTCCACCGCAAACTCCGCCGCATGGCGGGCGACACCGGCCTGTACTGCTTCGCGGTGCTCTCCGACTGCGCCGTGTTCGCCGCCCCCGGGCCCGGCGCCCTGGACGTCCTCACCAAGCCCGACGGCACCCTCACCACCTCGCTGCGCCTGGGCGTCAGCCCCGGGCACGTGAAGCACGAAGGCAGCCGGCCGATGGCGGAGGTGCTGGAGCTGATCGCCGACCAGGCGAATCCCGCCCGGCACATGAAGGCCAGCGGGCAGGTCTCCGCCGACGAGTAGCCGCACCCCGGCCCGCCCGCACCGGCCGGCGGGCCACCCGGCACCCCGAACAACTACGGCGCCCCTGGGGCGCCAGGAAGGACAGTCCGATGGGGGAGATCGACGAAGGCCTGGAGCGCGCCGAGCGCACCCGCCCGATCCCGGTGCACCTGATCACCCGCGTGAAGTTCCTGTGGGAGAAAGTCGCCAAGGAGGACACCAAGGCCCTCGCCAAGGCCGCTGGCATCTCGGTGCGCACCGCCCAGCGCTGGGCCAGGGCGCTAAAGGAGGGCGAGGAGCCGGTGATGACCAAGGCCAACGAGAAGAAGGTGGAGCAGGTCGTTCGCGCGAAGTGGCAGCCGAGGGTGAAGGACCGCACCCGCAAGGCTGCCGAGAAGAACGGCTTCATGCTCCACATCAGCGGCACCTTCGGCTACAGCTCCGCAGCCGGCTCCACCGACGACCCCCGGGCCCGCACGATCACCCAGAAGATGCCCGGCGACGTCGCCAAAAAGTTGTACGAGGCCCGCGACGCCGGAGCCACCCAGGCCCAGCAGGAGCGCATCCTCGCCGAGGGCCTGCGCGAGCACTACTTCAAGGACAACGGCCGCCGCGCCCGAGGCCTCGACGTCGAGCTGAACGACATCGCCTGGATGGACGTCGAGCTGTAGATCTCCGGCCGCCGGCCCCGCCTGAAGCCGGCTGTGACTGAGCGCTTCAGGTGGCCAGTGCGCGGTCGAGTTGGCCAGTTGAGCGTTTCCGCTTCCGTCAGTCCATCTCGTGTAGCGAGAGGGCGACGCTGGCGCAGGCCAGCACCGTGGTGGCTGTGGCGTTGAGGAAGAGCGTGAAGGCCCATGCACGATCTGTGGTGTCGATCCACCCGATACGAAGGAGTTCGTCTTCCATGCGTTCGAGGAGCCCAACGGTCTCGGCGAGGCCGAGTGTCGCCCGCCCACGCTTCTGAGCGATCCGGAGCCGGGTTCGGTAGGTGTGGAAAAGCTGGTCGGCAGGCACCAGACCGTCCCAGACACCGAAGGTGCCTCCGGAAAGCAGGGCCTCGCGTGCGGGGCCGCATGCCGGCGTCTGCTCGACGAGCATCTCGAATAGACCGTCGGGCGTCATGCGCCAACCCTGCCGGATCATCGCTCACCTGGCCAACCCAAATACTCAGTCACACCGGTTGTGACTAAGCGCGATAGTCGGCCCTTGAGCACGCCAGTTGGCCCCTGAGCGCGATGGGTGGCCGCAGAGCAGCGGACGGGAAGGGCTCCCGCCCGAGGCGGTACCGGAGTCCGTCATTAGGCTCCAGCACCATGACCAGTGATCTCGGATTCACCTGCACGTGCTGCGGGGCCAACCACTCTGAGCTGCCGATGAATTACACAGCCGAGGCCCCGGCCGTGTGGGATCCGGCCTTCGCGGACGCAGAGGACTGCCTACTCTCGGCGGACCAGTGCGTGGTCCGTGCACAGCACTACTTCGTCAAGGGCCTTATCGAGATACCGGTCATCGGAAGCGACGATGTCTTCTCCTGGGGCGTCTGGGTCTCACTCAGCCGCGAGAACTACTCCCGGGCCGCAGACCTGTGGGACGAGCCCGGTCGAGAGGCCGAGGAGCCCTACTTCGGCTGGCTCACCACCGACCTGACGGCCTACCCGACCACGACCCTCAACCTGAAGACGCATGTCCACACCCGCCCGCTCGGTGAGTGCCCCTTCGTCGAGCTCGAGCCCACCGAGCACCCCCTCGCTCTCGAACAGCGCACGGGGATCACTCTCGACCGCGTACGAGAGATCGCGGCGGCCGTACTCCACTTCGGGCGCAGTGAGCAGCAGTGATGGCCGACAACTCCGCGTCGCCGATCCCGGTCGCGCCTGGCGGCTTGAGCGGCAGGGCCCGGCGGTTCGTCGAGGTGGATGGCATTCGTGTCCCTCGGCAGGGCATCCGGCGGTACCACGAGGCGTGGATCGGGAACGGCATCCCCGCTGTGGAGATCGACCGGGCCGCGGCCTTCCAGGACCGCTGGGGTGGCCTCGCCCTGCCGCCGGCCCCGTTCTACGAGGGCGGCCCGCGCATCCTGCACGCCGGCTGTCCCGAGGGCTCGGCCGCAGAGGGCTGGTCGTTCCCTGCCGGGAGTTGCCGGGTGTCCATGGCCTACGGATTCATGATCGGCCCCGACGGTGCATTCGGGATCGACGCTCACCGCTGGACAGCCCTGCATGCCAGCACCGACGGATGGGTGGAAGCCTTGGCACTCGCAGCCCACGCCGGTCGCTGGGCCAAGACCGTCACAAGGATCAAGGGCAAGGCCGTCGAGTCCTTGGACCTTGGCGGGTACGAGCCGGTACCTGAGGTGCAGGGCCTGACCGACACATGGTGGCGCGGCAGGGACTCGCTCGTCGCCCTCTACCGGGGCGAGGCTGTCGGCCTTGATGCACCTCAATGCCTCGAAGCTCACGTGTACGGCGGCCTCGACGAGTGGGGTCTCCACGGCGGCTGACTGCCCGCAGCCCGCGCTACGAATCAACTGACTTGGACCCGCCACGAGGTCGGGTAGCCGGGTCACGTTGCCATGACCCGGCTACCCGACCACACCGGCGGCACCCGCCCCGACACCGGGGAGACCCCCCGTGAGCACCCGCTACCTGCCAACCGGTGAAACCGACCCCGACGTCTTCGACACCTCCGACTACACCCGCGACGGCTGGAAATTCACGGCCCTGTCCGACCTGATGCCCGGCCCCATCGCCATGGTGACCGTCGCCGTCACCGACGACCAGGACCCCCAACGCCAACAGTGCGACGTCCAGCTGCTCCTGGACCCCGCCAGCGGCTGCAGCATGCGCGTACGCGGCCGCCACCACCTCGCCCACTACGCCACCGAGACGGACGAGGAACCCGTGGTGGTGGCCCGGAATGCCGACCTGGAAGGCGTCGACAGCCTGCGGATCAGCCTCTACGGCGCCTGCAGCCGCCTCGGCCTTGCCGCCGCGCTGCGCGAAGCCGCCGAGATGCTGGAGTCAGCCGACCAGATGCCCGACGGCACCTGAAACCGCCCGCCAGCACTCTCCCGCACCCCTCGTGTCGCCGAAACTGAATTCCCAGCACCCCGTAGGACCCGGAACCGAAGTATTTCGATAACCGCAGATCGGCAATCCGTACCGTAATTCTCCTGACGATAGGAATTCCACCCGTGGACGCCATCGGCGTACAGCTCGAACTGCGTGATCTGGACGACGAGCAGCACCTGGCCGTCGCCGACGTCACCGCGATGCTGCGCAGCTTCTCCTCGATCTGGCGAGGCTGGGCGACCACCGGCCACAGCGACCTCGACCCGTACACCGTCGGCCTACTCGGCTCCGCGCTCGCCGACTTCGCCGACCAGCTCGACGTCGAAGCCATCGCCCGCACCGTCCCGGCCGCCGAGGCCGGCCGGTGAGCACCGACAGCGCGGCCCCGCCGGAACTGACCGGTTCACCGGATCACCGTCATCCGCCCGCAGCACCGCCGACCTACCCGGGCACTGCGACTCCTGCGTCCTGACCGGCCACCCCGACCGAGCCTGCGCCGACGGCTGCTTCGAGACCCACGACACCACCGACACGGGCCTGCCGCTGAGCGGCGACTGCGGACGGCCCATCACCGGCCTATGGCTGTCCGACGTGCGACTGCCGGGGGAGAGCGGCACCCAACAGCTCAGGTACTGGCACACTGCCCCTCCGCCTGCGCCCAGGCAGCCAGCTGACCGTGCGGCCGCACACTCAGCAAGGGCCAGCCGATGTGGAGCTTGCCGGCCAGCTGATTGCGGTGTGGCACGCCTTCGCAGACGGAGTGCGCCGTCCGCTGTCAGTGCGCGCCTCTACAGTCGTGGCCAGGCGTTGCACCAGGCAGGGGAGTTCGTGGCAGAGAAGACCGAGTACGTCTATCTGATCAGCTCCCCGCATGCCCGCCCCGTGAAGATAGGCCGCAGCGCCAACCCGAAGGTCAGACTCTCGAACCTCCAGGCGTGCTCCCCGGTCGAACTGCGCCTTCTCGCGACGTTCCCCGGGGGCCCCCGGCTCGAGAAGCACCTACACCAGCGCTTCGCTGACTTCCGTAAGCACGGTGAATGGTTCGACTTCCAGAAGCAGGACCCCCTCACCATCGTGACAGCCGCAGTTGCGGCGTACCTTCCTGCCGAGAGACTTCCGGACCGGGCGACGCCTGCTCGGCCGCTGTCCGAGGTCGCTGAGGACATCCTGGGCCACTACAAGGCGGAAGCCCCCGACGGGGACCGGCTGTGGACCAACAATCTGATGCTCTCGAAGCTCGCGCAGACGTCGCCAACCACAGCGGCCAAGGCGCTGAAGAGACTGGTGGCCGAAGGTCACCTGGTTGTTGCCGGACAGGTTGGTCGCTGCACGCTTTACGCGCTGTCTGAGCCGGTCCCACAAGCTGACCGCCCCCGGCCCCGGCTGGTGCTCGTCCACTCGGTGCCAGCCACTGCGAAGTGAGCGCGGTACCAGCAGAAGCACGCAGCAAATCCAGCCGGATCTGCCCGTGCGACCAGGGGCTCCATCGTCAGTGACCGTTGCATCCTCCGAGCGTGAGGCCTGCGACAGTGCTCGGGGCGGCCCCTGCCGCTGGGGCTGACGCAGCCGGACGTCGCGTCAGTACCCGGTGGTGCCGGCAGGAGAAAGGGGGATCGGGTGGTGCTGTAGGTGGGTGGCCAGTGGATCATGCCGCCCGGTGTTGCCCGGCCTGCTGCCCACTGGGGGTGACCTTGCTGTGCCTGGGTTTGAGTGGTGGGGGCGGCGTTGACAGCAGAGGAGGAGGTGGCTTGATCATGTGGCAGGTTGAGGTGACGTCACAGGTTGTGCGACGTGCGGTCGGTGGCTGTTGACAGCCGTGGTCGGGAACCTGTATTCGCGCGGGCGCACGTTTAAAGACAGAAGGGGACATGTGCTCTGACCTGCGGCGATGTACCCGCTAACGTCCGGAAAACCAGACGATAGGGCCGGAAAACCAGACGTTGCGCGCGGGACAGTCGGTGCGTAGCATGCGCGACACGACGATGAGTGCCGTTGTTTTTCGCTTCTTGTCCTGTAGGTTCATGGCGCTAAGGTCGGGTTCTTCGGAGCTAACGTCTGGAAAACCAGACGTTAGGGGCAAGGAGCGGGGATGGCTGTTCGGAGGGGCCGTGTGGCCCTGGTCGACCTCGACACGGGGGAGGCGCTGCCTGCGCCGAGGCCGAGAACCCCGCACTCCCTGGACGGCAGCTACACGCTGGCGGCGTACACCGACGACGCGCCGCTGTACTCGCTGGCGCTGTCCGGAGCGGAGTGGGCAGCGATCGACTGGGTGCGCTCGCACGGCGGGGCCGGCGCGGCGGTGAAGGTCGTCCCGGCCGTAGTGGCAGCGGACATCCTGGCCACCGAGACCACCGCGAAGACGGCCCTGGCCCGACTGGTAAAGCTGAACATCCTGCTGAAGACTTCACCGCGCTCCAGCACCTACCAGCTCAACCCGCGCCGGTTCTGGGAAGGCAGCGGCGATGCGCAGGTCCAGGCGTGCCGCAGACTGGACCCACCCGCCATCACGCCGGACGCCAAGGCGCTGACAGCGGCGAAGAAGACAGCGGAGAAGGCCGCCGCGAAGACCCCCGGCCCGCGACGTGTCCAGAACGGAGAAGGCCGATGAGCGCCGCCCACACCTTCGACCCCGACACCCTCGGCATGCCGCCGGTCTACACGCTCAACCTCAGCGCGGCCCAGCGCAGCGCGCTGGAGTGGCTGACCAGCCGCGGCGCGCTGTTCGCGGAGATCAGCGTCGACGTGGAGGAGATCGCGCTGGACTGCGGGACGTCGGTGTCGACTGTCCACGACGCGCTGGCCCGGCTGACCGCGCTGAAGCTCACCGAGCACCCGGATCCGACCCGGTATCGGGTCAACCCCCGGTACTTCTTCGCGAGCAACCCCGAGATCCGCCGCCTGGTCGCCGAGGCCATCGACGCCCCCGAGATCACGCCGGACGCCCGGGCCGAGAGCCCGCGCAAGGTGGGCAACGTTGCGAGCAAGCGGCGCCGCACTATCAAGGCGGTCCCCGACAGCGAGTAGGCCGTTTCGGGCTCCCTGAGTGATGGAGGCCGCCGAGCTCGGCGGCAGCGATGAGGAAGGCTGAGGACGACCTGGCCACCGTTCACCACTTGCCGTTCGGCCAGCACCCCGACGGCCAGGCGACGAGTAACTCCTCCTGGCTCATGGCCCGCCGTGCCGAATCCGGACGGCGGGCCTTTTGCCATGGCGCAACCGAGGCCGCAGCGCTCGATCAGGCCGGGACCGCGGCCAGGGCGGGTTCCTCGGCCAGAATCGCGGCGATTCTGCGGGCTCGGTCGGCGATCGCAGGCGGGAGGCGGTCGAACGCGGCGGGTTCTTCCGAGCGGGCGTACTGGAGTGCATACAGCACGGCTTCGGTGTCGCCGTACTCGTCCGGTGCGGTCGGATCGTTCCGGTTGTTGATCAGGGTGGTGAGCGTGGCCGTCGCGGGGTCCTTGGCGGGGCGGCCGAGTAGTGCGTCCAGGTACTCCTGGCCCTCCTGGGTGTGCACGGCGCGGGGGATCTGCTGTTCCAGCTGCAGAAAGCCTTCGACCTCCCGTTCAGGGGTGCCGCTCTCCGCGACGCAGGCGGCCTGTGCCGCCGCCAGCAGGCTGAGTGTGTCGATGGCGTCGGTGACCCGGTACAGCGGCATGCGCCGCCAGTCCCGGGAATCGGGCTGGGTGTGGGCCATGACTTCCTGGAGGCTGTGGAGCGCCTCCATGATCAGATGCCGGACGGCGCGGCGCAGGGGCTCGGGCATCGTGTCGCGTTCTCTCATGCCCCCGAACCCTGGCGGACCCGGCCGGAGCCTGAGCTCGTTCGGCCTCGGGATCGGGGCGTGTCCGCAGAGGATCACCCGCGCGGCCGCAGCCCGCGCCGCCCTGCGGCCTGGTCGGTCACCAGATCGGCCGGTCGGCCGGTAGCCGGGCTACCGGGCTGCTGATCTGCCACCAGCTGAAGTCAGCGCGCCGGCGGCGGCCTGGCGGCCCGCCGCGAACGCTGCGCCGTCCGCCGCTCGCCAGTCACGATGAGCCTCCCTGGACGGATTCGCCGACCAACTCGCGTCGTGTGGATCGCTGGTCAGCGGTGCCGGACGGCGCCCGCCAGTCAGGACAGCGAAAGTAACGCCCTGAGTGTTACCTTTGCTGCATGGGACGGCAGGAAGCTCTTCAGGTACTGGGGGAGATCGCTGCTGATCAGTGGGGTCTGATCACTACTGCGCAGGCGGCCGAGGCGGGCGTCGGCAAGATGACGCTTTCCCGGCTTGCCGCTGCTGGCCTGCTGAGCCGGATCGGGTACGGCGTATACGGCATCGTCGTTGCTGGCCAGCCCTCTCACCTGGAGATCCGCGCTGCGTGGCTGCGGCTGGACCCGGGGCGCGCCGCCTGGCAGCGCCCTACGGGCGACCCCGATTCCGGTGTCATCTCCCACGGCTCCGCCTGCGTCCTGCACGACATCGGCGACATTCCGGCGACAACGGTGGACATCACCGTGCCCCGGCGCCGCACCACCCGGGAACCCGACGTCAGGCTCCTACCCGGCACAGTCGAGCCCCTCGACGTCGCGTTCGTGGACGGCCTGCCCGTGACCACGGCCGAGCGCACCATCGCGGACCTGCTGGCCGACCGGGCCGACGGCGGCCATATCGGAGGCGTGATCGCCGACGCCCAGCGATCCGGCCTCCTCGACATCCCCGCCCTGGCCGACCGCGTCGCGCCACACGCTAAGGCGTACGGAGCCCCCGCGAGTGACGGCCGAGCCCTGCTCGCGCTGCTGCTCGAAAGCGTCGGCGAGCACCTGCGCGACGACCAGGCACTGGCAGAAGCCGCCCAGGCAGGCGCGGCCCAGGCAACAGAACTGCTGCTGACAGGCCTCGACGAGATCCTCACAGATCGCGGCCTGCTCGTTCGCGACGGCCAGCAAGCCCTCGTGTCCCTGGGCTTCGGCCAGTCCATCCACGCCAGCCTGCAGCAAGCGATGGCGCCAGCCGAAGCCAGCCTCGCCCGCGCGATCCGCCCGGCTCTGGATGCGATCACCGCCAACCTGGACCAGCAATTTGCTCCGCTGCGCGTTGCTCTGTCCGCACGCCTCGCGGCGAGCATGGCCCCCGGTGTCGACGCCGTCACCGCCTCGGCCCTGACACGTGTTGGAGAGCACGTCCAGGGCATCCAACTGTCCACGGATGCACTTGGGAAGCTGGCCGACGCTGTCGTCGGGTCACAGGAGGCGCTCAAGATCCCGGCCACGGCGTGGACTCGCACGGCTGCCCCGACCATGACCAACCACCTTCCGAAGTCCCTGGGCGCGGCTGAGCCGTCCTCGGAGCACTCAGCCAGCGCGGCAGGAACGAGCACGTGAACCCGTACAAATCCCCGACCGCCCTGAAGTCCGCGGTCAAGGCCCGCGCGCAGCAGCAGGCGAAGGTCACCGGTCTGCCCATCAGCGCGCTGATGGACCGCTTCTACTACCAGCGCCTGCTCGCCCGGATCTTCCGGCACGATCCGGGCGGCTGGATGCTCAAGGGTGGGCAGGCTCTCCTCGTGCGGTTCGCCCGCGCTCGTCAGAGCCGGGACATCGACCTCTACCGCCCGGATGCGGAGGCACCCGAGGCCGCCCTGGATGCCTTCCGCAAGGCCGCCGCACTCGATCTCGGCGACGGCCTGGCCTTCAGCATGCGGGGCAGCACTCTCCTGCCGAAGGGGCAGGGCGTGAAGCTGAAGGTC
The DNA here is from genome assembly GCF_044457565.1 of Kitasatospora sp. NPDC050543. Classification (NCBI taxonomy): domain Bacteria; kingdom Bacillati; phylum Actinomycetota; class Actinomycetes; order Kitasatosporales; family Streptomycetaceae; genus Kitasatospora; species Kitasatospora sp. NPDC050543. The sequence goes on along the minus strand of NZ_JBITGZ010000030.1, from coordinate 15,028 downwards.
GACGTCCTCCTCGGCAGCGAGAAGGTCCACACGATCAGCATCGACCTGATGACCAACCTTCGGCCCCTGGGAGAGCCTGAGCGGGTCCCCCTCGAACCCGTTCTGCCGGCGGACTGGCCCGACGACTGGCCGGACGTGGTGCTCTACCCGCTGACCGACCACGTCGCCGACAAGATCTGCGCCATGTACGAGAGCCACCCACCCGGCCTGACACCCTCCAGCCGCTTCCGCGACCTCGCGGACCTTCTCCTCATTGCCCAGCAGAACATGCTCAAGGCGACCCTCACGATCGCGGCCATCCAAAGCGAGCAGTCCCGTCGCCAGGCCCTCGGCGGCCAACTGGACCTGCCCGCCGCCTTCACGGTCCCCGACCCGAACACCTGGCCCGCCGGCTACCGGCAGGCAGCAGCAGCGGTACCCGCTCTCAACGGCTGCGCCGACCTCGAAGCCGCAACCCCGCTCGCAACGGCATTCATGACCCCACTGCTCGACGGAACAGCCCGTGGCCAATGGAATCCAACAGCCAGCCAGTGGAGCTGACAGGGAGGCCCTACGACGACAGCAAGTCAGCGGACGGCAGTGGCCGTGCCGCTGGAGGCTGCCTCCCGTACGGCCTGGGTGGCCTTGAAGCGGCTGTCGACGATCCGGCAGTACCGCGCTGGGGTCGACCCTCCGTCCTGTAGGCGGGCATGGTCGGGCCGGCGGTTATCTTGGGTCTTTGGCATCTTTGCGCAGGTCAGACCACCAGCGGCCATGTCAGGCGCGTAAGGCACGTGGTCGGGTATCGGCGATGCGGCTCGCAAGTCTCGCCTCTCCGGCACAGGCCAAGGCCGCGATCAGGGCGGGCTGCGTGTGGCCGAGGCCGTCCGCCGGCCTTCCCGCCCCCAACGACGGCCCTTTTGCGTAGGTGGCACTCTGGGGCGAACGTGTATCCATGAGCAACTTCTGGGCCACGCTTGCCGGAGCTTTCGTTGGCGGCGGCGTCGCGGTGCTTGGTCAGTGGCGGCTCCAGGCGGGCATGTTCAGGCAGCGGCTGAAGACAGACTGGAAATTGCAACAGCATGCGACGATTACCGAGTGTCAAACCGCTCTAAAGAATGCCTGGGTGCGCTTCGTTGCTCCGGATGTCGAGTCAACGGAAGGCGACCTGTACTGGGGCATGCCCATCTTCGACGCCAAGCTTCTTGCCTCCCGGCTCCACGACCGTAGTCTCGCGGGGGCGATCGATACATGGCTCGCCAAGATCAACAAGGCAGCGAAGCGGGACCCCTCCGAGGCTGAGGTGGGAGAGTTGCAAAGCGAGTGGAAGACACTGAACTCGCGGCTCGCCGATCTCTACCGAACGGCGTATCCACAGTAAGTGAGTCCCACCACACTACGAGACCGAATGCGCGCGGGGTTTCCTTCGCCAATGGCACGCATCCGAGCCTTCACGTCGTGAAGGCTGTTGCCTGACCGTTGCCGGTGCATGCGAGTAGCCAGCGCCAGCGCTTACGTCATTCGACTCCATCCTCGGTCAAGTCGTCCCTCTCGACTTCGTTGAGCTCGCGCAGAGATACTCGGAAACGTTCACGGTCTACCTCAATCACCTCGACGTAGACTTCCGAATCGACTTTCACATCACCGTTGTCCAACTTGCGGCGCATATCGTCCGTCATCTGCTTGGCATTGAGCATTGCAGTCTTCGTTGTATTGGGCAATTCAATCAGCGTGAATCCTTTCTCTGCAACAACCTTTCTCACCTTACCCTTGACGCGCTCACCCTTTGAATAGGGCCCCAAGTCTATGAGGTTTAGCTTAATTAGCCGGCGAGCCGTATCTATCTCATAGATCTCAACCTCCACCTCATCGCCTGGACGAATGCGCTCTGTGGAGGCGAGTGTTCCTATAGAAATAAGTCCATTGACGCCATGATCGACGGAGACGAAGATGCCAGCTGGCTTCACGGAGCGGACTTGTCCAGTGAACCGCTGATGTTTGGGGTGGCTTGCCGCGAGTAGGGGCCATGGGTCGGTCTGCCCCGCAAGAAGCGTGTACCTTGCACCACCATCGAGATCGAGAACGAAAGCGCCGTCCTTAATGACGTGGCCTTCCTCGAATCTTTTCGTCATGTCGAAAATGATCCTCGTGTAGTCGACCTCGTCATTTCCGAGAACTCCACGCCGCCCAGAGCCGTCGTTTGCGAGGACAATCGCAAACTCCTTGTGCACTGCGACTATGGTGACAGGCACATGATCCACAGCGGGATTGGTGACGGTGCTGAAGGGAACTAGCGCCATTTCCGGGGGGATGTGCTCGCTGCGAATTTCAGCCAACTGATTCGCAAGCTCGGTCTCCATATTCTGCACGTCGGCAAAATTGGATGTGTAAGTGATGACCTTGTAGAGCCCCCTTACGTCACTCGGGACATCGTTGAAGTCCTGCGCCAAGGTGATTATTCGCTTGTTTATGAGTAAGGCCATGCCAAATTCAAGAGCGACGTTTGGCGCCCGAGAGCTAAAGTCAACGAGAACGATTTCGGCTCTCTGTAGGCCTCGCCAGACGACGTCCATCACCATGTTCGGCCCGTAGATATCATCAGCCCGCTCGGGGATCAGTTGACAATCTTCAATCGCGCGCCTTAGGGACTGGCTGTAGAATTGATCGAAATCAAATTGGGAGCCATCTGCGAGGCTCTTCTTGCCGTACGGCATCGCGACGAATACGTGACCTGCCTCGGGTCCCAAGTCGCGTAAGAGAGTGAAAGGCATGTCGACTCCTTCCTGGTCCGCACTGGTGGCGGATTCGGACGTGGTGCCGTTTCTTCCAGGTTCACTCGTTTAGCGTCAGGACGCCACTCTGCCCACGCCCCGGTCGGAGCTGACCGCCGAAGACCGGAGCGCCTGATCCCGCGACGCGGTCGGGCGCCCTGGTTTGACGGACTCGGTCAGCGTCCCGGGTTATCGAGGGTTAACCACCTGATCCCGCAGGTCAGAACCGCTCTTCTGGCACGTGAGGCTGTGCCTGACGTTGAGCATTGGCCTCTGGCCAATCCGGGTGTGCCCGCCCGCTTCGCTGCCTCTGGCCGAACGGCAGCATGAGTGCCTTGGCCCCGGAGCATTTGGAGCCGGCCGTGCCGGTCGTTCGCATAGGAGTCCACGAAGCGGTTCGGTCGAACCGCTTCGTGGACTCCTGTGCGAGACGCTTCCGTCGAATCGTTTCCTGCGGATCGGTGCCCAACATGCCTTGCAACCCACATATACCGTTCAGGCATGTCGAGACCGGGCACCGTGCCTCACATGCCAGAAGACCACCAGCCCACCCTGGATAACTGATGCCGTCGATGAGCTCGGGATGGGCTTGCAGGAGCGGGTCTACGGGGTCGTGTGCCCTCGACGGCGGGAGCGGGCGGCCCGCTGCATTTCGGCCTCGGCCAGGTGTTGGCGGCCGGCGGCGAGGTCTTGTCGGACCTGCTTCTCGACGGCGGTGAACGCCTCGTAGTAGGTGCGGTCGTATAGGCGTTCTGCGCCGGACCTGGGACAGAGGTGACACAGCACGGCGGGCTGTGTCACCTCTGTCATCTGCGTCATCGGCCCCTGGTTTCCCCTGGTGAAGGGATCTCCTTTGTCCGGCCGGTGTCGCCGGTGTTCGGGCGGGCGGCCCGGCCGGCCTCGGTGGCGGCCTCCATCGTGGCGGCGAGGGCGGGCAGCTCGCGCTCCAGCTCGCCCAGCACCGCGCCGGGCATCGCCGCGGCCACCGTGCACACCGCCACCAGGGCGACCCGCTCACCGGCGCCAAGCTCCGGCAGCGCCTGGGCGCACGGGCTGCCGGTGACCACGTTCGCCGCCAGGTCGTAGGCCAGCTCCTCGGCCAGCTGGCCGTCGCCGCCCGGGACGACCTCCCGCCCGCTCGCCAGCTCGACGGCGGCCGCCGCGCGGTACAGCACCACCCGGTGGGCGTTGTCCGGCTGCCGCTCGGCGAGCTCCCGCACCCAGCCGGCCGCCCGCCGACCCGCCTGCGCCGCGTCGGCCAGCAGCTCGTTGACCGCCTGCCGCTCCCGGTCCGGTTGCTCCTGGTCCTCGTCCCCGGCGCCGTGCTCGCGCACCGGCTAGGCGTCCACGTTCGTCATGGCCGGTGAACCTCACCACCGCCATCAAGGTCACGCACCCCAGTGATTACTGGCCGTCGACACCGGCGGATCGTCTGGTTCGGTCACCGGGGGCGGTCGTGACTGCCACACTGTTGATCATGACCGTCGACCGGCGCCCGCTGTGGCAGCCCTTCTCCGAGCCCTCCGCCGACCAGCCCGAGAGCGGTCGTGAGCGGCTGCTGCCGGTGGAGCGCTCGCTGTTCCAGGAGCCGCCGGCTCCGGAACCCGACCTTTCCCGGCAGCCCGCCGCCGGTGCGCGCAGGCCGCTCGGCCCCGGCGGAATCTCCTTCACCGCGGCCGGTTAGTTCGGCGCGGTTCGGCGCTTCTGGTCCTCCTGCGCCCACCGCGGGTCGCCCGGCAACGTCCTCGGCCCGGGGCAGGTCGGCCGGGCGCGTAGGCCGGGATGCGGAGTGCGTACGCAGTCGCCCGGTCCAGGCGGGTGACTGCGCGGCTGTGCGCAGTGCCTCGGGAGGGGTCACTGCGCAAGCGGCCGGTGCGCTGCGCAAGGGGGTCGGGAGGCGGCCTTGCGCATGCGCAAGGGGGTGCGGTGCGGCGGTGTCCGGGGTGCCGGTTACCCTCCCGATCATGGAACAGAGTTTCGACGCGCGGGGAAACGCGGCTACCGATGGAATCGACGCGCGAGGAAACCCCGCCGTCGACGGAATCGACGCGCGGGGAATCGAGCCGCAGGCGCCGGTGCCGGCCTGCCCGGAGTGCGGGACCGCGCTGCGGGCCGCCGGTCCCGGCCGCCGGCCGGTCTACTGCGGCCGGGCCTGCTCCTCCCGGGCGTACCGAAAGCGCCGCACCGAGGACCAGCAGGACGCCATCGCCGACGCCCTCATTGCCTCGCGCGTCGAAATCCCGGCCGGAGTCGACGGCGGCGCCCAGGAACTGCTGGAGCTCGCCGCCGGGGTGCAGCGCATCGCGGCCCGCTTCCTGGAGCAGCTGGACCAGGCCCGCCAAGGTGGGGCGGACCCGGGCGGCAGCCGGGCGCTGGAGCTGCTGGAAAGCAGTGTCACCGGCGCGACGCAGCGTCTGCTGCGCAAGGCGCACGTGCTGCGCTACGAGATGACCGCCGCCCGGGGCCGGGCCGAGCGCGCCGCCGCTGCACCCGCTGAGACCGAGCCCACTGCACTGCCTGCCGCGCCAGCCGCCGCAGTCGCCTCGGCTCCGGCCGCCGCACTCTTTGCGCCGCCGCCCGCCGGTTCGGTCGAATCCTCGCGCGTCGAATCCACCGGCCCCGCCGCTGGCGTTGTCCCTGACCGTGACCACGTCGTTCCGACGCGCGTCGAATCCCCCGAGGCTGCCTACCCGCGTGTCCCGGCCGCCGGCGAGGTCGTCCCCGAGGCTGTCCCGGCCCGGGACCAGGTTGTTCCCGAGCGTGCCGCCACCGCGCCCGCCGCCCGGGTCGCCGTTTCCTCGCGTGTCGAATCCGCCGGCCCCGCTCCCGGCTCTGCAACCGCGCTGCACCCCGACGTGCTGCGCAGCGCCCCGTCCGGCGTCCCCGAGCAACCGGCGGCTCCCGCCGCCGAGGCCACGGCCGAGGGTGTCGCCGAGGCTGTCGACGAACTCGGCCGGCTGCGCCTGGCGCTCGCCGGCGAGCGCACGTCCCGCTCGCCGCTCGCCCGGGGCCTGGGCGCACCGACCGGTACCTGGAGCGCGGAGAACGCCACCCTGCTGGTGGAGGGCTGGGAAGCGGACCCGGGGGTGTTCGCCGTCCGAGACCTCGGCCGTCGCCTGGTGGGCTGGGTGGAGGAGGTCCGCGAGGGCCGCCAGGGCCGCAACGGCTGGGGGACGTTCATCGACGGGCGCCTCGTCATCGACGCCGACGACGGCCAGCCCGTGCTCGCCGCCGAGCCGCAGTACGCGCTCTCGCTCCTGCACGTGGCGCTGAGCCGGCGGCTCGTCTGAGCCAGGACGGTCCGGCGCCACCATCAGAGGCGTCGACGAGTCCGGCCCCGGGCGCGTGGCGCTCCGGGGCCGGCTGGTGCTGTGGGGCCGCAGGGCCTAGTGGGGGCGGGACTACTGGCCGAATTCGTCGAAGGCGGCGGTGAGGTCGTCGGCCACGGCTTGGGCGTCGCGGCCTTCGATGCGGTGGCGGGGGAGGAAGTGGACGAGTTCGCCGTCCTTGAAGAGGGCGATGGAGGGCTGGGAGGGCGGGATGTCGGCGAGGTGTGAGCGCATCCGGGCGGTGGCTTCGAGGTCCTGCTCGGCGAAGACGGTGAGCAGCCGGTTGGGGCGCTTGGATCCGTTGTCTAGGGCCATGCGGACCCCGGGGCGGGCCATGCCGGCCGCGCAGCCGTCCACGAAGTTGAAGACGACCAGGGTCATGCCGCTCTTGGCCTCCTCCATCGCCCGGTCGACGTCCTCGGCGCTCAGCAGTTCGGTGAAGCCGATCGCGGTCAGCTCGTCCTTCATCGGCTTGACCAGCAGCGGTGAGTACGGCATCGACAATCCTTACGTAGAGATACAGGACTGAACTCACGGTAGCTGAATCCCTGCCAGGCGGCCGGGCCTGCGCCGGGCTCACCGGCCCCGGGCGTGACGCGACGGCGACGGGCGCAGCGGGGCGGGGGCGTGACGGGGTCGCGCAACAGGTTGGCCGTCACGAAATCACGATCAAGGCGTCACGATGTCCGCTGCCGCCCGTAGCCTGATCTTGTGATTCCTGACCAGGTGGGCCCGGTGGACGTCCCGCACTGCCTGGCGTGCGGGAAGCCACTCGCCGCAGGCGAGCGCAGGCGCGGCCGCCAGCCGCAGTACTGCGACACGAACTGCCGCTCGGCGGCGTACAGGCGCCGACGGAAGTCAGCGGCGCCGACGCCCGCACCGGCCCCTGTCGTCACCGCACCGCTCCCGGCACCTGGCTCCGGCTCGGTCACCGGCTTGAGTGCGGCGCCGACGACCGCGGCCAGCCCCGCCCCGGCCCTGCTGCCGGTGCTGCCCTGGACCGCCCCGACCGGCACCGTGGCCGAGCAACTGGTGAGCCTGGCCGAGGACGTCGACAACGCCGTCCACGACTACCTCCACACGCTGGAGGCCGACACCGCGGCCGAGGCCGACCAGGCGCTCGCGCTGCTCCACCAGGTGCTGCCCGACGTCCTCGCCCGGATCCTCCAGCAGGCCGAGCTCCACCACCGTCACCGCGGCGCCGTCGCCGCCGGCCCCGAAGCCGAGACCGCCGCCACCCTCGCCGCCGACCCGGCCGCCGACGCTGTTCCCGGGCCGGGTATTCGTGACGCAGACCGTGACGCGCCGCCCCCGGCACACCTTGATGCCGCAGGTCAAAGCATTGGTGGCCGCTCCCCGGAGCAGTCGGCGGAAGAGCGCTGGCGTGAACTCGTGGGCCGCCGGCGCGAGGCCGAGGTGCCCGCCCGGCCGGCCGAGCGGTACGGGCCGTGGGAGTGGGTGCGCCCGCTCGCGGACGGCTGGGCCCGCACCATGTGGCGCGACCTCGACGCCGTCGGGCCCCAGGCCCGCAAGGTCCACGTCCTGCTCCACCACGGCCGACCGGTCGGCTGGGTCGAGGCCGGCATCCACGACGTCCCCCAGTGGGCGGCGATCCTCCACGGCGGCCCCGGCCGGCCGGACCACTTCGTCCGCGAGCCGCGCCACCACCAGGTCGCCCTCCACCCCACCGCCCTGACCGCGATCGCCGCCCTCCAGGCCGCCCACCGCGACAGCGGCCCGAAGGCCCTGCCCGCCGGCGCCTGGCAGCACCCAAACCCGCGCTGATGTGCCTGGACTCGATAGTTGGCCAAACGGAACAGTCTTGTTGGCCAGCTGTTGGTGCAGATGAAGACGTCTCGGTGGTGCAGTGGGTCAGGAGAGCGGTGGCCAGGGGCCGGTGAGCAGTCGCGTGGCCTCGGCGATGATCCTCGCGGTGATGGTCTCCAACGAGTCGGCGAAGGCGGGGATCCAGTTCTCGTACTCGGCGCCGTCGCTGGCGATCGAGTGCAGCGCTTCGGGATAGCCGAGCGGTGCCCATGCCTCGTGGCCCAGGAGGTCAGCGCCGGTGGCCGGGTGGATGCTGTCGTTCACGATCAGGGTGAGCCACCAGTGAGCGAGCTCCCAGCGGATCTCGGACTCCTCCACAGGGAGGCCGGCCAGCAGACCGAGTTCGTCCATGACCTGGTCGAAGAGTCCCGCTGCCTGCGGTTCCTCGGAGCGTCCGAGCCCGGCGAGCAGCCGCAGTGAGGGCGTGTCGACGTCCAGAACGAGGGCGACCAGACCGGCCTGGATGAGCCGGTCGGCACTGACGTGTCGTCCCAGGGAGCGTTCGAGGGCCAGCATCCGCAGGTCGGTGAGCGCCTCCTCTGTGGTGCGGGCGTAGGGGTCGTACGGCGTCGTGTAGGTGGCCGGTCTGGGGATGCCGTTGTTCTCCCCGAGGACGTACGACCAGAACGGGACGGTGGCCCGGGCGTCGTCGAGCTGGGCCGGCAGGCCGGCGAACTCGTGACGGATGTAGTCGGTGAGGTCGGCCCCGTAGTAGATGATGTCGGTCTGGTAGACCGACAGGACGGGGTGTCCGAACTGCCCGGGGGCTCCCGGTAGGTAGCGGTGGCCGAAGACCGGGACGAGCTGGGGGACGTCGGCCAGGAAGGTCTCCGCGATCTGGACGGCGGCCTCCGGCTGCTCCGGTCGCTCGCCCCACGCCGGGTGCCAGAAGCTGTTGTGGCGAACGTCGAAGAGCGTGCCCTCGACCGGCCAGCCGAGGCTGTCGCGCAGTGCGCCGGGGCCCTCACCGTCGCGCCAGTTGGGCCAGCCCTTGCCAAGAGGGAGGCCGGCTGCCAGGAAGACCCGGTGGTCGGCCGCGAACCGGAAGCCGAACCGTGCCTCCACCGCGTCCAATTCCTGCTCGCTCAGGCCGGGCGCGAGGTCGGCGCCGTGCAGGCGGTGAAGAGCCTGGGCGGCTTCGGGGGTGAGAGGACGGGGCGGCTGAAGAGTCACCGCCGCAGCCTAATCGGCCCGCTCGTCGGCCGATCGCCGCGTGCCTGGCCAACCAAGGTGTCCCGTCTGGCCAACAAGGCCGTCCCGTTGGCCAACTATCGAGTCCAGGCACAGCTGACCACCCGCCAGGCCGCTGCTCAGCTGGTTGGCCGGAGGTTGCCTCGGAGGTTGCATCGAGATAGCCCCTCGGGCACCTTGATGCCGCAGATCAGAGCAGGGGACAACCGCTCTCCGTGGCTACGTTGATCTCTACGAACAGCGTTTCTTGATGGGTTCCGGAGTCAGTCGGTGATCATCCGGTGCGGGAATGTCGAGCAGAAATGACGGCGTTGCCGTGGGGCGGCGAGAAAAAGGGAAGGCGGAAGCCAACTGGTCGTTGGCAGGATGTCCGCGCTCAACATCCGATGGGAAAGGACCCGACAACCGTGGCTCGTGCCATCACTTTGATCCGCTCCGCCTCCCTGTCCGACGTCGCCGAGTACGCCTACGCGGCCACTGCGCCCGCCGAGTCACGCCTGATCTTCCTCGCTGGGGCGTGTCCGCTGAACGATGACGGCTCCACAGCAGCGATCGGGGATTATGCAGGCCAGGCAGCGAAAGCCATGGAGAACATGCAGGCCGCTCTCTCTGCCTCAGGTGCGTCACTGCAGGACGTCATCAGTACCCGGGTCCTCGTCGCATCGGCCCGGCGGGAGGACCTGGTGGCTGCCTGGCAGGTAGTCCGGGACTTGTTCGCTGACCATGACGTCCCCAGCACCTTGATGGGCGTCACCGTGCTCGGCTACAAGGACCAACTCGTCGAGATCGAGGGCGTCGCCGCCGTGCTCGATTCTTGAGACCTTTTCCAAGGACACCGCGAACGCGGGACGGCCAGCCGTCCGCCAGGACGGCTGGCCGCCGAGGAACGTAGGCTGCGGTCAGCCGGCCTTGGCGGGCTGCTCAGCTCGTGCTCGTGGCGAGGCGGTAGGAGTCTGTGCCGGTCTCGATGATGGTGCCGTTTGCAGTACTCAGGGTGTCCTTTGTACGCCCTGGCGTTGGAGGTGTGGCGGCTGCGCGCGGGCGGCCGGCGGGCGGGCTGATGCCGACCACCGCCGACGGGAGTCCCATTCGGAGTCCTCTTTGAGATCCCCTTTCGGGTCCCGTTTCAGGTCCCCTTCCCCGCGAGCAGATCGGCGCCGACGTGCCAGGTCACAGGCGCGGACAAGGGGCCTCGGGAACGCCGACAACTTCCCTGAGCGACCCCGAGCGCCAGCGAAGCCGTACCTCGGGAGCCCGTACGCCCGCGTGATGGTTCCGAGCGGGGCGCCGGCCGCCACCGCGGCGGACCCGACTCGTTGAACGGGGCGTGAGCACCCCTCCGGCCGCCGCGGTCTCGGTCCCGGCCCTGGCCGCGCCCTCGGCCCCCAGGGCCGCCAGCAGCCGCCCTGGGGCCGCCCCGCGTCGGTACGCGATCCGCCAACAGACCGTCCCCCGGCGAGGACCCGCTCCTCCTGGAGGCCGCCTAAGGCCTGGCCGCCGTCATCCCCCAGCACCTCGCCGCCGCCCGCACCCCACCGCCGGCCACCCGGCTGCGCCCCGCCCCGGCGCCCAAACCGGTTCCGGACCCGACGGTGGCAGGCACCGGCCGGCTGCTCGCCTGACGCCCCACCAGGCCGCGCAGCCGAGCGGAAACGGTGTCCGCCGGCCCCGGCACGGGTACGCTGGCCGGGAGCCCGGCAGCGGTGATTTCGCCCCGCTAGAGCCCTTCGGAGGGCCCAGGATTCCCCCCTCCTGTTCCCCGACCTGTTCCCCCTCCAGCTCCCCGACCACCGGTCAACACCGAAGCAGGGGAGTTTCCGCAGGTCAGGCGCCGAATCCAAGGTCTGCCGAAACCCCGGCAACCCCTCTGTGCCCTTGTCTGTTGGTAGTTGTGGTTGGCGGTTCTGGGGCGTGCGGGGTTTGCGCGCTCCAGGGCCGCTGATTGGCCCTTCTCCTTCTGGCCTGTCGGCCTGCCCGCTCGGTGATCGGGCTGGGTGATGGGGCGGGGATGGCGGCGGGCGCCGGGCCGGGCTGTCGGTGGCATGAGGTATCGAAGGAGAGACGGAAGATCACCGACACGGGGAGCAGCAGCGATGAGCCAGGACCAGGAGCCCGCCGAACAGCCGGCGGCGAAGAAGCGCACGAACTTCGTCCGCGCCAAGGCCTACCCCAACGGATCCACCGGCCCGCTGCGCCACAGCGTGCTCCAGGTGCTGGGCGTGCTGAAGGTCGCCACGGTCAAGCAGGTCTGGCGGCTGGCCCAGCCCGACCACGAGAAGCCGAACACGGTCGCCTCGGGGCTGCGAGATCTCGCGAAGAACAAGTTGACCGAGCAGCGCGGCACCACCTCCGGCATCCCGAAGCAGCCGGAGCCGGCCGACAGCGGCGACGAGGCGGCTGGGCCCGCTCCGGTGCGCCCGCCGAAGCGCCGGCCCGTCCGGCCGCCGGGGGCCGGGGCGGTGATCTGGGGGCTGACCGACCTCGGCCTGGATGCGGCCAAGTCCACGCTGCCCTCGGAGCGGAAGATCGGCGGGCGGGCCCGCTCGGTCGGCCGCGCCACCGGGGCCCCGCACGCCATGGCGGTCAACGACACCATCGTGGCGTTCACCAGCCCGGCCACCCCCGGCGAGCCGATCGGCACGATCGCTGACTGGATCACCGAGGCACCGCACCCGTTGCCGGGCGAGCGCAACCAGTTTGCCGACGCCGTCCTCACCGCGCCCGCCGACGGCGTGCCCGTGCTCCTGGTCGAAGTCGACCTCCACAACGAGACACCCGAGTTCATCGCCGCGAAGTTCGAGCGGTACGCCGAGTACTTCGCCCTGACCTACAACGACCCGAAGCACGACGGGCACCACAGCGAAGCGAAGAAGCTGAAGACCTGGCGGCGCAAGTACCCGATGATGGCCGGCTCCGACAGCCTGCCGCCCATCGCCCTGGTCCTCGGCGGCGCCGGCCCCCGAGGACTCAACAACCTCCTCAACAAGGTCAAGGACCTCACCGTCCAACACTGGGCACCGCCGCGCCTCGCCCCGCTCGACTTCAGCAAGCGGATCCCGATCCTGGCCTGCCACCTCGACCAGCTGAAGGAACACGGGCCGCACGCCGCGATCTGGTGGCGCTTCGGCGCCAACGAGTGGCAGACCCTCGACGACGCCCTCGCCCACACCGAGTACCGCGCCCGCGTCCAGGCCCGCCTCGACGCCGAGGACCAGGCCGCCCACGAAGCCCTGGAGAAGCGGCTGGAGGCCACCCGCTGCCCCGGCTGCAACCGCCGCCAGGACGAGATCAAGCACGGCAGGCCCAGCGACGGCACCGAGCTCTGCGGAGACTGCCGGAACAAGGCATGGAAGGCCGAGCGGGAGGAGAAGCAGCAGGCCGTCCGCGACGCCCACGCCAAGCGCTGGCCCTGCTGGACCTGCAAGGGCCCTCTGGGCGGCGCGTTCGGCTCCGGCCAGGAACTGACCAAGGAAGCCCCCGCCGACGCTCTGGAGTGCCCCTCCTGCCAGAGTCACCGCCTCAACAACGGACTGGGCAGGCTCCTCCTGCCCAAGCCCACCCGCGCCGAAGAGCGCCAAGCCCGCAAGGGGCAGTTGAACGATCCCTGGTGGGAAATGCGCCAACTCCACGCCAGGCAATGGCCCGTCCGCAGCTCGAATTAGCCCAGAAATCACCCGCTGACGGGTACCGCGACCCTCACGTCATGGTACCCGCCGCCCATTCCTGGATGCCATTCCCCAGAGGCGAAGTCGAAAGCCGATCGACAGTAGAGCGCTACTCGTTCACAAGGGCCCGCCCGGAACGCCACCGAAGACTAAATGCGCTTTCCCCGGGCCCGCGAGTCACGCGATACCACCCCAAGCAAACCCGCCTGCGGGGAAGTGATATCCGCAACTCAGACCCGATTAGCACTGCAGCCGCAGTTGATGTGACTGGCTCGAAAGTCGTCCGTTGAGCAGCCATGGGTGGGGATGTCACGGTTGACGAGGTGGAGGGCTGGGCTGCGGGCCTGGATGGTCTGCACGCTCGGATCAGCGCCGGGCCTGTCGGGAGAGACCCTAGTGCGGCGCGAGGACCACGAGAGCGACGGCCGTGACGACGACAGTGATGGCGGGTACGACGACGAGGCCGAGCACGGTGGGAGTCAGCCGGTCCCGGAACTGCTTTGGGGGCTGGACCCGTGCGGCGTGGTCCGTGCTCAGCTCCCACCAGTTGACGACCCGCTGGAACTGCTCGTCGAAGTCGGGGGTGGGATGCATGGCACTGCGGTAGAGCCCGGGCAACGAACGACGCCGCCCGCCCTCCAGGAACATCCGGACCGCGTGCGACGACGAGCCTTGGCCCTTGGTCTCGCGCACGTCGATCCACCGGATCTCGCGCCACGGGTAGGTGCGGCCATGCCCAAGGCCCCAACAGATGGTTATTCCGTCGGCCCCGACCCGGCTCCAGCTCCGGTACGACAGGAAGAGAAGCGGGGCGAGGAGGGTGATGGTCCCGCCCGCCAGCCAGGAGAAGCCCACCGCGCCGAGCCGGACGAACGCGGCGAGCCCCTCGGCTACCAGGACGACAACGGCCAGCACCACGTACGACTTCACCGGACGATTCCGGTCCTTCACTCGGAAATTCAGTTCGATCACAGCCGGCACACTACGCCTGCGGCCGCGGCCGCGAAGCGGCCGGGTCTGGAGCATCACTGACAGCCGGTCAGGGCTGGACGGTGGGTGTCGGCGCAGGCCGGAGCCCGGGTCTGCGTCCCGCCCTACGGCGCGGCGGGGCGGGGTGGGGGCCGGACGGCCGCCCCTCCCCGAAAAGCCGTGCACCCACCTCTCGGCGCGCTGGCTGTCGTACGGTGTCCTGGGTACTTGAGAGGGAGGAATCGATGAGCGTTCAGCCGATCCATGGTCCGGAGCTGATCCCGCGGCCCGCCCGAACGCCCCTGGCCTTGTACGAGGCTGTGGCGGCCCTCCTCCCGCACCGACTGACCGAGATGACCGCAGACCAGGCACTCGCCATGACGGAGGCGGTGGAGCGCCAGAGCCTCAAGCCCCTGCTGCGCTTCACCACGAAGTGGGCGGTGGACATTGAGATCGCGCGCCACCCGGAGACACTCGCCGAGCTGCACCGCGCCGAGTACCTCGCCAACCACGCTCAGACGCCGGAGGAGCGCAGGCAGCAGGCCGCCCTCGCCGGAGCCATTGTCAACGCCGCCGCCGAAGCGGTGCGCGGATGACCTGGGTATGGGAGTACAACCCGGACGAGGAAGGCGTCGTAGCCGGCGCACCGCTCGCCTTCGTCGCCCAGGTCGAGAAGAAGGCCGACGAGATCGTCCGCGCCGCCGCAGCGCTTTACCTGGACGGCACCACCTATCAGGGGCCCGGCGAGAGAATGAAAACCGCTGACGTCGAAGACGGCATTTTCTGGTACATGATTGTCCTGCGCGACGAACGCGTCTACATCCTCCGCGCCCAGTCCCTTTAGGTCCAGCGGCGGGAAGTCCTTACAGGCGAAGTCTGAAACAATCGGATCGCACTTTCGGTAGAATCAGACTATGGGGTGGCTGGTGTTTGAGAAAAGGGGGCGCAGGCCGGGCCCACACCCCATCTTCGGCGGGATCACCTGGCAAGCCAAGACTGATACATCTGACTGCCAGTCAGACCAGTCTCGAGCAGGAGCCCGGTTTGCGTCCAACTTCGAGAACGCACCCGGCGCGCCCCACAGTCGGGCGCGCCGACCCGCACGCGCCCCCGGCGCGCCCACCCCGCCTTCGAGAACGCACCCGGCGCGCCCCACAGTCGGGCGCGCCGACCCGCACGCGCCCCCGGCGCGCCCACCCCGCCTTCGAGAACGCACCCGGCGCGCCCCACAGTCGGGCGCGCCGACCCGCACGCGCCCCCGGCGCGCCCACCCCGCCTTCGAGAACGCACCCGGCGC
>NZ_JBITGZ010000029.1:0-88154 GCF_044457565.1 Kitasatospora sp. NPDC050543 | reverse complement strand
GGCGGCCGCGGTGACGTTGGCGGCTGCGGCGAGCTCCGCGGGCGGGGCGAAGCGCCGCTCCTCCTTGAGCAGGTTGGCCAGGCTCTCGTTGCTCACCAGTGACTCCTAGGTACTCGTTCATCCGGGAGGGTGGCCCCTCCCACGTGCGGGTTCTGCGACATCGATGATGCTCCGTCCGGAGCCGTCCACCGCACCATTGGCCTGGACCTTTCGGTAGGCCGGGCCAAACCTTTCGGTCCGGTAGGGGTACGCCCGGCCTCAGCCGAGGGCTGAGGCCGGCCACCCGGTGGGGTACGCCCGCAGCTCCCAGCCGGCCGTCGGCCCCACGTGCTCGCGGCGCCAGATCCACATCTGCGGGCCCGGCCGCTCCTCGATCGCGGCCAGGACGCGCAGGCCGGAGCGGTCGAACCCGCCCGCTGCCTCCTCGCTCCACCGCAGGTAGCTGCGGATCGCGTCGGACGCGGTGTGGAGGACGGAGACCCGGTGCTTCTTGATGACCTGCCAGAACCGATCCTGCGGCGGGGTGTCCGGCGCGCCCTCGTAGATGACCTGGGTGGCGCCGTTGGCGAGCGGACCGTACCCGACGAAGGAGTGGCCGCTCTCCGAGGCCAGGTCGGCGGTGCACCAGTACACGTCGCTCTGCGGCCTCAGGTCGAACACCGCCCGGTGGAGGCAGCCGGCCCGGGTGAGGAACTCGCCCGAGCCGCGGGGCCCGCCCGGCGCCAGGGTGAAGAGCGGATGCCGGGCGTCGTACGGCTCGGGCGCGAGCCGGCCGGGCTGACGGGCGATGACCTCGTGCCACCACAGGGCGCGTTCGTCGCTCGGGGCGAGCGGGCGGCCGGTGCGGCGCACCACCAGCACGTGCTCCGCCCGGGTGCAGGCCGCGAGGACGTCGGCGACGCTCGCTCCGAACGGGCCGGCGCCGCCGTCGTGATGGCTCCCGTCGGCCGTGATGACCAGCCGCGCGCCCGCCAGCTCGTCCGGGTGGGCGCCGGCGGCGGTACGGATGAGCAGGTGCACGGCGCCGATCCGGGCGCAGGCCAGCATGGCGATGACGGTCTCGGCGAGCGCCGGCAGGTGGATCACCACCCGGTCTCCCGTGCCGACGCCCAGCTCGCGCAGCGCGTTCGCGGCCCGGCAGACCTCGTCCTTCAGCTGGCTGTAGGTGATGGCACGGCTGTCGCCGGGCGCGCCCTCGAAGTGAATGGCGACGCGCTCGCCGTGGCCCGCCTCCACGTGCCGGTCCACGCACAGGTACGACACGTTGTGCCTGCCGTGGGCGAACCAGCGGGCAGGCGAGCGGCGGGGCGAGCGGCCGGCGCCGGCCGGGGGGCGGTCGCCGCCGGCGGCGACCGCGGCGCGCGGTGGCCCGGACGGCGCCATCGCGATCGCCAGGTGCCGGGCGGGGCGGGCCGGCGAAACCGGGCGGGTGGGGCCGCCCCGCTCCGCCGTGGGCCGCTCCGAGGGGTACTTCTTCAACGCGCTCTCCTTGTACGTCTTCGTACGTCTTCGAGGTGTTCGGTCGCCGGGCCGGCGGTGCTCGCTGCGGCCTGCCGTGTCGCCGTGTGTGAGGGAGGGGCCGTACGTCCGCCGGCAGCATGTCCGCCAGGAGCACGTCCGCCGGCAGATGTCGGCTGTGCGGCGCGGCCGACCACGGGAAGGGCGGCCCGGTACCGATTCCACCAGCGCCCACGCGCGCCGGGCAAGCGCTGCGGCCCGCACCCCGGGACCTTTCGGTCCCCACCCGGCAAGCCTTTCGGTCTCCCGCAGGCCGGCCACCCGGTCTGCTCCAGGAGCCCGGGCACGGGGCAGGGGCACGCCCGCCCGGAAGGCCCGGTGGGCGTGCCCCTGCAGTGCTGCTGATGCGTCAGTGCACCGGGGTGCTGATGGTGGCGCTGTTGTTGTTCGGGTTGAGGTCGGTGGTGGAGCTGCTGACCCGGGCGGTGTTGACGATCTCCTCGCCGTTGTTCGCGACGGCCTTCACCACGATGGTGCTGGTGCTCTGACTGTCGGCGGCAATGGTGCCCAGCGAGCAGGTGACGGAGTTGGTGGAGCCGGCGGGCGGCGTGGTGCAGCTGCCCTGTGCGGTCGAGGCGCTGACGAAGCGGGCGTTCTCGGGCAGGGTGTCGGTGAAGACCACGTCCTTGGCCTCGCTCGGGCCGAAGTTCTGGACGGTGATCTGGTACGTCAGCGGCTTGCCGTAGTACAGCGGTTCCGGACTGGCGCTGAGGGAGAGGGCCAGGTCGGCGAGCGGCCGGACGGCGGCGGTGTCGCGGACGATCGCCAGGCTGAAGCCGGCATCGGTGCTGCTCCCGGTGGAGATGTCGCTCGCCCCTTCGAGGAGCCGGGCACAGGGCGCGCTCTCACCGATGGCGCAGACCCGGATCGGCCTGTTCCGGTCGGAGACGGTGCCGTCCCCGAGCGCGCCGTGCTCGTTGTTCCCCCAGGCGCGTACGCCGCCGTCGGCGCGCAGCGCCAGGGTCCGGTCGTCGCCCGCCCGGACGGCGGTGATGCCGGTGAGGAAGTTGGTGCAGGGCGCGGTCGCGCTGGGCGCGCAGACCTGGGCCGGGGTGCTGCGGTCGGTGTTGGTGCCGTCGCCGAGCTGGCCGTCGCTGTTGGCGCCCCAGGTGCGGACGGTGCCGTCGGTGAGCACCGCGGCGCTGTGGTCGTCGCCGGCGGCGACACCGGCGACACCGGTGAGGAAGCTGGTGCAGGGCGCGGTCGCGCCCTGCGCGCAGACCTTGACCGGGACTGGGGAGAAGGTGGTGGTGCCGTTGCCGAGCGCGCCGAAGCCGTTGACGCCCCAGGCCCGGGCGGTGCCGTCGGCGGCCCGGGCGACGGTGTGGGCGTCGCCGGAGGCGAGGGAGGTGATCCCGCTCAGGAACGCGGTGCAGGGCGCGGTCTGGCCGACGTCGCAGGCGGGTACGGGGGTGTTCCGGTTGGTGCTGGTGCCGTCGGCGAGCTGGCCGATGGTGTTGAGCCCCCATCCGACCACCCGGCCGGAGGTGCGGACCGCCTCGACGTAGGAGTTGCCCGCGGAGATGCCGACGACACCGGTGAGCGGGTTGGTGGGGCAGGGGGCGGTCGCGCCCACGTTGCAGACCTGCACGGGGGTGGTCTGGGCGGTGAAGGGGCTGGTGCCGTTGCCGAGCTCACCGTTGCCGCCGAAGCCCCAGGTGACGACCGTGCCGTCGGCCCGCAGCGCCGCGCTGTTGGTGCTGCCGGCTGCCACGGCGACCACGTTGGTCAGCGGGTCTCCGGCGCAGGGCGCGGTCGCGCCCACGTTGCAGACCACCACCGGGGTGAGCTCGGGGGTGGGGCTGGTGCTGCCGTTCCCGAGCTGGCCGGTGAAGTTGTCCCCCCAGGCGACGACGGTGCCGTCGGAGCGCAGCGCCAGCGTGAAGTCGAAGCCGGCCGAGACACTGACCACGTCCTGCAAGGGGTTGATGCACGGGGCGGATCCGCAGACCCGGCCGGGGGTGAGGCTCTCCACGACGGTGGTGCCGTCGCCCAGTTGGCCCTGGACGTTGGTCCCCCAGGAGAGCACCGTGCCCGGGACGTTGGGCCGGATGTCCCGGGATTCGGCCTGGGCGCCCTGCCAGCCGCCGGGGATCAGCAGCGCGGCCAGTACGGCGCCGACCACGGCTGCGGGCCTGCGGAGGGACCGGCGGGTTCTTCGTGCGGGCGGATTCTCCACCTCGGACATGTCACTCCTATCGCTGTACCGGACGCCGGGCGCGCACCGCCGGCGGGGTGTGACGGAGGCTCTGGGCCGGTCGTGTGCGTGCGGCCCTGATCCGGGCCGCGGAGCGTGACCGCCCAGGGGCAGCTGCGATACACGGTGGGGCCGGGAACGACGCCGTGGCCCGAACGACACCCACCCGCTCACTCGGCCGGCCGCGCCGAAACACCCGTACGGTCCGGGACGGCTGCCCGGCTCCGCCGCGCGATGGGCACGAGAAGGGCGCGCGGGCGCCGCCGTCCGGTCAGCCGGCGGTGGCGGCCGTCCGGCTTCCCTCGCCGGCGCCGGCCGGCCGTGGCGCGGAGAGTGCGTCCCCGGCCGGGCGCCGGGCGGGCGGATGCTCGGCGTGCGGGAGCTCCGCCGGCGGGTACCCGGCGTCCGGGTCCTGCTTCTCGAATGGCCCGGCGACGGGGAACCGGGCCGTCAGGAAGGTGCGTACGGCGCTCTCCTGGTCGGCCGGATCGATCAGGCCGGCGGTGACGTCGTTGAGGCAGAAGACCGCGGGGCCGCGTTCCGCGATCAGCTCGGGCAGCCGCCGCAGCGACTGCGGGTCTCCGATGTCGACGAAGACCTCGTCGGCGTCCGCGAACACCGCCCGCCCCGCCAGGTACGCGGTGTACCCGTAGAGGGTGAGCGGGGAGAGGCTGCGCAGCGAGCGGAACGCCTCCGCCGCCGTCCGCCGCAGCTCGGGCGCGAAGTCCCGCGCGTTCTGACGCAGCAGGCTGCGGTGCGCGGACCTCGGGGCGTGGCTGAACGTCCGGGTGGGGCAGCGCCCGTACCGTCCGGCGACGGCGTCCCGGGTGTTCTTCTGCCCGGCGATGTACGAGTCGTCCTCGGGCCGGGTCGGGTCCGGCGGGATGATGTCGTCCTGGAAGAGCCGCGCCGCTCCGTTGCTCTGGAAGAAGAAGCCGGGGCCGACCTCGCGGCCCAGGAACATGTCGTCGTTGAAGTAGACGAAGTGTTCGCCGAGCCCCTCGATCCGGTGCAGCTGGGACTCGATAGCCCGCGAGTTGAAGACCGGCAGCAGGTCGGGGTCGCCGAAGAGCTCGCGGTGGCTGACGAGGGTCAGGCCCGGGTGCGCGGTGTCCAGCCAGGCGGGGACCTGGTCGTCCGTCACCAGGAAGACGTGCCGGATCCAGGGTGCGTACATCGCCAACGAACGCAGGCTGTACCGCAGTTCGTCGCGGTTGCGGAAGCGCTGCTCCTCCGTGCCGTGCCCGGGGCCGGCGGCGCCCGCCCCGGCGTGGGCGGCCCGGCGGGCCCGGCGTTCGCGCCAGCGCGGGTCGGTGTCGTCGACCCAGGTGTACACGGCGTCGATGGGGAAGTCGACGTCGTCGATCAGCTGCCGGGTGAAGGCGGCGGGCACGGGGTGGCGCCCGCCCGCGATGCCCACGGTGGCGGCCGGCTCCAGGGACGGCACCCACCAGCCGGCCCGGGTGTCGCCGTAGGGGATGATCGAGCCGCCGGAGTCGCCGGCCGGCCGCCAGAACTTGATCTCGCAGCCGTACTCCGGCCCGTATCGCAGCGTCCGCCCGGCGGTGACGAACGGACGGAAGACCCGGACGCCCCGGACCAGCCGCTGCTGCGCGGCCTGCGACTGCGCGGTGCCGTCGTCCTCGGCTCCCCCGTCCTCGGCGGGGCGCACGCTCCGCTCGCACCGCTCGACGGCCGCGGTGAGGCCGGCGGGCGGCAGCGGCCCGGGGCCGGGGCCCCAGCTGATCGGCTCCAGGTAGACGTGGCGGCCGGCGTAGGTGCTCTCCAGCACCCCGAGGACGGCGGCGCGGTGTTCGAGCGCGACGGCGATGTGGTGCCGCTCGGGTTCGTCGGGCCGGCGGGCGTCCGGCGCGAGGACGTAGGGGATGCCGTGGTCGAGCAGGGGGGCTGCGGCGAGGGCGAGATTGGCGGCTCTGACGGCGGCCGGCCTCAGGTCCTCCCGGACCTCGGCCAGCAGCGCGCCGTCCGCGACGAGGGCGGGGTGGCCGGGCGGCGGCTCCGCCTCCGGGGCCTGGGCCGCCCGGTGAGGAGGCCGTGGCCCAGGCCGGGCCTGCGCGGCTTTGGCGCCGGCCCGGGGCGGGTCGAAGAGCCGCAGCATCTTCGCGCCGGTGAGCCAGCCGCCTGAGCGCAACGGCGTCAAAGCGCACCGCCGCCCGCGCCGCAGCTGCCGGCGGCGGGTACGGGCGAGTCGTGGTGGGGGGACAGCCGGATCATGGATTCTCGCACACGGGTGAAGATGTCAACGGGTGACGGTGAAGTCACGCATTGTATCCCAGCGGGGTCTGCGGGACGGCTGCCGGCAGGCGGGGCAAGGTCGCCTTCCTCACTCCGGGCGGTGCGTGCTGAGCCACTCGGACCAGGTCGTCCGGCCGCGGCGCCCACCCGGGGCGGTCATCTCGCGGGCCGCCCGGGCGACACCCGCCGGTACGGGCACGTTGAGCAGCCGGCGGCCGTTGCCGCGGGCGCGCTGCCACTGCTCGATCAGCTCGCCCAGGGTCAGCAGCTCGGGCCCGGCGAAGTCCTCGCACAGCCCGCCGGGCCCCTGCGCGACGCGCTCCGCGACGAAGGCGGCGAAGTCCCGGCTGTCGCACGGCTGGGCCTCCAGGCCGGTGGGCATCGCCAGCACCGGCAGCCGGGCGGCCTTGCCCAGCATCCGGTCCAGTAGCCAGTGGAACTGGGTGGCCCGCAGGATCGACCACGGCAGGCCGCCGTTGCGGACCAGCTCCTCGGCGCTGTGCTTGACCTTCATGTACGGGCCGCTCGGCCGGTCGACGCCGACGATCGAGATGTACGCGATGTGCTGCACGCCCGCGCGCGAGGCCGCGTCCAGCAGCCGGCGGGTGCCGTGCACGTCGACCTCGGGCGGGCTGCGCAGCAGGTCGGTCGGCAGCAGATAGCCGCGCCGGGCGGCGGGGGAGAGGGTGGCCGCGTGCACCACGGTGCGGACACCGAGGACCGCCTCCGCGACGCCCTCCCCGGTGGCGAGATCGCCGCGGACCCACTCCACCTGCGGGTCGCTGCCGGGTGTGCGGGCGAGGACGCGGACGCGGTTGCCCGACTTCAGCAGGGTGACGACATCGCGGCCCAGATGACCGGTACCGCCGGTGACGAGGACGCTGCCCGTCGTGTCCACCTCCGGAGCTGGGGCGATCACACTCCTCCCTTCGAATGTCGCACCTGGCCCCGCGCGGCGCGACGGCCCGGCTCCGCAGGCCCGCCGTTGCCGCGCTGTGCCCGCCGCGCGCCCCGCCGTGCCCGCCGGCGGCTCGCCGCTCCGTCCCGGTCGAGCGCTCTGAGTCGGCCCAGACCCCGGCCGGCAGGTGCGTGAGCCTGCGGGCGGCGGCGCCCCGTCGGCGGCGGTCGGCCGAAACAGTAGCCGACCACGCCCGGTGCCTCGACGCCTGGTTCGGCGCGCTCGGCCTGACGGACGTCGTCCTGGTCGGCCTGGACTGGGGCGGCTCCCTCGCCTTCGACTGGGCAGGCTCCTGGCACCGTAGCCGCCGCGTCCGGCGCCCTCGGTGCTGTGCTTCGGTGCTCTGCTTCGGCGCTGTGCGGGGACGGCGGGCCGGGGCCCGACCGCCCCGGCCGCCCCTACGATCCTCGGTGTGACCTCCGCGCTGATTCTCATCGATCTGATGCCCCGCATCGTCGCCGTGCCCGTCGCCCCGCACTCAGGTGCGGAAGTGGTCGCGCGCTGCCGCCGGTTGGCCGAGGCGTTCAGGGCGAACGGTCGCCCCGTGGTGCTGGTACGGGTGGACCGGCCCGACGTGGCCGAGCAGCCGCCCGGCAGCGGCTTCGTCGACGGTCTGGTCCGGCCCGGCGACCTCACCCTCGTCAAGCGCACCGTCGGGGCGTTCCACGGCACCGACCTGCACGACCGGTTGCGCGCTCTCGGCGTGGACACGCTGGTGCTCGCCGGCCTGATCACCACCATGGGGGTGGAGTCCACCGCGCGGGCCGCGAGCGATCACGGCTACGAGCTGGAGTTCGTCGCCGACGCGATGTCGGGATTCGCCGCCGACGAGCACGACTTCACCGTCGAGCGGATCTTCCCTCGGTTCGGCGAGGTCCGCACGACGGCCACCTACACCTGACTTACCGTCAGAAGTGGCCGAGGTGCCGGGAAGTCACCTCGGGTGGACCCCCACCGGGCCGCGCGTGGCTGTACCGTTGGCCGGTATGACGACCTCGCAACCCATGAGCGCGGTGTCGCGGACGGCATTGGCCGTGGCCGGGGTGCGCGCGCTCGAAAGTGCCCGCCCGCAGGGCCTGTTCAACGATCCGTACGCCGCGGCCTTCGTCGCCGCCTCGGGCGAGCCGCAGCATCCGGCGGCGAGTACGACAGGGCCCGCCGGGCCCGGCGGGCGGCCCGAGCCGGCCAGCGCGCTGGCGAAGGCACTGCGGTTCCAGACGGTGATCCGCACCCGCTTCTACGACGACCACCTGCTCGCCGCCGGCTGCCGGCAGGTGGTGCTGCTGGCCGCCGGTCTCGACACCCGCGCCTACCGGCTGTCCTGGCCGTCCGGCACCCGGTTGTACGAGCTGGACCTGCCGCCGGTGCTGGAGTTCAAGGAGGGCGTGCTCACCGGCCTTGCGGCGGTGCCGCGCTGTGAACGCACCGCGCTGCCCGCCGACCTGCTGGACCCACGCTGGCCGGACCTGCTGCGCGGGGCCGGCTTCGACCCGGCCGAGCCGACCGCCTGGCTGGCCGAGGGGCTGCTGGTCTACCTCACCGCCGAGCAGGCCGCCGCGCTGCTCGGCGCCGTCGGCGAACTCTCCCGCCCTGGAAGCAGGTTGGCTCTGGAGCGCGCCCGCACCGGCACGACGGCGCTGGACGACCCGTCGCTCGCGCACATCACCTCACTGTGGCGGGGCGGCCTCGGGCCGGACACCGCGAACTGGCTGGACGGACACGGCTGGTCTACCGAGACCCACCCGCTCGACGCCGTCGCCGCCCGTTACGGGCGCCCGGTCACCGGGCCGTCCCACACCGGCTACCTCACCGCGGTGCGGCGCTGACGGCAGGTCTCCCGCGGCTCGCCGTACGACGCCGGCGCTCGCGTTCGCGCCGCGCCTCACCGCCCGCGGAGCACCGACCACAGCACCTTCGGATGGAACAGCGATGTCGGCGGCCTGGTCAGCGACATCACCGCGACGAACGCCGCGCAGACACCGTGGTCGACCGCGGCCCGGGCGATCACCCGGTCCAGATAGCGGTGCTGGATCCGGACGGTGGAACCCGACGGCCCGCCCTCCGTGGTCGGGAACCGGACGTCCTCACTGCTGGACATCAGCCAGGCGTCGGCCGCCGCCCGGGCCACGCCCCGGCGCGCCTCCCGGGCGCCCGCGTGGCCGATGCCGTGGTGCAGCACGGCGGCCCGCAGCGCCCGCGCGCCGAAGGCCGCGGTGGAGATGCCCTGCCCGTACACCGGGTTGAAGGTGCAGGCGGCGTCGCCGACGGCGACCAGTCCTGCGGGGGAGCTGCGCTCGTAGTGCCGCCGCACGCCCGGCCCCGGCCGGAACCCCCTGACCTCACCGGCCGGTTCGGCCCCGGCGACCAGATCGCGCAGGACCGGATCGCGCAGCTGCTCCAGCTGGGCGGCGAAACCGGCCTCACCGGGTGCGGGCTCCGCGCCGCGCATACCGCCGACGGTGACCAGCCAGCGGTCGCCCTCCACGGGCAGCAGCACGCCGAAGCGGGGCTGGTCCGGGGCCTTGGTCTGCAGGTAGACCGCCGGCAGGTCCGGGTCGCTGTCGGCCGGCCGGTGGTAGAGCCTGCTCGCGTACGCCACCCCCGGGTCCACCCGTTCCTCGGGCGCCCGCGGGTAGCCCGCCTCGCCCAGCCAGTCCGGCAGGGCGGAGGAGCGGCCGGACGCGTCGACCACCAGCTCGGCGGCGATCTCCCGGTCCCCGTCGCCGGTGGTGGCGCCCTTGGCCCGGATGCGCACGCCCGTCAGACCGGCGGCGCCACCGAGCAGCCCGACCACCGTGGTGGCCTCCAGGAACTCGATCGACGGCTCGGTGCGCACCCGCTCCAGCACGGCGTGGTCGAGCACCGGCCGGGTGCAGGAGAGGAAGGACAGACCGGATCGGAAGCGGGGCATCCAGTCGGCGGAGCTCAGCCAGTTCAGCCCGTTCGGCACGTCGACGAGCTGCGCCTGCTGCTCCCCCAGCTCGGAGCCGATGCCCGGCATCAGCTCCTCCAGCGCCCGTCGGCCGCCCTCCAGCAGCAGATGCGCGTGGTGGCCCTGCGGGGTGCCCGCCCGGAACCCGGGCTGCTCGGGGTAACGGTCGCGCTCCACCACCACGATCCTGGCGGCCTGCCCGCGCAGCGCCCACGCCGCCAGCAGACCGGCCAGCCCACCCCCGATCACAACCGCCGTGCCGCGCCCGTCCGCACCGTTACCACCCGAAGAGACCATGGGGGGAGCGTAGGGGATCCGTACAACCGCGCGGTACGGCACCGTAACTGAGCACGCCACAGGGCGCCCGACCGCCACGGCGGACCGGCGCGGCGACGCCCGGGCCTCGCTCGCCGCAGCTCAGCGGCTGAGGACGACGGCCTCGCAGTCGCGGCAGCGCCTGGTCCCGTGCTCCGGCGGGTACCACGGCTCACCCGGGCCGGCCGGCAGGTACTCCTCCGGCTCCAGCTCGGTGGTGTCGAGCCCGCAGAGCGTCCGGGCCGGCGGGCGCCGCGGGGCGTCGGGGTCGCCGCCGGGGTCGGGGTCGGCGGCGTGGACCCACCGCACCCGCGCGCCGATGTCGATCTCGTCCGAGTCGATGAACTCCGTGGACGGCTCCAGCTCCAGGAGGACGATCAGGCTGTTCATGCTCCCGACCCTGCACCGAGAGCCGCACCGCCGCATCCCGGCGGGCCCGCGAGGCACCGTGCAGGGCGCTTCCCACCGTGCCGCCCGCCGGTCGGGGCCGCGAATGAGTACCCGTACTCAGGTGTCCCCGCGGCCACCGGAGGAGGATTGCTCCCGGCCCGCGGCCCCCGGTCCCGGCCCACCTCACGACCCAGCGCGAAGGACCCGCACATGCTCAGCCGCATCGCCAGCACCCTGGTCCCCGCCTTCGGCGACCTGACGGTCAGCACCGACCCCGCCGCCGAGCTGGCCCCCGGCAGCATCATCGCGGCCAACCACACCTCCCTCGCCGACCCCGCGATCGTCTTCGCCGCCCTGCACCGCCTGGGCGTACGGCCCGTCGTGCTGGCCACCGCGGGCCTGTGGCGCATCCCCGTACTCGGCCGCGCACTCGAACGCGAGGGCCACATCGCCGTGCACCGCAACACCGGCCGGGCCGCCGCCGCACTGGACGGCGCAGCCGCCGCGCTCGCCGCCGGCCGGCTCGTCCTGATCTACGGCGAGGGCCGGCTGCCGCGCCGCCGGGACGCGGGGGAGGCCGCGCCGGAGTCCTTCCGCAGCGGCCTGTCCCGCCTGGCCCGCGAGAGCGGCGCTCCGGTCGTCCCGCTCGGCCAGGCGGGCGCCCGCCGCCTCACCTCCGGCGGTACCGCCAAGCAGGTCGCCGGGCTGCTCACCGCACCGCTGCGCCGCCCCGGGTTCCACGTCCACGTCGGCGCCCCGGTACGGCTGGCGGGCGACGCCGACACGGCGACCGAGTGTGCCCACCGGGCGGTGACGGCCGCCTGGGACGTCGCCGCCCGGCGGCTGGACGCCGGCTGAGGCGGGCCCCACCGCCCGGCGGCCCTGGACAGCGCTGCCCCGCCGACCCCGGCGGCGGGGCCGGTCAGAGTTCGATCAGCCCGCCCTCGGGCGCGATCTCGGCGCCCGCCGCGGCGAGCCGGGCGTGCCCGGGTGCGTCCGGGTGGGCGAGCGGGTTGGTGTTGTTGAGGTGGGTGTAGAGGTAGCGCGGTCCCCGGTGGCGTGCCAGGTGGGGGAGCGAGTCGCCGACGGCCAGGTGGCCCATGCCCCGGGAGGTGCGCTGCCCGTTGCTGCCGGCCGCCATCTCGCCGTCGTCGAGGAAGGTGCCGTCCAGGACGACCAGGTCGGCGCCGTCGATGGCCTGCTCGAATCCCTCGCTCCAGGCCGCCAGGCACGGCGCGTACACCAGTACGCCGCCGCCGGCCGGGTCGGTGAGGCGGTAGCCGACGGTCCAGTCCGTACGCTCTTCCCGGCCCGCGCCCGGCAGGTCCTGGGCGTAGCGCGGCCGCTTGCTGCCGAGCGCGAACGCCCGCACGTGCAGCGCGCCGTCCAGCTCGAACGGCTCTTCCGGCCGGACGGTGTGCCAGCGGGCCTTGGTGTAGGGGGCGAGCAGCGGGCCGACCGGGAACGCCGAGTGCAGGGCCTCGCGTACCGGCAGGGTGGCGTGCACGGTCAGCGCGGCCGCCTCCCGGAGGGTCAGCAGGCCCAGCGTGTGGTCGAGTTCGGCGCTGGTGAGCAGCACACCGCGCAGCGGGGTGTCCCGGGTGCCGGCGGCGGGGGCCAGTTCGGGTGTGGCGAGCAGTTGGGCGCGCAGGTCCGGTGAGGCGTTGAGGGCGTACCAGGCGCTGCCGTCGGCGCTGACGGCCAGGCAGTCCTGGGTGCGGGTGGTCTCGGTGGCGCGGGCGGTCACGCAGCCGGGGCAGCCGCAGTTCCACTGCGGCAGCCCGCCGCCGGCGGCGGTGCCGAGTACGCGGATCTTCAGCGCATCCTCCTGGGGACGGCGGGGGCGTCGGTGGGGCCGGCCGGTGCTGCGGCGGTGGTGAGCGGCCGGTGGTGCGGGGAGAGCGAGCAGGCCGGGTCGGTGGCCGCCGGGTCGCCGGTGAGCTGGTAGGCCTGGCAGCGGCACCCGCCGAAGTCGACCTCGCGCAGCGCGCAACCGCGGCAGGGCTGCGGCATCCAGTCGGTGCCGCGGAACCGGTTGAAGGCGGACGACCCGTACCAGATGGTGTCCAGGTGCTCCCGCCGGGCGCTGGGCACCTGGAGGTCGGGCAGCTGCGCGGCGGCCAGGCACGGCAGGACGTCGCCGTTCGGGGCGACGACCAGCTGCCGGGTGCCCCAGCCGTTCATGCAGGGTTTGGCGGTGCCGCCCAGGTGGTCGGCGGCGACGTGGACGATCTCGATCCGCGCGCCGTGCCGGTCGCGGGCCTCGGCGACGGCGCGTGCGGCCTGCTCCACCTGCTCGGCGGTGGGCGTCAGGTGCGCCCGGTTGCGCCAGGCCCAGCCGTAGAACTGGGTGTGCGCCAGCTCCACACGGTCCGCGCCCATCTCCACCGCCAGGTCGGCGATGGCCGGCAGCC
The DNA here is from genome assembly GCF_044457565.1 of Kitasatospora sp. NPDC050543. NCBI lineage: Bacteria > Bacillati > Actinomycetota > Actinomycetes > Kitasatosporales > Streptomycetaceae > Kitasatospora > Kitasatospora sp. NPDC050543. The sequence goes on along the minus strand of NZ_JBITGZ010000029.1, from coordinate 75,174 downwards.
GGGCGAGATTGCCGCGGTGCAGCACCGCGTTGACGGTCAGCGGCAGGCCGCGGCCGGTGAGCAGGGCGGCGGCCGCGAGTTTGCGTTCGTGCGCGCGCAGGCCCGCGACGGCGTCCGCGCTGCGGGTGTCGGCGTCCTGGAGCGAGAGCTGGACGTGGTCCAGGCCGGCCTCCGCGAGGGCGGCCACCCGCGCCTCCTCCAGCGGGATGCCGCTGGTGACCAGGTTGGTGTACATGCCCAGCCGGTGGGCGTGTCCGACCAGGGCGACCAGGTCGCGGCGCAGCAGCGGCTCGCCGCCGGAGAGGTGGACCTGGAGGACGCCGAGGGCGCGGGCCTGCTCCAGGACGCGACGCCAGTCCCCGGTTTCGAGCTCCTCGCGGTAGCCGTCGAGGGCGACCGGATTGGCGCAGTAGGTGCAGTGCAGCGGGCAGCGGTAGGTGAGTTCGGCGATCAGGCCCAGCGGCGCGGGCGCCGAGGTCCCGGGCGCCGACGTCCCGGGCTTCGGATGCCGTTGCGGTTTCCGCTGCGGCGCCGGCTGCGGTGCTTGCGGCGGGAGTTGCAGCGGCGGTCCGGTGTTCTGGGCGGGGGCCGCCGGGCCGCCGGTGCCGTCCAGGGTGAGCAGCCGGCGTCCGGCGAGGTCGGTGAGCAGCGCCCGGACCTCCTCGGGGTCGACGCCTTCGTACGCCTCGCCGAGTGCGGTGGTGACCTCCGCGGTGCCGCGTCGCCCGTCGCAGGCCAGCAGGACGGCGGCGGCGCTGTCGTTGAGCAGCAGCACGCCCTCGGGGTAGAGCAGTGCGGGCCGGTCGCGGACGGGGTCGTGGACCAGCCGGACGCCGCGGCGCAGGTGCGGCCGGCACCCGCCGGCGGCCTCGCTCACCGCTCGCCCCGGTAGTCCACGGCGTCCAGCACGGCACGCAGCACCTCGCACTTGAAGGCGAGCGCGGCGATGGCCGCCTGCTGCCGCTCGGCGGTGGTGCAGTGCTCCAGCACGAGTTCCAGGGTGCGGGCGCCGTCCTGACGGGCGGTCGGGATCCGGTGCTCGAAGTAGGCGTAGCCCTCGGGTTTGATCCAGTCGTAGTGCTCGCGCCAGGCGGCGACCCGCCGGGTCATGTGGTCGGGGGAGAACATCTCGGTGAGGGCCGCGGCGACGCCCTCCGTCCAGTCCCTGCTCCGGCAGAAGTGCAGATAGCCGTCGACGGCGAAGCGCACCCCGCGCACCACGTGCCGCTCGTCGAGCACCTCCGCACGGTCGAGGCCGACGGCCTCGGCGAGGGCGAGCCAGTCGGCCAGCCCGCCCTCGTCCTCGGTCCGCCCGTCCTGGTAGCCCAGTCGTTCCGACCACGCCCGACGTACCCGGGGCAGCGGGCAGTTGGCGATGATCGCGGCATTCTTGCGGGTCAGGCACAGCTGGTAGTACCAGCGGTTGGCCACCCACAGGCGAAGCTCCCGAGGTGTGCAGTGCCCGGCGTGCAGCCGCAGGTGGAACGGGTGGGTGTCCCAGTACCGCCCGCGCAGCGCGTGGAGCTCTGCGGCGAAGCGGTCGCGGGTCAGCGCTCCTGCCACGGAGCGGCCTTCCCGGCGTAGGCCGTGACCTCGGCGCCGGTCTGGTGGCACTCCACCCTGGGGGAGGACCAGCGCGGCTTCGCGGCCGGCCGCGCCGGCGGGCTCGCGTGGGTCCGCGCCGCCGGGGTGGCCCGCACGGTGGTGGTGTCCATGGTTCCTCCTGCTGATCGGGAACGGGCGCCGATCCGGCGGATCGCGCCTCTGGCCAGACGCTACGAGCGGTGGCGGCCGCGCGCCGGGTGGGGCAGCGGCGTCCGGCCGCAGCGGCCTCGAACGAGTGAGGACGCAGGCCCACCCGGGCGAGCAGCGGGGGTGGGCCGGGGCGAGCCGCGGGCGGCCCGACGCGGGCCGGGCGCTGGGTGGAGCGCGCCCGACCGCGGTGGCTGGAGCACGGACCGCAGGGCGGGCATGCCGCCCTGCGCGACGGTCAGTTGCGGGGAGCGGGAACGCCCCCAGGTGGGAGGTCGGACCGGCCGACTCCCACGCCGGGGGGCGACCCGGGCGTCCGGGGCCACTCGGGCCACTCGGGCCACTCGGGCGATCCGGGCGCGCGCCGGTGCGCCTCAGCAGTCGCGCCGGCGCGAGGCCGCCCGATGCGGCTCAGTCGACGTACCGGTCGGCCGCGTCGAGGGCCTCGTCGAGGATCGCCAGGCCCTCCCGGGCCTCCTCGTCGGTGATGTTGCAGGGCGGCACCATGTGGATGCGGTTGTAGTTGTAGACCGGCCACATGCCGCGCTCCTTGCACGCCGCGACGACCTCGTCCACCGGGCGGGTCTGGGCGCCGCCGGCCGCGTACGGGACGAGCATCTCCCGGGTCTCACGGTTGCGGACCAGCTCCACCGCCCAGAACACGCCCAGACCGCGGACCTCACCGACCGAGGGGTGCCGGGAGGCGATCTCCCGCAGGCCCGGGCCGAGCACCTGCTCGCCGATCCGGGCGGCGTTCTCGACGATGCCCTCCTCCTTCATCGCGGTGATGGTCGCGACGGCGGCGGCGCAGGCGAGCGGGTGGCCCGAGTAGGTCAGGCCGCCGGGGTAGGCCACGTCGTGGAAGGTGGCGTACACGGCGTCCGAGATGATCACGCCGCCGAGCGGCACGTAGCCGGAGTTGACGCCCTTGGCGAAGGTGATCAGATCGGGCGTCACCCCCCAGTGGTCGATGGCGAACCACTCGCCGGCCCGGCCGAAGCCGGACATCACCTCGTCGGCGATCAGCATGATGCCGTACCTGTCGCACAGCGCGCGCACGCCCGCCAGGTACCCGGCCGGCGGGACCAGGATGCCGGCCGTGCCCACCACGCTCTCCAGCACGATGGCGGCGATGGTCGACGGGCCCTCGAACGCGATCACCTGCTCCAGGTGGGCCAGCGCCCGGGCCGACTCCTCGGCCTCCGTGGTCGCGTGGAAGTGCGAACGGTAGAGGTAGGGCCCGAAGAAGTGCGCGATGTTGCCGGAGGCACTGCCGGAGTTCTCGTTGGCCCAGCGCCGAGGGTCCCCGGTGAGGCTGATCGCCGTCGCCGTCCCGCCGTGGTACGAGCGGTAGGCGGAGAGCACCTTGGGACGCCCGGTGTGCATCCGGGCCATCCGGACGGCGTGCTCGTTGGCATCGGCCCCGCCGTTGGTGAAGAACACGTGGTTGAGGTCGCCGGGCGCGAGCTCCGCGATCAGCCGGGCCGCCTCGCCGCGCTTGTCGTTGGCGAAGGTGGAGGCGATCATGCAGATCCGGTCGGCCTGCTCCTTGATGGCCGCGACCACCTTGGGGTGGGCGTGCCCGATGTTCAGGTTGATGAACTGCGAGGAGAAGTCGAGGTAGCGCTTGCCGCTGTAGTCCCAGAAGTGCCGGCCGGCGGCGCCCGCCACCGGGATGGGGTTGACCGCGCCCTGGGCGGCCCAGGAGTGGAACAGGTGCGCCCGGTCGTCCGCGAAGACCCGCTCGCCCTCCCGGGGGTCCGGTGTGCCGGCGGGGGACTGCTGGATGGACGGAGCGGGGGCGGACAGGTCTTCGGTGGTCATCAGTACCTCGATCGGGGGTTGTCGGTGAGCGTGGGGAGCGCCGTGCCCGGCAGGGCCAGGCGCTCCTGTTCGAGGAAGTAGTGGATGTCGGCGTTGGCCGCCTCGATCAGCGTCCGGGCCGCCGCGCCCTCGCCGGCGCCCTTGCCATCGCGCAGCCACGTGGCGTGCCGGCGCAGCACCGCGCCGGAGAACGGAAGCGACCCGCTGTCGGCGTAGCGGATGGCACCGGAGGCGTCCCGCCGGGGGATCACCCGGGAGTGCGCGTGGACGCTGGCGCTGAACGGGATGTCCAGGCGGCCGCCGGCGAAGGCCGCCTCGATGCCGGCGATCAGGTCCTCGCCGGCGAGGACCGGCTCGACGAGTTCGGCGACCTCCCGCTCGATCCAGTGCAGTTCCTCGGCCACCCGGTCCTCGTCCACCCGGACGAAGTCCAGCAGCTGCGAGGCGCCGAGGGCGGCGGCGCGGATCCCGTCGGCGTTGGCCGCCACGTCCGGGATGCCGTACGCCTCCTGGACGGTCTTGTTGATCACCTTGGTGGCGCCGCCGAGCCGGGCCGTCAGCCCGCCGTGCACGATCAGCAGGTTGGCGAAGTCGGGTGTCCGGGGGAAGACGCCCATGAACTCGTGCAGCACCGGGTAGACCTCGACGCCGGGGCCGAGGTAGCGGGCGGCGAGCGAGCGCACCGCGCGCAGCGCGGCGATGTCCTGGTGCATCTCGCCGGCCTGCGGGTACGCCACCGACAGGCACCGCACCCCCTCCCGGACGGCGGCGACGGCCTCCAGCAGCGTCATCGCCAGGCTGATCGAGGGCGGTATCAGCACCGCCGTCAGGGTCCCGAACAGCTCCCGGTCGAGCACCACGCCGGCCCGGGCCAGCTCGCCGCAGAGCGCGTCCACCTGCTGCCAGGCCCGCAGCGAGTCGCCCAGCGGGACGTTCTTGGAGTAGGGCAGGTTGTAGCCGATGCCGCCGCCCTCGTAGGACGTGATGCCGGCGGCGACGGCCACCGCGAACAGGTCGCGCCCGTCGGGTGAGCCGTGCCGTACCTCCAGTGGGACGGCCACCGCCTCGCCCAGGTCGCGCCCGCGCTGCCAGCCGTGCGCGACCAGCGGGTAGCCGTTGAGGTCGGCCGGCGCGGTGCGCAGCAGCTCCCGCGCGGTGTCGAACCTCCTCAGCCGGGTGTGCGAGTCGATGGTGAGCGAGAGGATGCCGGGGCCCGCCGGCTCCAGCCCGCGCAGCAGCGCCCGCATCTGCTCGTGCCCGCCCACCCCGCAGCGCGGCTGGACGGTGGGCCGTCCGGCCGCCTCGGCGGCACGCAGCACGTCGACGGCGCTGCGCCGGGCGGGATCGCGCAGGTACGCCAGGATGTCGGACCAGTCCGGCAGGTCGGCGGCGACCCGCGGATCGAGTTCGAGTCCGTTCAGCTCAGCCATTCTGCAGCTCGGCCGCCTTCGCGGCCTGGAGCATGTCGAGCAGCAGCACGAGCTCGTTGGCGTCCGGGAGCAGGTGGTCCACGCCCAGGTCGTACAGCCGCTGGAGGTCGGCCTCGCTCTTGCGGCTGCCGACCGACAGGTTGCCGCCCACCACGACCGGGCGGCCGAGCCGGCCGGCGGCGCGCAGCTCGGGCAGGGTTCTCAGGTCCTGGTGGGCGTGTCCGTTGAGGCTGCCGATCAGGACGGCCTCGGCCTCGGGGTGGAGCTCCAGGGCGTCGGCGAAGTCGCTCAGCGGGGTGCAGACGCCGAGGTTGATCACGGTGAAGCCGTGCTCGATCAGCTGCATGCGGATCAGATGGTTGGCGACGGCATGCGAGTCGCTCTCCGCCACGCCTAGGATGACCAGGCGTTCCTGCGGCTCCCTGAGGGTGTTCACGGGCAACCCTTCTGTTGTGCTGGCTGGTGGTCAGTCGTCGAAGGCGGCGAAGAGTTCACGGTGGTTCACCTCGGCGAGCCGGTCGGGGTGGTACTCGGCCGGATCCGCGGCCCGTAGCGAGTCGAAGACCAGGTCGATCGCCGGGACCAGGCCCCACACCTCGCGGTAGGGCGGCCAGCCGGGCGTGCCTCGCCGGTGGTCCTCCTCGCGGGCGAAGAGGTAGTTGGCCCAGTTCCGGCTCATCGGGTGCCGGTGGTGGAAGTCGTGGACGACGGTGTCGCCGGTCAGTACCAGGTACCGGGCGGGGAAGTGGACCAGCAGCATCCTGGCCCACCAGCGCAGCCAGGCCGCCGGGCGCCGGGCCGGCGGCAGATCCGGTTCGGGCGCCGGCTCCCCGATGAAGATGGCGTTGGTCAGGCCGGCGAAGTACTCCTTGCCGCGCCGCGGTTCCTGCCCGGGGGAGGGGAAGGTGTGCTTGACGCAGAGCCGCAGGATGTTGCTGACCTGGTAGAGGAGGGTCATCGGCACCACCCAGGCGACCAGGAGGTGGACCCACAGGTGCAGCCCGGTGGCCAGGCCCGCGGCCAGTACGGCGGCCGCCAGCGCGCCCGCCCGCCAGGCCGGCGTCGCGGAGTGGAAGTAGGACCGGAACCGGGCGTACAGGAAGCGCAGGTGGAACGCGGGCGAGACGGTCTTCCCGATGACCCGCCGCCACATCTGACGGCGGGTCATGCCGGGGCGCAGCTCCAGGCTCACCAGGAACGCCTGCACGGTCGGGTCGCGCAGGGTCATGTGGTGCAGGGCGTGGTGGTCGCTGATGTGCTCCGAGCTGTACCGCTCGAAGTCCTGGATCATCAGCAGGGCCGCGATCAGCCGGCCGAGGACGGCGTCCGGCCCGCGCCGCCCCCACATGTTCTGGTGCGCGCACTGGTGGTAGATCATCATGCGCAGGTTCCGGGCGCCGTGCAGGGTCATCGCCCAGCCGGGCAGCAGCAGCGTCAGCCACCAGCCGGCCGCCGACACCGCCGTGCAGCTGAGCAGCAGCCCGGCGGTCATCGACCCGACGGCGTTGACCAGATGCCTGGTCGGGGTCAGCGTGATCGGCCGCTGACCGGCGTGCGGCCGGCCGGTCAGCAGCGTCAGCGGAAGGGCGAGGGCGCGCGGCAACCGCTGCATGGACTCGCGCACCGGGTCGGGCGCGCAGAAGTCGTGGACGGGTTGCGCGGGCATGCCGTTCACCTCGGACATCGGCCGGTCTCTTTCCCCTGAACCTCGGACTGCGGCGTGGCGGTTCAGGACCCGGCCGCGGCTTCCTGGGCGGCTTCCTGCTCGGCGGCCAGCGCCAGCAGCTCGTCGATGACGCTGTCGAGCTGCGCGGTACTGGTGTCCGGGTTGAGCAGCATCAGCTTGAGGAAGACCCGGCTGCCGCCGCCCTCCTGGGGGATGTGGGTACGGGCCAGCAGCGCGCGGCCCTCGTGCATCACCCGGCGGCGCAGCGCGCCGTTGAACGCGTCGGCGTCCGAGCCGTCGGCGGGCAGGTAGCGGAACAGCACGGCGGTGAGCGGCGGTTCGGTGCCGAGCTCCAGCCGCGGTTCGGCGGTGATCCGGGCGGCGGCGTGCCGGGCGAGGTCGTGGCAGGTGTCGACCATCGCGGCCATCGTCTCCCGGCCCAGGGTCCGCATCGAGACCGCGATCTTCAGCGCGTCGACCCGGCGGGTGGTCTGCAGCGAGGTGTTCTGCGCGCCGATGTAGCCGGCGCACGTGTCGTCGTCGGCGCTCAGGCAGGTGGTGGGCTGGAGCCCGAAGGACACCATCGCCTCGGCCCGGCGGACCAGCAGCGCCGCCGAGGAGGCCGGGGCCCAGCCGAACTTGTGCAGGTCCATGGTGACGGAGTCGCAGTCGGCCAGGCCGTCCAGCATGCCACGCAGCCGGGGGGAGAACAGGGCGCCGGCGCCGTACGCGGCGTCGGCGTGCAGCCAGACGCCGTGCCGGCGGGCGATCGCCGCCAGCTCCGGCAGCGGGTCGACGATGCCCAGGTCCGTCGAGCCGGCCACGGCGACCAGCGCCACGGCGACCTTGTCCTCGGGGAGTTCGGTCAGGATGCGCTCGGCCTCCTCGGGGATCATCCGGCCGTTCTTGTCGATCGGCACGGTGATGATGTTGTCCTCGCCGATGCCCAGCAGCCGCACCGCCCGCTCGATCGAGAAGTGCACGCCCTGCGGGCAGAGCACCACGGGCTGGACGCCGAGCCGCAGCAGGCCCTCCTGGAAGGCGTACCGGCCGACCTTGTCGGCGAGCGTGGTGTCCCGCGCCATGGTCATCGCCATCAGGTTGGAGACGCTGCCGCCGGAGGTGAGCGTGCCGCCGGCCTCGGCCGGGTCGTAGCCGACCAGCTCGGCCAGCTGGGCGACCACCCAGCGGTCCAGCTCCAGCGCGAACGGGCCGCTCTCCCAGGCGTGCAGGGACTGGTTGAGGACGGCGCCGACCAGCTCGGCGGCGGCGGCCACGTCGGTCGGCGGCGGCTGCATCCGGGCCAGCGCCGCCGGGTGGGTGATGTCCACCGACCACTGGGCGTACGGGCGGATCAGGTCGCCGAGGACGGTGGCGCCGTCACCGCCCTGCGCGGGCAGCAGCGGAGCTTCGAGCGCCTGTCGGGCGGCGGCCCGCGCACCCTCGGGTCCGCCCGCGGCCACCGGCCCCAGCCTGGCGGCGGAGACCTCCTGCAGGATGTCCAGGGCGGTGTTCACCAGACCCCGTACGCTCTCCAGGCCGGCGGCGGTCCCGGCGGGCTGGTACAGCGGCCCGGGCACGGTCGTAGTCACGAATGCTCTCCTAGCTGGATGGTTCTCCGCGCGGCGGCACGGAGGGCGGCTCTCGGGTCGGGCGGGGCGGGTCAGGTCGGACGGGGCGTCGGACGGGGAAACGGCAGGCCGGACGGGACGTGGTGGCTCAGGCGGGCGGGGCCGCGGGTGCGGCCTCACGGTCGTCCGCGGCGGCGTCGGGCAGCTGGTGCGGCAGGTCGGTCGGGAAGTCCTTCAGCGCGGGCACCGGCGAGAAGGCCACCCACAGCAGGGCCAGCAGGAAGCCGGCGGCGGTCACCCAGAGCGTGGTGCGCAGGCCGACCGCGTCGCCGAGGTAGCCGCCGATCAGCGCGCCGAGCGGCAGCGGGCCCCAGGCGATGAAGCGGCAGCCCGCGTTGACCCGGCCCAGCAGGTGATCCGGGGTGATCACCTGACGCAGGCTCACGACATGGATCGTCGACATCGTCGAGCCGATGCCGCAGCAGGCGAACGCGGCGACGTACATCGCGTACGAGAGCACACCGGTGCCGGGCGCCAGCGGCACCAGCATCGGGCCGCCGCAGCACAGCACCAGCTCGGCGATCACCGCCCGGCCCAGGCCCAGCCGCTGCTTGAGCCGGCCCGCGGCGAGCGCGCCGACCAGCGAGCCGACGGCGCCCACGCCGAGCACCAGGCCGATGGTGCCGGGTCCCATGCCGAGCTCCCGCGCGGCGTAGAGCACGAAGACGGTCTGCAGCGACATCCAGCACAGGTTGTAGGTGCCGGCCTCCAGCGCGATCGCCCGGATGGAGGCGTTGCCGAAGACCATCCGCAGACCCTCGGCGATGCTCCGCGCGGTGGACGTGCGTTCCCGCACCGGGGCGGGGTGGGGCTCCGGCCGGCGGATCGCCAGCAGGCCGGCGACGGACACCAGGTAGGACAGGGCGTTGAAGAGCAGCGCCATCGGGGCGGTGATCCAGCCCACCAGCAGGCCGGCCAGGCCGGGGCCGCCGATCTGGGCGATCGAACTGGTGGCCTGGAGCTTGCTGTTGCCCTCCACCAGCTGCTCGCGCTCGATCAGCGAGGGCAGGTAGGACTGGTAGGAGATGTCGAACAGCACGGTGAGGGTGCCGACCGCGGCGGCCGCCAGGTACAGGTACTCGATCCGCAGCACCCCGAGGGCGGCGCACAGCGGCACGCTGCCGACCAGCAGCGCCCGGCCGAGGTTGCCGTAGATCATCAATGGCCGGCGGCGGCGCCGGTCGACCCAGACCCCGATGAACAGGGTCAGGCCCAGGAACGGCGCGTAGCTGGCCGAGTTGAGCAGCCCCAGCTGGGTGGAGGAGGCGTGCAGCTGGTAGACCGCCGCCAGTGGCAGCGCCAGCTGGGTGACCTGCGCGCCGAGCTGGGAGACGGCCTCGCCGGACCAGAGCTTGAGGAACTCCCGGTCCCGCCACAGGCCCCCGAACCGAGGGGCCCTCACGCCGCACCCACCGGCTCTCCGCCCGGCTCCGGGGCAGTGCCCGGCGCCGCGTGCGGAGCGGCGTCCGCGACGTGGAAGCAGCAGCCGATCTGCGCGCCGTTGGACATGCTGACGATGCCCACCTGCGGGTCGGGCGTGCCGCGGACCAGCATGCCCGCGTACGAGGAGCCGACCATCAGCACCCCGTACGCGACCACCATCTCCTCGAAGCCCCGGCCGCCGTCCTCGACGAACCGCTCGGCGACCGGCAGCACCCGCTCCTGGACCACGAACGGGCCGTCCACCGCACGCCGGATGTGCGCCTCCCACTCCTCCTGGCCGACCGACCAGCCCGGAATGACGCCGACCCCGCCGTAGAGCAGCGTGGGCTTGAGCGCCAGGCTGTCCTTGTTCGCCAGCACGTACGGCAGCAGGTCCACGCTCTCGCCGCCGCGCTGGACCTTCTCCTCGCGCAGGAACCTGGTCCACGGCAGGATGCGCTCGATCAGGTCGAGCTCGGCGGCGTCGAAGACACCGCGGTTGCGTTCGTCGCTGAGCATCGCCAGGCTGCCCTTGTTGCCGTACAGCTCACAGTCGAGGCCGGCGAACAGGAAGGTGTGGCCCTTGCCCACGGCGTCCAGCAGCGGGTCCACCAGGTCGTAGCTGCGCTGCTCGTCGGCCATCTCGCCGGGCAGGAAGATCCGGTAGACCACGTCGACCTTGCGGCCGTGGATGTACGGCACGCCGTCCCGGTAGTCGAACTCGCCGAGGTGGCAGACCACCGTGTCGAAGCCGTTGCGCAGCCAGTCCGGCACCACGAAGTCCAGCCAGGGCTTGGTCTTGACGTAGCCGTCAGGCCACTCGGTGAGCGCCAGTACCGGGCGCTGCGGCAGCTCGAAGCCCGCGTCGGCCGCCTCGGCGCGCAGCACCGCGGCGATCTGGGCGATCGGATCGGGGTGCACCAGGCCTTCGGCGTCCGCGAAGGCCCGGAACGCCCGGTTCTCGCGTACCGTGCGGGCGAACTCGCCCATCTGCCAACCACCCAGCGAGCTACCGGTGTTGAGCTCCATCAGCTTGAACCCGGCGGGCTCGCGGTACATGTCCGCCCGGGACATCGCGGGCATCCGCAGCCCGGCGCCGCGCATCACCAGGTCGATCTGGGTGGGCGTCATCCCGACGGCCTCGGCGAACGCCCGGCGGTCACCGCCGAAGAGCCGGTCCGGGATGGTGGTGAGCAGCTCGAACAGGCCGTTCAGGTCGGCCTCCAGCCGCAGCCGGTCGGCGGTCGCCAGGAACACCGGCCGGTTGAGCGACTGCCCACCGCCCGCGCCGTAGCTGATCCAGTCGTTGCGCACCCCGGGGACGACCATGTTCTCCAGGCCGCGCTCCAGCGCCAGGTACCGGCGGGTGACGGGGTTCTCCATCAGCACGCCGAGCGCGTCCAGCGGCGAGCCGGCCAGTACCGGGCGCACCTCGGCCTCCGCGTCGTCCAACGCCCGGGTACAGCCGCGCTCGTCGTCCGCGACCGCGATCACGGCGGCGGTACGCGGGGTGAGCGCCTTCGGCGGCAGCAGCAGCTCGGCGCCGGGGCGGGCCAGCACCACCACCTCGGCCACTCCGGGCACCTCGGCGGCCGCGCCCAGCTCCAGCCGCTCCAGCACGCCGTCGTGCGGCGGGTACAGGAAGCGCACCTCGGCGCAGCGCTCGTGCGCCGGCGTCAGGTCGGGCCGGCGGCCGAAGGCGAGGTCGGCCGCCGCCAGCGGCAGGTCGATCCCGGTGGCCAGCGCGCCCAGGTGCGGGATGAGGTCCCCGCCGAGGCGGCCGTTCAGCTCGATCAGCCGCGGACCTGAGGCGGTCAGCCGGATCTCGGTGTGGGTCACGCCCTGGTCGACGCCCAGCGCCTTGTGCGCCGCCCGGACCAGCTCGGTGACCTCGGCCGCCCACGGCTCGTGCCGCCAGGGGCCGACCAGGTGCCCGACCTCCTCGAAGGCCGGGTCGAAGCCCAGCCGCTTGCGCGCGACGAAGACCGGCTCGGCCTCGCCGTCGGACACACAGCTGTCGATGCTGATCTCGGGCCCCTCCAGGAACTCCTCGACCAGCACCCCGCTCTCGGCCCGCAGCCCGGGGAAGGTGGTGCCGGCGACCAGCGCGTACGCCTCGCCCAGCTGCTGCGCCTCACGGACCACGGTGACGCCCATGCTGCCGGCCAGCGCACGCGGCTTGAGCACCACCGGGTAGCCGATCTCGGCGGCGGCGGCCCGCGCCTGCTCGGCGGTGTGCGCCAGCCGGTGGCGTACACCCGGCAGGCCGGCGGCGTCCAGCAGCGACCTGGTGGTGTACTTGTCGCGGCAGGCGACGGCCCCGCGCACCGACAGGTGCCGCAGGCCCAGCTGCTCGGCGACCTCGGCGGTGGCGATCAGCGACAGCTCGTCCCAGGTGTACAGCCCGGCGCCGCCCGGCGCCTGCTCCTCGGCCAGCAGCTCCTGCACCGCGCCGCGCAGCGCCCCGGCGTCCGTGGTGTCGGCGATCCGGTACGCCGAGACGTACCGCTGCTCCCAGGTGACGGGCTGGGAGGTCACCAGCGCGATCTCGTGGCGCGAGGCCAGCGAGGCCATCGCGTACTCGCGGTACTCCTTCAGGCGGCTGCCCACCACTATGAGACGGCTCTTCCTGTCTCGCATCGGGCCGTTCACCGCTTCCTTTCGTTGTCGAGTGCCTGCCGTCGCCGTTCGCGCGCTCGCGCGGTCGGGGGTTCAGGCGGGTAGGGACTCGCAGTGCATGCTGAACGCGGTCGCGGTCCGGACGATCGCGGCCTCGACCTCCCGGCTGGAGGCCCCCCTGAACCGGAACCGGGCGGCGACGTGCTCGTAGCCGCCGGTCCGGGGAATGAGCGCGCCCGGGGCGGGCACCACCCGGGCGTACGGGCCGTCCTCCGGCCCGGGGCCCGAGTCGACCTCGATGACCCGGCAGGGCGGCTCGACCGGCACCGGCAGCAGCAGCCAGCCGGCCGTGCGCCCGGGGCCGAGCAGCCCCTCGGCGGGCGTGCGCCCGAGCTGGATGTCCATCGCCGCGGCCATCAGGTCGACCTCGTGGACCTCCCGCCAGACGAACGGGATCTCCGCCCCGCCGACCCGGGCGCCGGCCTCCAGGAAGGTCGGCCGCGGCGCGCCGTCCGGGCCGGTGCCGACGAACGCCTCCAGGTGGAACACCCAGGGCAGGCCGTCGCCCAGTGCCCCCGCCACCGCGGCCGTGAACTCCTCGATCGGACCGAGCAGTTCGGGGTCGTCCACCTCCACCGAGCCGAGGAACGCGCCCTCGGTGAACTCCCGGCAGCTGTTGACATAGCGCGAGGCGCGCCACGGGCCCAGCCGCTCTCCCGTCCACAGACCGTCGATGTGGAAGACCGGGTCGGCGACGAAGGACTGCACCAGGTGGGGTTCGGCGGCCAGGCCGCCGAGCGGCCCGGGGGCGCCGGCCGCCTCGGGAGCCCCCGGTGCCTCCGGTGCCCCCGGTGCCTCCGGGCTTCCGAGCCGCTCCAGATCCTGCGGGCCGGCGAGCACCCGCACACCGCGGCTGGCGGTGCCCCGCCGGGGCTTGACCACCACCGGCCAGCCGTGCTCCGCGGCGAACGCCGCCACGGCGGCGCGGTCCGGCGCGTCGGCGTACCCGGGCACCGGGACCCCCGCCCGGTCGGCCACGGCGACCATCGTCAGCTTGTCCCGGAACCGCTCCACGTCCAGGCTGCGCTGACCGGGCAGCCCCAGTTCGGCCCGCAGTTCGGCGGCGGTGTCGAGATCGCCCTCGTTCAGCGCCACCAGGTACCGGGCCGGGCCGAAACGCGCGACCAGGCCCGCCACCGCCGTCCGGACCTCGGCCAGCGAGTCCGTCGCCGCGACCACCGCCACGGCGGCCGCCGCCGGCGGCACCGAGGCCCGGCCGAGCTCCGTCGTGACGTAGCTGACCCGGCTCGCAGCGTGGTCGAGGTAGTCGGCGTAGTGCGCGTGCTGGTCGCGCCAGCGGTGCAGGACCACGATGTGCTCCCGCGGTGCGCCGGGCTGCTGCCGGGCGGCCGGCTCCTGCGCGGTCCCCGCCTCCCGGGCGGTCACGGCTTGCCGGCCGGTCACCGTCTGACGCGCGGTCACCGCTGCGCCTCCGGCTGCCGGGCGTGCGCCAGCCTCGCGTTGGCCACCACGATCTGGCCCAGCGCGATGCCGCCGTCGTTGGTCGGCACCTGCTGCTGGCAGTACGCCGCGAAGCCGGCCCGGCGCAGCTCCACCAGGCAGTTCACCAGCAGGAACTCGTTGAGGAAGACCCCGCCGGAGAGCACCACCTGACGGGTCGCCGCCTCGCCCTCGGCCGCACGGACGGCCAGGCAGCGATCCACGACCATGTCGACCACCGAGGAGTGGAAGCGCCGGCTGATGCCCGCCACGTCCACCCCGGCCGCCAGATCGGCGGCCAGCGCCCGGACCACCGGGCGCGGATCGATCTCGGGCACCCCGCCCGGCCCGTCCCCGGCGCCGAAGCGGTAGCGCTCCGCCACCGGGGAGAGCGTGAGGTCGCGCTCCAGCAGCCCCTCCAGCTCGATCGGGCCCTGAGCCTCGTACTCGGCGTGCGTCGTGACCGCGAGCAGCGCCGCCACGCCGTCGAACAGCCGGCCCATGCTGGAGGCGAGCGGCGCGTTGACGCCGCGCTGCGCCATGGTGGCGAACACGTGCCGCTGCTGCTCGTCCAGGCGCTCCAGCACCGGGAACGCGGCCACGGCCTCGGCCGGATCGCCGAGGGCGTCCAGCGCCAGCGCGTAGCCCGTCCTGATCGGCTCCTTCACCGCGCGGTCGCCGCCGAGCAGCGGCACGGTGCGCAGGTGGGCTACCCGGCGGGCCTCGCGGTAGGAGCCGAGCAGGAACTCCCCGCCCCAGGTGGTGCCGTCCTCGCCGTACCCCGCGCCGTCGAAGACCACGCCGAGGGCGTCGCCGGTCAGCCGGTTCTCGGCCATGCAGGAGGCCATGTGGGCGTGGTGGTGCTGGACCTGGACCACCTCGCCGAAGGTGCCGCCCTGCTCCCCCAGCGCGAAGCGGGTGGCACGGAACTGCGGGTGCAGGTCGACGGCCGCGTGGCGGGGCGTCAGGTCGTGCAGGTGCGCCAGGTGCCGGGCGGTCTGGCGGTGCGACTCGAAGGTCTCGTCGTTCTTGAGGTCCCCGATGTGCTGGCTGAGGTACACCCGGGTGCCGCCGGCCAGCGCGACCGTGGTCTTGAGCTCGGCGCCGTAGGCGACCAGCGGCTCAAGCTCGACACCGACCTCCACCGGGTACGGCGCGTAACCGCGGGCCCGGCGCAGGAAGCTGACCACCGGTTCGTCCAGCTCGGGGTGCACGGAGTGGCGCACCAGCGAGTCGTCGACCCGGATCTCGATCTCGCGGTCGTTGTGGAGGATCACGTCGGCGATGTCGAAGAGCTGCCCGAGGGCGTCCTGGTTGCGGTACGCGATCGGGTATCCGGAGACGTTGCCGCTGGTCATCACCAGGGCGTCCAGGCAGGCGTGGTCCACCAGCAGGTGGTGCTGGGGCGCCGAGGGCAGGATGACGCCGAGGTTGGGGTTGCGCGGGGCGATCGTCTCCGGCAGCCCGCCGGCCCGCTTGCGCAGCAGCACGATCGGGCGGGCCGGGGAGCCGAGCAGCTCGGCCTCGGCCTGCCCGAAGGAGGCGAAGCCGGCGACGCTCTCCAGGTCGCGCGCCATGACGGCGAACGGCTTGGAGTCCCGTCGCTTGCGCTCGCGCAGCAGGGCGACGGCCCCGGCGTTGCGGGCGTCCACCGCCAGGTGGAAGCCCCCGACGCTCTTGACCGCGACGATCCCGCCCTCGGCCAGCGCCGCCGTGGCGGCGGCCAGCGCCTGCTCGCCGTGGTGCCGGGCGCCGGCCCGGTCCTGCGACGTCAGCTGCGGTCCGCAGTCCGGGCAGGCGTTGGGCTGGGCGTGGTAGCGGCGGTCCAGCGGGTCGGCGTACTCCCGGGCGCACGGCCCGCACATGGTGAACGCCGCCATGGTGGTCTGTGCCCGGTCGTACGGCAGGGCCCGGACGATGGAGTAACGCGGCCCGCAGTTGGTGCAGTTGATGAACGGGTAGCGGTGGCGCCGGTCGGCCGGGTCGCGCAGCTCCGCGAGGCAGTCGGCGCACACGTGCGCGTCGGACGGCACCACGGTGACCTTGCGGCCGGCGTGCACGCTCTCCCGGATGACGAAGCCCTCGTCCGCCGTGGCGTCCGGTGTCAGCTCCTCCACCTGGACGGCGTTCACCCGGGCCTGCGGCGGGGCCTGCGTACGCAGCTCCTCGCCGAATCGGGCCAGCACCCGCGGGGGGCCGCTGACCTCGATCAGCACGCCCTCGGGGTCGTTGAGGACCCAGCCCGTCAACGCGTGCGTGAGCGCCAGCTTGTAGACGAAGGGGCGGTAACCCACCCCCTGCACCACTCCGCTGACGCGGATGCGCCGGCGACCCGTCGGATCGCTGTTCTCCATCGTCCGGCCCCGGCTCAGCAGAGTCGGGGGAGCTCGGAGCCCTGAAGCTCCTCGATCACCGAATCGCGGCCGTCGGTGTCCCGCATCAGCACCGAGACCTCGGCCTCCTCGGTGACCTCACCGATGGTCACGGCGTCGGTCCCGTACTTGTGCGAGCGGAGCACGGCCAGCACGTCCTGCTCGGCGGCCGGGTCCACGAAGAGGCAGACACAGCCCTCGTTGGCGGCGTGGATCGGGTTGATGCCGAGCATGTCCATCGCCATCACGGTCTCGTGCTGGATGGGCAGCGCGTCCTGCTCGATCCGGATGGTCCGGCCGGCGGCCGCCGCGTACTCGTGCAGCACCGCGGCCAGGCCGCCCCGGGTCACGTCGCGCACCGAACGCACGCCGCCCTCGGGCGACTCGGTCAGCAGCGTGTCGAGCAGGCCGTTCAACGGCGCGCAGTCGCTGAGCACCCGCTGCTCGAAGCCGAGGCCCTCGCGGATCGACAGCAGGTGCACGGTGTGGTTGCCGATCGGCCCGCTGAGGATCACCTTGTCGCCGGGCCGGACGTTGGCCATCCGCAGCGGAACCCGCTCGAAGGTGCCCACGCCGGCGGTGTTGAGGTAGATCTGGTCGGCCTCGCCCTTGCGCACGACCTTGGTGTCGCCGCAGACGATCTGGACGCCGGCCTCCCGGGCCGTCTCCCGGATCGAGGTGAGCACCTGCACCAGCCTGGTGATCGGCAGGCCGGTCTCCAGGATCATCCCGAGCGTCAGGTAGAGCGGCTTGGCGCCCACCACGGCCAGGTCGTTGACGGTGCCGCAGACCGCGATCTTGCCGATGTCGCCGTTGCCGAAGAACGGCGGGTCGACGACGAAGGAGTCGGTGGTCATCGCGATCTGCCCGCCCGGGATGGGGAGCATCGCGCTGTCCTCCATCTCGCCGATGTAGACATCGCCGAGCGTCTCGACGATGAGGGAGATCAGCTCGTGGCTGAGCTGGGCCCCACTGCCGTGGTCGAGAACGACCTCGCCGAGGTCGTTCGCCGCGCTGGTCATCTGGTGTGTCCCTTCAGGACGTCGGGGGAGGAGACGACGTGTGGAACGGCCCACTACGGAAGGATCTTGACGACCTTGCGGGGAAGCTCGCCCTGCTCGTCGAGGGTGGCGAGGATCTCGTCGGAGTGCGCGACGGTGGCGCAGTAGCCGCCCAGCCACTCCAGGGCGCGGTCACGGTCCTCCGGGTTGCCGGAGACCACGCAGTCGGAGGGGACCCAGACGTTGTAGCCGCGGAAGAACGCGTCGGCCGCGGTGGTCTGCACACAGATCTGCGTCTGCAGGCCGGTGACCAGGACGGTGTCGATGCCGGCGGCCTGGAGCCGGTCGTGCAGCTCGGTCTCGTAGAAGCCGCTGTCCTTGTTCTTCTCGACGATCACGTCGGAGGGGTCCAGGAAGTCGGCGAGGATGGCCGCGCCCTGCGAGCCGCGCTGGAGCGGGAGGGTGCCGTCCAGGTCACGCTCCACGTTCGGGTCGTCGGGGAGGTTCACCAGCTGGAGGTGGTAGACGCTGTGGCCGCGGCCGCGGATGTCGTCCAGGAACTTGACGAAGGCCGGCTGAGCGTCGGCCATCGCGGAGGTCCGCTCGGGGGTCTTGTGGACCACGTCGGCCTGCAGGTCGTTGGTGAGTACGGCGATCTTGCCCATGGCTGTTCCTCGGGATGACTCGGAGCGCGGTGAAGTGGAGCGCGGTGAAGTGGAGGCGCGGAGGTTATGCAGGGGGATGCGCGTGGTGCTCTCGACGGACGGGTGCGACGACGTGGGTCGTCCTCGGAGGCGGGGCTTCGGGAGCGCCGCGCGGCCCGTCCGGGGGCGTGTGATGGGGGTGCCGCAATTCCTGAACTCGGCCCTCAACCTGCGATGTTGTGGGCTTGGTGGGGGTCTGCGGCCGCGCTGACTCTGGCATATGTGACTCTCCACCGTCAAGATCTTCACACAATGAAGATGCTGTGATACTTCCTCAGGTATGGATGATCTGACAGTTGCTGTTCCGGATCCCGGTGGGGACGGGGCGTCGCCTCCGACCGGCTCGTCCGGCGTCCGCGCGGGCGGCTCTCCGGCCGGCGCGCCCGCCCGGGCGGGTCTTCCGTTCCGGGGGCGCGCGGGACCCGATCACCGGGGTTGGTCGGACCAGCTCTGAGGAGTCGTGGCGTGGGCATGGGGTCAGCCGGATGACGACGGGCCGCACCGTGAGAACGGAGGGCGGCCGAGGTGCTTGGGCTGGGTGGTGGGCGGGAGCGGGGCACCGCGGGTCGTGGTCAGTCGAACGGGGTGACCCCCGACGCCTGGCCGCCTCCGACGCCGAGCCGCCCTCGGCGGTCGCGCCTGCCCGTAGGTCGCGCTGCGGCGCCCGGACGCCGGAGTCCGGTGGCGGGATCACCGCGGCGCGGGAAGGCTGGGCCGGGGGGACGCGTGCCCGCGCCCAGGTCCCGTGCCTGCGGCGGATCCGGCGCCCCAAGCGTGCGCCGCCATCGACGTGCAGACCCTGGAGATCCCGATGCCCGAAGTCACGAGCCCCTACGAGCCCGGCACCCCGTGCTGGGTCGACCTGTTCGCCGACGACCAGCAGGCCGCCCTGGACTTCTACCGCAGGCTGTTCGGCTGGGAGGGCGAGCCCGGCCCGGCCGAGTTCGGGGGCTACGCGATCTGCTCGCTCAACGGCAAGGCGGTCGCCGGCATCGCCCCCAAGATGCCGATGGACGACCGGCCGCCACCCCCGACCGTGTGGACCACCTACCTCGCGGTGGGGGACGCCGACGCCACCCAACGGAAGATCATCGAGGCCGGCGGCACGATGATCGCCCCGACCATGACCGTCGGTTCGGTCGGCCGGGTGGGCATCGCCGCCGACCCGGTCGGTGCGGTGTTCGGCATCTGGCAGCCGCTGGACTTCTTCGGGGCGCAGGTGGTCGGCGAGCCCGGCGCGGTGGTCTGGAACGAGTGCAACACCTCGGACGTCGAGGCGTCCGGCCGGTTCTACCGGGACGCCATCGGCCTCGACCACGGCCCGATGGCGGACATGGAGCCGTACCACGGGCTGACTGTCGACGGCCGCACGGTCGGCGGGATGCAGAAGATCGGTGAGCAGTTCCCGCCCGGGACGCCGCCGCACTGGCTGGTGTACTTCGCGGTGGCGGACGTCGACGCGACTGCCGCCACCGCCGCGCAGGCGGGGGGAGCCGTGGTCAAGGGTCCGTTCGACACCCCGGTCGGCAAGATGGCCGTGCTCCGCGACCCGCAGGGCGCGATGATGATGATCATGGCGCCGGAGCCGCTCACCGGCGGGTGAGGCGGCGGCGCGCGGCCCCGGCAGCTGGTTCCGTACCACCTGCCGGGCCCGCCCCTCGGCGCGCCGTGGCCGACGGGTGGGAACGCGCGGCGGCGACGGCGGGAACGCGCGGCGGGCTCAGAGCGCGATGAGGGCCTTCAGGGCGCGTCGCTCGTCCATCGCCGCGTACGCCTGCGGGACCTCGGCCAGGCCCACGGTCAGGTCGAACACGGGGGAGGGGTCGAGCCGCCCGGCCAGTACGTCCGCGAGCAGCTCGGGGATGTACGCGCGGGCGGGCGCGACGCCGCCGCGCAGCGAGACGTTGCGGTCGAACATCTGGGCGATGTCGACGCCGGCGCTGCCACCGTGCGGGACGCCGACGAATCCGACCGCCCCGCCGTCGCGGGCCACCGATATCGCGGTGCTCATCGACTCCTCGGTGCCGACCGCTTCCAGTACGGCCGTGGCGCCCTGGCCACCCGTCAGCTCGCGGACGGCGGCGATCGCCTCCGCTCCCCGCTCCGCGACGACGTCGCTCGCGCCGAAGAGCCGGGCGACGGCCGTCCGGTCCTGGTGCCGGCCGAGGATGATGATCCGCTCGGCGCC
Organism: Kitasatospora sp. NPDC050543; assembly: GCF_044457565.1. Classification (NCBI taxonomy): domain Bacteria; kingdom Bacillati; phylum Actinomycetota; class Actinomycetes; order Kitasatosporales; family Streptomycetaceae; genus Kitasatospora; species Kitasatospora sp. NPDC050543. The sequence goes on along the minus strand of NZ_JBITGZ010000029.1, from coordinate 55,065 downwards.
CAGCCGGTGCGCGGCGAGCACCCCGCACAGGCCCACGGCGCCGTCCCCGACCACCGCCACGGTCGCGCCCGGGCGGGCCCCGGCGGACAGTGCGGCGTGGTGGCCGGTGGACATCACGTCCGACAGGGCGAGCACGGCGGGCAGCAGTGCCTCGTCGATGTCGGCGGGCAGCTTGACCAGGGTGCCGTCGGCGAACGGGACCCGGACGGCCTCGCCCTGGCCGCCGTCCGAGCCGACCTCGCCCCAGAACCCGCCCTGCGGGCAGGAGGTGTGCAGCCCCTCCAGGCAGTAGGCGCAGGTGCCGTCCGACCAGACGAAGGGCGCCAGTACCCGGTCCCCCGGGCGCAGGCCGGTCACCCCGGCGCCGACCTCCTCGACGACGCCCAGGAACTCGTGCCCGATCCGCTGGCCGGCCTGCCGGGCGGCGACCCCGCGGTACGCCCACAGGTCGCTGCCGCACACGCAGGCGTGCGTCACCCGTACCACCGCGTCGCCGGCGTGTACGACGCCCGGGTCGGCGACCTCCTCGACGCGGATGTCCTTGGGGCCATGGATGACGGTGGCGCGCACGAGATCTCCTCGGTCGGGAAGCGGGGCCGGGCGGGTCGGACGGGAAGGCCGACCCCAGCACTTTGACCTGCCCGCCACCCTGCCGTCCAGCTACATGTTCTACAGAACCGGTTAAGCTGGCCTTATGCTCGAACTCCGGCGCCTGATCCTGCTGCGCGACCTCGCGGAGCACGGCACCGTCACCGCCGTGGCCGAGCTGCACCGGGTCACCGCCTCCGCCGTCTCCCAGCAGCTCAAGCAGCTGGAGGAGGAGACGGGCGTACGCCTGCTGGACCGCGATGGCCGCAGTGTGCGACTGACCGCCGCCGGGCAGGTGCTGGCCGCCGACACCGAACCCGTGCTGGCCGCCCTCGAACAGGCCCGGGCCAGGATGCGCGCGCTGGCCGGCCACACCGCGGGACCGTTCCGCCTCACCAGCTTCGCCAGTGCCCTGGCATCCCTGGCCGTGCCGCTGTGCACCGCCCTGGAGAGCGCCCACCCCGAGCTGCGGGTGCACATCACCGAGGCCGAACCGGAGACCGCCCTGCCGCTGCTGCGCCGGCGCCGCAGCGACCTCGCGCTCGTCTACCGGTACACCAACCTCCCGGCGGACGCGCCGGCCGGCATCGAGACCCGCGTGCTGCGGCACGACCCGCTGCTCGCCGTGCTGCGCGAGGACCACCCGGCCGCCTCGGCCGGGGCCGCCGAGGGCGCGGTGGCGCTGCACGAGCTGGCCCGGATGCAGTGGGTCACCGCGGTGGAGGGCAGCGCCTGCCGGGAGGCCGTGCTGCACGCCTGCCGGGCCGCCGGCTTCACCCCCCAGGTGCGGCACGCCTGCACGGACTTCGGCGCGATGCTCGCCCTGGTCGCGGCGGGCGGGCGGGCCGCCCTCGTCCCCCGGCTCGCGCTCTCGGCGCTGCCGCCCGGCCTGATCGCGCTGCCCGTCGCCGGAGGCGGGCCGGCCCGCACGATCGAGGCGGCCGTACGCCAGGGCAGCGCCGACGAACCGGCCGTGGCAGCCTGCCTCGGCGCGCTGGACGCGCTCGCGCAGGCCTGATCCGCCGGGCGGCGGCCGCGGCCACCTGCACGGCGGACCATCGAGCAGCGGGCCGCCAGTCGGCGCTGGAGCTCCTCGACCTCGCCCGACCTGCACCGGTCCCGAGATCAAGTGACTTTGCATCAGTCCTGTCTCGGTGCAGGTCGGATGACGTGCGAGGTGAACAGTGAGCTCTGAAATTGACAGGGGGCTCTGCGATATGGCCCCGGCGACTCGGCGGAATCAGCAGCTCGTTGAAAGGAATTCAGAATTGACAGGAGGCCCGACGGCATGCCCTGGTAACTCGCCGAAATTGGCTGTGAGTTGACGGACATTCAGAACTGACAGGGGTGTGACGATTGCCTACGGTCCACTCGTCAGGTCTTGATCGATCGCACCGAGGGAATTCATGGCCGCGTCCCCAGCATTGCCGCAGTCCAGGCAGCAGTTGCGGGCCGGTGCAGGATCGGGCGCGGGTCTCCGCGGAACAGGCCCGGCACGTCGCCGACTCGATCCACCAACCCACTCTTGCGCACGCTGCCGATGCTGCGTTCGTTCACGCCATGCACGTCGGCGCGGCCTGGATCATGCTCGTCGCACTCCTGGGAGCAGCTGTGCCGGTGATTGCCCTGCGTCCGGCCGGAAAGCCCACGGGGCCGGTGCGGGAGCCGGACCACGATCGAGGAGGCAGCCGCTCCGTGACCGGGGCGACCCCCCGTTCCGGGGTCGACGGCCAACCCGCTCGTGAGGGGGATCACCGGTAGCGGCTGCACCGATGGTCCCCGAGGGCGCCTTGTCGCCCGCCCCTGAGGCCCTCGGATCGATTCCTCCGCCGACAACACGTCTTGACGATGCATCGGCTCAGTGGTTCAGTGGCTCAGCCACTGAACCACTCTCATTCAACGGACTCCGAACGGAGAGCCTCGTCGATGACGCAGTCGCCAAAGAGGGCCCGGGGCACGGCATTCAGTGAGACGATGCTCGGCACCGTCCGGCTCGCCGGAGAGCCCGACGTGCGTCCCGTCCGGCTGGACCTCGCGGCCCGGGCGGACACCCCGCTGCTGCCGCACCGCACCACCCTGGCCACGGTGAACGGCCGGGTCCGGATCCGGGGCCTGGCCGACGACCCAGCGGCCGTCGGGGAGTTGGAGATCTCCCCGCTGGCCGGGAGGCGGATCCGCTACCGGCTGGAGTTCACCGCCGCCGGCCGCCGACACACTCTCGACGGCTGGAAGTCGATCTCCCCGTGGCGCCCGCTGGCCTCGATGACGATCCTGCCGTACAGCATCTTCGAGGACGGCCGCGAGGCCGGGCGCGGCATGCTGCGCTTCCCGCTCGCGACCGGCCTCCTGCCCTTCCTGGCGAGCTGGCGCTTCCCGCGGCCCGACCGGCCCGACCGGCCCGACCGGCCCGGGAGCGGCCCGTCCCGGCGCGGACCGCGGCGCGGATCCCGGCTCGACGAGCCGCACACCCCCCGCTGGGACGGCACACCCGCCCGTACCGAGGTCTGGTACACCACGCTCACCGACCCGGTCGGGGGCACGGGCGTTTGGCTGCACCACGAACTGACCGCCCCCGCCGACGGATCACCCGCCCACACCCACGGCTGGATCGCGCTCTACCCGCCCGAGGGCCCCGTCGAGCACGCCCGGTACGGCCCGCAGCCCTGGCAGCCGCCCGCCCCCGGCGGCCCCGGCCCGCACCGGCTGCGCGGCGCCGCGGGCCCCTACACCTGGGACCTGACGGAGCACCCGACCGGCCGGCCGCTGTACACCATGCCCCGGTGGGCCTGGCGGTACGGCGTCCTGCCCGCCGCCCACCTGCTCCCGTCCGCGACCTCCCGTTACACCGGCACCATCATCCACCCCGGCGGCCGGTTGCGCCTGGACGGAGCGCCCGGCGCCGGCGCCCGCATCCACGGCCACGGCCACGCGCGCCGCTGGGCCTGGCTGCACGCCGACCTCGGCCACGGGGACGTCCTGGAACTGGTCGCCGCCGTCGCCGGCCGGCGCGGCCTGGACCGGCTGCCGCCGCTGGTCTTCCTGCGGCTGCGCCGAGGCGGCCGCACCTGGCCCCGCAGCGCGCTGCGCCCGGCCCTGGGCCTGGCCGGGGCAGGGCGGTTCAGGGCGCGCATCGGCCTTCCCACCTGGACGGTGACCGGCCGCACCGGCCTGCGCCGGATCCGGGTCACCGTCCACCAGCCGGCGGGGCGCACCCTCGCGCTCGACTACACCGACCCGGACGGCAGCCGGGCCGTCTGCCGCAACAGTGAGGCCGCCGACGCCGAGATCACCCTGGAACGCTGGTGGGGCCGCTGGCGCCCCGAGGCCCGCTGGGACCTGGCCGGCACCGCGCACGCGGAGGTGGGCGGCCGATGAGCCCCGAGCCCAGCTCCTCTCCCCGTTCCGGGCCCGGCCAGGGCTCCGACCTCCCGTCCGGCCTCTCGTCCGGCCGCGACGACCCACCCAGCTCGCCCAGCAGCGCAGGCCGCAGGAGGGGCCGCAGCCGCCGCGCGCTGGTCGCCGCCCTGCTCGCCGACGACGGCCACGAGCGCTGGCCGGCCGCCACGGCCGACCGCCTGGAGGCGCTCCTCGCCGTGATGCCCGGCCCGGCCCGCACCGGGATCCACGGCGCGGCCGCCGCGCTGGACGCGTACGCCCTGCTGAGCACCGGCGCCAGACTGGACCGCCTCACCCCGGCCGATCGCGAGGCCCTCCTCGGCTCGCTGGCCGCCCGGCCCGCCCTGCTTCCACTGCTGGACGTCCTGAAGGTCCCGGTCATCCTGGCCGCGGGCACCGAACGAATGCTCCACCGCAACCCGGCCGCCGCGTCCGCGCGGCCGCCGGCACCCGAGGACCCCTGGCTGGACTGCGTGCCCTCCCACGAGTGGCCCGACCGGGCCACCGCGGACGCCGTCGTCATCGGCTCCGGCGCCGGCGGTGCGATGGCCGCCCGCACCCTGGCCCGCGCCGGGATGCGCGTCCTCGTCCTGGAGGAGGGCCGACACCACACCACCGCCGAGTTCGGCCGCCGCGCCCCGCTCGACCGCTTCGCCGACCTCTACCGGGACGGCGGCGCCACCGTCATGGCCGGCCGCCCGCCCGTCCTGCTCCCGACCGGCCGGGCGGTCGGCGGCACCACGGTCGTCAACTCCGGCACCTGCTACCGGACCCCCGGGTGCGTGCTGGAGCGCTGGCGCAGCCGCCACGGCCTCCCGCTGGCCGACGCGGCCGCCTTCGGCGAACACCTCGACGAGGTCGAACGGACCCTGCGGGTCGCCACCCAGCCCCTGGACGTCCTCGGCCGCAACGGCCTGCTCGCCCTGCGCGGTGCCGAACGCCTCGGCTGGCGCGCCGGGCCGCTGCGCCGCAACGCCCCCGGCTGCAAGGGCTCCTGCCAGTGCGTCGTGGGTTGCCCGGCCGGCGCCAAGCAGAGCGTGCAGCTGTCCGTCCTGCCCGGCGCCTGCTCCGCCGGCGCCCGGATCGTCACCGCCGCGCGGGTGCTGCGCATCCTCGCCGACCCGGACCGGCCCGGCGGCCCCCGGGCCGCCGGGGTCGCCGCCCGGCGGCCCGACGGTACGCGGTTCGAGATCCTCGCCCCGCTGGTCGTCCTCGCCGCCGGCGCCCTGCAGTCCCCGGCGCTGCTGCGCCGCTCGGGGCTCGGCGGCCACCCGATGACCGGCCGCAACCTGGCCGTCCACCCGGCGACCAGCGTCGCCGGCCGCTTCGCCGAGCCCGTCGCCGCCGGCCCCGCCGTCCTGCAGAGCGCGGGCGTCGAGGAGCTGCACGACCGGGGCATCCTGATCGAGGCGACCGCGCCGCCGCCCGGCATGGGCTCCTTCGTCCTGCCCGGCGTCGGACGGGAGCTGCGGGCCGAGCTGGAGGACGCGGACCGGCTCGCCACCTTCGGCGCGATGATCGCCGACCGGCCGGGCGGCCGGGTCCTCGGCAGGACGGGCAAGCTGCTGCGCTACGACCTGGACCGGGGTGACGGGAGGACGCTGCTGCGCGCCGTCGCGGCCATGGGGGAGCTGCTGTTCGCGGCCGGGGCGCAGGAGGTGCTCACCGGGCTGGCCCGGCACCCCCGGGTGCGCTCCACCGCCGAGCTGCACCAGGTGCTCGACCGGACCGGGGTGAGCAGCCTGCACCTGTCCGCGTTCCACCCGAGCGGCACCGTCGCGCTGGGCGCGGACCCGCAGCGGGCCCCGGCGGACGAGCAGGGGTGGCTGCGCGGTGTCCGGGGCGTCCTGGTCGCCGACGGCTCGGCGCTGCCCGGTTGCCCCGAGGTGAATCCTCAACTGACCATCATGGCCCTCGCACTCGCCGTCTCCCTGAACGCCATCGAGAAGCCTTCGCATTGCTCTTGATGACGTGTCATGTCCGCGCTTCACTTGGCGCGGCGCGTCACCCGATGGCGTGTCACTCCGTCCGACCCCTGGAGGTCCGCATGTCCGGTGCCCGTAGGCGCCCCAGAGTCTTAGCCGTCGCCACGCTCGCCCTGCTCGCCCTCACGGCCGGCCAGGGCGTCGCGGCGTCGGCCGCCCCCGGCCGCGCGGCGGACGCCGCGGCTGCCACCGCCGGGCCGTCGGACCGGTCCGCCGAGTCCGCCCGGTCCGCCCGGTCCGCCCAAATAGTCTCGGCCGAGGTCGGCCGGGTCGAGGACCAGGTCGCCCGCAGCCTGGCCGCCTCGCTCACCGACTCCGGCTGGCGCGCCCAGGTACGCGACGGCGTCGGCTCCGAATCCGTCGACCTGCACGCCCTGACCGCCCGCTCCGCCACCGCCGCCGCCCGGCAGCTGGGCGGCGAGGTCGACCAGGCCGACCGGCGGATCGCGGGTGCCAAGGGCCTCGGCACCGACCTCGGCCCGCTGCTGCGGGTCCAGCTGGCCGACCCCTCGATGCGCGGCGCGCTCGACACCGGGGCGGAGCCGCTGGTCGCCGCCGCCGTGGCCGACGACCACGCCGCCACGATCACCGCCTACGACGCGGCCGGGCGGGCGCACACCCTGGACGCCCGGCGGGTGCCCGACCGCCCGGTCTACGTGGTGGATCTCGACACCGCCAAGACCACGGCCGCCGGAATGGACGTGCTGCGCCGGGAGCTCGCCCGGAACGGCGTCAACGCCCCGACGGCCGCTGCGGGCCGGCCGGCCGCCGGTCAGCCGTCCGCCGCCGCGGCGGGGTGGTGGGCCACCAAGATCAACGCGATCGAGGTCTCGGACGACCAGGAGCCCTGGTTCAAGGGCGCCGCCGAGATGTTCACCCTCGTCACCGGCTTCGGCCAGGACGGCAAGCCCCGCGTCGACTCCGTCGACATGCCCTACCTGGACTACGACGGCACGGTGTACCACCCGAACCAGATCCTGGTGAACTGGTCCAACTACAAGTACAACCTCGCCGACGCCGTGATGATGGAGGACGACGGCAACACCAACTACCTCGCGCTGGCCCAGGCCATCGCCGCCGTCCTGCTCACCATCGCCGACCAGGGCGCGTACATCCCACTGGTCAGCGCGGTGCTGGCGGCCATGCCGGCCTCCTGGTGGACGGACGACCCGGACTACGTCGAGTCCTGGTACACCCTCGCGAAGAACAGCACGGGCCGCCTGGGCGGCGCCGCGGGCAAGGGCTGGATGACGGTCGAGCCCTACTTCGTCCAGCAGTTCTAGCACTTCCGCCAGTTCCACCAGTTCCGGCAGGTCCGATGGTCCCCGTGGTCCCGGCGGGTGGCGCAGCGCGCGCCCGCCGGGCTCCGGCCGGCCGGAGCGGTTCTTGACGGCCCGTCCGGCTCGCGCTTGACTCCGCTGACCGGCGGCGCGGCCGCCGGCGCACCACGCCCGTGGCCGTACCCGCACGACACCGCGCCGCAGCACACACAGCACAGCCGAGGAGACCCGTCCGTGTCCGTCGAGATCATCCCCCGCCAGTCCGTCGTGGACGTCCTGGAACACCGGCTGCGTGACGACATCCTGGACGGCACCCACGGGCCCGGCGCGCTGCTGCCGCCCGAGCGGGAACTCGCCGCCGGCTACGGCGTCACCCGCACCACCCTCAAACACGCGCTCTCCCGGCTCGAACAGGCCGGCTTGCTCAGCACCCGGCACGGCATCGGCACCCGCGTCCGCGACTTCCTCCGGGTCGGTGGCGCCGACCTGCTCCCCATGCTCGCCGCCCGCGACAACGGCTGGCTGACCGAGGTGTTCGAGGTACGGCGCCACATCGGCGCCCTGATCGCCCGCCGTGCCGCCGGCCGCCGCACCGCCCGCCAGGCCCGCCGCCTGACCGAACTGCTCCGGGCGGTGGCGCAGGCCCCCGACGGGGACGCCGCCCAGCTCGCCGACGTCGAGGTCCACCGGGAACTCGCCCGGGCCACCGGGAACCGGGTCTACCTGCTGTTGACCAACACCCTCTTCAACGCCTACCTCCCCGTCCGGGCCGCTCTGCGCGCCCCGTTCGAGGACCCGGCGGCCGCCGCCGAGCGCCTGGCCCCCGTCGTCCGGGCGGTGGCGGACGGCCTGCCCGAGCAGGCGGAGCGGGCCGCCGAGCGGTACCTGCGGGCCACCGAGAAGATCATGCTCGGCTCGCTCAAGGCCGACCGCGCCGGGTAGCCCGCCGGCCATCCTCCGCGCGTCGCCCGTCACACGCACGCGCCCAGGCGTGTCATATCAGTGGCGGCGGATTTCCGCCGCTGACTCCCAGGACACCCACAAGGAGCGCCGCCATGACCGAGGGCATCAAGACGATCATCTACCCCGTCAAGGACCTCGCCCGTGCCAAGACCCTGTTCAACAGCCTGGCCGGCGTCAAGCCGGTGATGGACCAGCCCTACTACGTCGGCTACGCCGTCAACGGCCAGGACATCGGCCTGGACCCCAACGGCCATGCCAAGGGCATGACCGGTCCGGTCGCCTACTGGCACGTCGACGACATCAGGGCCACCGTGAAGACACTCCAGGCCGCCGGAGCGCAGACGCTCCAGGACCCTCAGGACGTCGGCGGCGGCAAGCTCACCGCTCTGCTGAAGGACGCGGACGGCAACGTCATCGGCCTCATCCAGGCGGCCTGAGCCGGGGCGCCTGAGTCCGGGCGCCTGCCGCCGCGCGGCCCTGAGCCGCGCAGTCCTGAGCACCCGGCCCGAGCGCGTCGTAACCGCCGAGCCGCCGTGGGCGGGCCCAGCCCCGGGCCCGCCCACGGCCGCCGTGGGCCTCAGTCGCCGAGGAGCTCCAGATCGAGCCGGGCGAGGTGCTCGGGGTCGGCGAGGAGGTCGATCGCCACGATCCGGCCGTCCGTGATGGTGAAGCCGAAGACCACCCGCGGCTCCCCGCCCGGCGCCCAGACCAGCCCGGCGGCGCCGTCGATGAGGGCCGGCGGTGCGGCCCTGGCCCGCCCCATGAAGGTCCTGGCGACCGCCGCCGCGCCGCGCGACCCGCCGGCGCCCGCCAGGACGGCGGCACCGTCGGCGCGCAGCACCACCTCCGGGTCGAGCAGCGTGAGCAGGGCGTCGAAGTCCCCGCCGCGCGCGGCCGCGAGGAAGGCGGCGACGACCTCGCGCCGGCGGGCCGCATCCGCCTCGGGCGCCGTCCCGGCCCCCCTCACCCGGCGCCGCGCACGGCTGGCGAGCTGCCGGGTCGCCGCCGGAGTGTCGCGCCGGCTGTCACCGTAGTGACCCACGAGACCGGGCCGATGTGACCGAACACCGGCCGACCGCCCGCCGGGGTCACCCGGGCGGACGGCACCGAGGCCGCTCACCGCTCACGCCGCTCACCGCTCAGAACAGCGCGGGGGCGTCGTGCTCGTGCGGTCGCCGGCGGGGCCGCAGCTCCAGGCCCGCGCAGTGCGAGCGGTCGGTCGCGGTCAGGGTCCAGCCGGTGAGCAGGCGGGCGTCGAGCAGCAGTGGCCGGCCGCCCTCGGCCGGGTCGAGGAAGAGGTAGCGGCCGATCGGCGCGCGCAGGGCACCGGCCAGGGCGGCCCCGGCGGCCAGACCGATGATCTCCTGGTAGGCGGCGGGCGCGCCGTCGCGCAGGCCGAACAGCTCGACCTGGTCGGTGACCGGCCCGCCCGGGAACTGCTCGACGTCGTGGCCGTCGAGCAGTCGCAGCGCCGCGGTCCGGGCCTGCTCGATCGTCTCGCGGCGGGCGTCGGCGTCGCCGAGGCTCCACCACTGGTCGGTCTTGGTACGGGTGGTGAGGCGCTCGCGGGCGAGGCCGGACTGGGCGATCGTCAGCTCGGCCCGCCGGACGGCGGGGAGCGGTCCGCGCGCCGCCACGGTGAAGACCGGCGCGGCCTGTTCGAGCAGCCGCCGGGTGCCGCGCTGCTCGGCGGTGATGCCGACCTTGAGCAGGCCGGGCCCGAACCAGGCCAGGTACAGCAGGTACGTCTGCCCGTTGTCGAGCACGTGGTCCCGGGCCAGGGCGAGCCCCGGGTCCACGCTCTGGCACGGCCCGCACTGGACCGCGCTGGACCCGGGGTCGAGCTCCGACCGGTGCGGGCAGTGCCGGCGCCGCCGCTGCGCAGTGCTCCACATCCCGGTACAGCGGCGCGGGCCGGCCAGCAGCCAGGCGACCGGGGTGCCGGGCGTCAGCAGCCGCTCGTGCTCCCGCCGCCCGTTGGTCGCCGCCAGGTGGGGAGCGCCGTCCCGCCAGCGCAGCCCGGTCGCGATCCACCCACTCACCGGTGCCTCCACGCTCCCGCCTCCGATCCGGCCCGCCAGGCCGATCCCGGCCTCCGCCCAGCTCGCTCGCCCGCCCGGTTCGCCCTCCGCCCGGCCCGCCCTTCGGCCGCCCCTGCCGGACGCCTGCGCGTCGGCGGGCCGAGCGGCACCGGGAGGTGACAGATGCCGAGGTCCGGGGCCTGCCGGGCCGGAACTCAGGGTACCGCGCCGCTGCCGGCCCCCGGCCGTCAAGCGAGCGGACGCCCGGGCCGAGGGCCGGTAGAGTGCACCGATGTCTTCGCTACTTCGCCTGGAACAGGTCACCGCCGAGAACGTCGACGCCGCGTGCGAACTGAGGGTCCGGGCGGACCAGGAGGGGCTGGTCGCTCCGGTCGTGCGCTCGCTCGCCGAGGCGTACGCACAGCCCGAGGTCGCCTGGCCGCGGTTGGTCTTCGACGGTGAGCAGCTGGTGGGCTTCGTGATGGCCTTCCTCGACGTGCGGTTCAACCCGGAGGTGCCGGGCGACCGGCCGCGCTCCGGAATCTGGCGGCTGAACATCGCCGCCGGCCGGCAGGGGCGGGGGTACGGCCGCTTCGCCGTGCAGTCCGTGTGCGAGGAGATCCGGCGGCGTGGGCAGAGCGTCGCCACCGTGACCTGGGTGCCGGGGGAGCACGGGCCGGAGAGGTTCTACCTGGGTCTCGGCTTCCGCCGGACCGGGGAGACGAGCGGCGATCAGGTCGTCGGGGAGATGTCCCTGGCCGGGGCGAGTCCTGAGGTGTCATCGGCCGTGGCGCTCGGTGGTCTGCGGGGCGGGAGTGCAGGCGCGGTAGGGGTGGGGTGATCTCCGCCGTTCGCGCACCGGCGTCGAGCTGCTGAGGTAGCGTCAAAAGCGTTCCACCGCCCCGCGATCCGGGGCCGGAGCAGCAGGCGCGCCCCCATGTCGTCATCGCACTCACCGGGAGCCTTCCGACGTGTCCCACGTACTCGATCTCGTACGCGCGCGGACGCGCGAGGAGCCGCTCGCTCCGGCGGTGGTGACGGCGGCCGGCACTCTCGGCCGGGAGGCGCTGTACCGGCAGGCCGGGGTGCTGGCCGAGCGGCTGGCCTGGGCCGGGCTGCGGCCGGGGCAGGTGGTGCTGGTCCACCTCGGGCGTACGGTCGAACTCCCGGTCGCCGTACTGGGGGTGCTGCTGGCCGGCGGTGCGTTCTGCATCGTCGACCCGGCTGACCCGGCTGGCCCGGAGTCCCGGGTGCACCGGCTGTGCGAGGAGAGCGGTGCCCGGATCGCAGTCACGGCGGGCCTGCGGCTGACCGTGCGGCGGGAGGTGCAGGGCGGGGCCGGCGGCCGGGCGGACCTGGCGTACGTCGTCCTCACCTCCGGCTCGACCGGTGCGCCCAAGGCCGTCGCCATGCCCCACCGCGGCCTGGACAACCTGGTGTCCTGGACGCTCGCCACCACCTCGGACCAGCCGCTGCGGACCCTGCAGTACGCGCCACCGGGCTTCGGCGTGTTCGTCCAGGAGGTGTTCACCGCCTGGTGCGGCGGCGGGGCGCTGTACCTGCCCACCGACCGGGAACGCGACGATCCGGGCCGGGTCGCCGAACTGCTCGACGAGTGGCGGATCGAGCGGCTCTTCCTCCCACCGGTCGCTCTCGCGCGGCTGGCCGAGCTCACCGAGCGCACCGGCCGTCGCCCGCACGCCCTGCGGGAGGTGGCCGTGGCCGGCGAGGCGCTGCGGATCACACCCGGGCTGCGCCGCTTCTTCGCCGCCCTGCCGGGCTGCCGGCTGCACAACCACTACCTGGCCGCCGAGACGCACGTGGCCACCGCGCACACGCTGCCGGGCCCGCCGGAGCGGTGGCCGGACTCCCCGCCGATCGGCCGGCCCGTCGCGGGGACGAAGGCCCGCGTGGTGGACGGTGAACTGTGGATCGCCGGGCCGGGGTTGGCGCACGGGTACCTGAACGATCGGGCGCTGACCGGGCGCCGGTTCGTCCCGGTGGCGTGGGCGGCCGACGGGCGGGCGTACCGGACCGGCGACCTGGCCGTCGAGCGCCCGGACGGGCAGCTGGAGTACCGCGGGCGGGCGGACGACCAGGTCAAGATCGACGGGCACCGGGTGGATCCGGGCGAGATCGAGGCGGTACTGGCCGGCCACCCGGCGGTGCGGGAGTGCGCCGTCGCGGTGCGGGAGGGCGAGGGCGAGCGGTACCTGGTGGCGTACGCGGCGGTCGCGGCCCGGGGGCTCGGCGGCCCGGCGAGCGGCGCCGCCGGCTTGCGGGAGTACCTGGCCGGGCTGCTGCCCGCCCACCTGGTGCCCCGGTTGGTGCTCACCCTGCCGCAGCTGCCGCTCTCGCCGAACGGGAGGATCGACCGGGCGCGACTGCCGGATCCGCCGCCCGCCGCGGGTTGAGGCGGAGCGGGGCGCCCGACCCGGCGCCGGCCCGGGCGGGGGTGCCGGGGCGGACGCCCGGGCCGACACCGGGTCAGGCTTCCCGCCGGGTCAGGCGCCCCGCCGGTCCAGCGGCTCCCGCGACGCCTCCACGGCGGCCAGCCGGGCGGCCAGGGTCGGCCCGGCCGTCCGCATCGCCCCGCTCCGCACGATGTCCTGGTGCGTCGCCGCGATCCGGTGGATCTCGACCTCGCCCGTCAGGAAGGGCGCCCAGGCCCGCGAGGCCGGGCCGAGCGGGCTCGGCTCGGCGCCCGCGTCGAAGAACAGCACCGGCCCGTCGAAGACGTCCGGCCGGTGCGCCGCCATCGCCCGGACGTTCTCCTCGGCCACCGTCACCAGCGTCTCGATCACCTGCTCCGGCAGCGACCCGAGCGAGCTCCCGGCCGCCCGCAGCACCCGGGCGATCTCCGCCGCCGGTGGCCGGCCGGGGCCGCGCCAGGCCGGATCGGTGTCCCCGCCGAGGGCCAGGTGCAGCACGTCCGCCACACCGTTCGCCACCTCCCGCCCGGTGACCTGCCCGGGGTAGGAGTCGAACAGGGCGAGCAACGCCACCTGCTCTCCGCCCGCCCGCAGCTCGGCCGCGATCTGCTGCGCGACCGTACCCCCGAACGACCAGCCCGCGAGGACGTACGGGCCGTGCGGCTGGAGCTCGCGCAGCTGCCCGAGGTGGTGTGCCGCGAGCTCGCGTACCGACAGCGCGCCCGGGCGCCCGGTGACCAGCCGCGGGTCCTGGAGCGCGTGGACGGGGTGGCCGGCCGGCAGGTGGGCCGGCAGGGCCGAGTAGCACCAGCCCAGGCCGTTGATCGCGGGCACCAGGAAGACCGGTGTCCGGTCGCCTCCGGCGCGGTAGGCAAGGACGTCGCCGACCTCGCCGACCTCGCCGGCCTGCTCGTCACCGGGCTCAGCGCCGGTCAGACGCTGCTCCAGCCGGGCGACGGTCGGGCTGTCGAAGACGGCGCGGACGCCGGTCTCCACCCCCAGCACCTCGCGGATCCGGTTCGTCAGCCGGACGGCCAGCATGGAGTGGCCGCCCAGGTCGAAGAATCCGTCGTCCGGGCCGACCGAGGGCACGCCCAGGACCTCGGCGAACAGCTCGGCGAGGACCTCCTGCCGGGGCGTCAGCGGCCGGCCGGGGGAGGGCACCGGGGCGTGCTCGGGGGCGGGCAGCGCGGCCCGGTCGAGCTTGCCGTTGGGCGTCAGCGGCAGTGCCGGTAGCACCATCAGGGCGGAGGGCACCATGTACTCGGGCAGCCGCCGGGCAAGCCGGGCCCTGATCGCCACGGTGTCGGGAGCGGCCCCGGGCCGGGGGACGAGGTAGCCGACCAGGCGCGTCCCGCCTCCGCCCGTCCCGCCTCCGCCAGGACCGTCCCCGCCCGTCCCGCCTCCGCCAGGACCGTCCCCGCGGGCCAGCACCACGGCTCGCGCGACCTCGGGCTCCTCGCCCAGCGCCGCCTCGATCTCGCCGGGTTCGATCCGGAAGCCGCGGATCTTCACCTGGTGGTCGGTGCGTCCGAGGAAGGTGAGCTGCCCGTCCCGGGCCTGGCGCACCACGTCGCCGGTCCGGTACATCCGGCTCCCCGGCGGGCCGAACGGGTCCGCGAGGAAGCGCTCGGCCGTCAGCGCGGGCCGTCCCAGGTAGCCCCGGGCGACGCCGGTGCCGGCGATGTACAGCTCGCCCGGTGTGCCGGTCGGGACGGGCCGCAGCCGTGCGTCCAGTACGTAGACCCGGGTGCCCGCCACCGGCCGCCCGATCGGTGGCGGGCCGGGACGCCGGCCGGGGCCCGCGTCGAGCGTGGCGCAGAGCGAGTAGACCGTCGTCTCGGTCGGCCCGTACCCGTTGGTGACCTCGGCGCCGTGCTCGGCCAGCGCTTCGGCGAGCGCGGCGGGCAGCGCCTCCCCGCCGATCACGATCCGCAGGCCCCGGACCGCCTCCGGGTCCGTCATCCGCAGCAGCTCCCAGAGGCCGGGCGTGCCCTGGGCGAGGGTGATCCGGTGCCGGCGGATCAGCGCGGCCAGCGCGGCGGGGTCGCGCACGGCCGCGCCGGGAGCGATGACCACGGCGGCGCCGGTGAGCAGCGGGAGGTACATCTCCAGCCCGGCGATGTCGAAGGCGATGGTGGTGACGGCGAGCATCCGCTGCCCGGGCGCGAGCGGGAACCGCTCGCGCATGTCCGTGAGCAGGTTCAGCAGGTTCCCGCGGGTGACCACGACCCCCTTGGGCCGGCCGGTCGAGCCCGAGGTGTAGATGACGTAGGCGGCCGTGTCCGGCCCGGGGGGCGCGGGCAGTTCCGCGGGGTGCGGGTCCTGGGCGGGCCGGGCGGCGATGAGCGCCGCGGTGGCCGGATCGTCGAGGACGATCCGGGTGGCGCCCTCGGCCCCGCCGGGCGGCAGCGCCCGTTCACCGTCCCGGTCGGTCAGCAGCAGGACGGGCCGGGTGTCGCCGAGGATGAAGGCGAGCCGCTCGGGCGGGCTGTCGGGGGCCAGCGGCAGGTAGGCGGCGCCGGTCTTGAGCACCGCGAGCAGCGCCACCGGCAGCTGCTCGGAGCGCCCCAGCACCAGCGCCACGAAGCGCTCGGGCCCGGCGCCCAGCTCCAGCAGGTGCCGGGCCAGCCGGTTGGCGCGGGCGTTGAGCTGGGCGTACGTGGTCGCGGCGCCGTCGAACAGGACGGCGGGCAGGTCGGGTGTACGCCGGGCCTGGCCCTCGATCAGCTCGGTGAGGCTCTGCTGCGGCAGCGGCCGGGCGGTGCCGTTCCACTCGACCAGCTGCCGGTGCCGCTCCCGCTCGCTCAGCAGGTCGATCTCCTCGATCGGCTGCCCGGGGTCGGCCGCGACCGCCTCCAGCAGCCGGGTCAGCCGGCCGGCGAGGTCCGCCGCGCCCTCCCGGTCGAACAGGTCGGCGCTGTACTCCAGGGTGCCGGCGATGCCCGCCGGGGTGCCCTCGGCGGCGAAGCGCTCGCTCAGGTACCAGGTCAGGTCGAACTTGGCGGTGCCGGTGGAGGCGGTGCCGGGCCGGCTCTGCAGGCCCTCCAGCCGCAGATCGGGGGCGCCGCCGGTGGCCAGCGAGAGGAACACCTGGAACAGCGGGTGGCGGGAGAGCGAGCGGGCCGGCTGGAGGTGTTCCACCAGCAGCTCGAAGGGCAGACCCTGGTGCTCGTAGGCGGCCAGGTCCGCGTCCCGTACCCGCTCCAGCAGTTCGGTGAAGGTCGGCTCGCCCGAGGTGTCGGCGCGCAGCACCAGGGTGTTGACGAAGAAGCCGACCAGGTCGTCCAGCGCCTCGTCCTCGCGGCCGGCCACGGCGGTGCCGAGCGGGATGTCCGTCCCGCAGCCCAGCCTGGTCAGCAGCGCGGCCAGGGCGGCGTGCAGCACCATGAACACGGTGGCGCCGTGCCGGCGGGCCAGCTCCTGGAGGTCGGCGTGGGTCCAGGCGTCCAGGCGCAGCGGGACGGCGGCGCCGCGGTAGGAGGCGCGGGCGGGCCTGGGCCGGTCCGCGGGCAGCGGCAACTCCTCCGGGATTCCGGCCAGTGCCCGGCGCCAGTAGGCGAGTTGGGTGGAGAGCGGGCTGTCCTGGTCCTGTTCGGTGCCGAGCGTCTCGCGCTGCCAGAGCGCGTACTCCGGGTACTGCACCGGCAGTGGCTGCCAGTCGGGTGCCAGTCCGGCCCGGCGGGCGCGGTACGCGCGGGAGAGGTCGGCGGCGAGCGGGCCCATCGACCAGCCGTCACCGGCGATGTGATGGATCACCAGGACGAGGATCTGCTCGGCCGGTCCGGTGCGTAGCACGGTGGCCCGCAGCGGGAGTTCGGCCGAGATGTCGATGGGCCGGCCGAGCAGCCGGGCCACCTCCGGTTCGGTGTCGGCCGCGTCGCAGTCGCTGAACTCCACCGGCACCCGGGCGAGTTCGGGGGCGGTCACGCGCTGGGCGGGCTCGCCGTCCTGCTCGAAGTAGCTGGTGCGCAGGGCGTCGTGCCGGGCGGCCAGGTCCTGCACGGCGGCGCCGAACGCCTTCTCGTCCAGCTCGCCGTGCAGCCGGACCACCAGCGGGAGGTTGTAGGTGGCGCTCGGCCCCTCCAGCCGGTGCAGGAACCAGAGTCTGCGCTGGGCGAACGACAGGGGCGGCGCCGCCGGGCGCGGCCGCTCGGCCGTGAGGTCCCTCGCAACGCCTGCCACATCTGCCCCCTGAATCTCGGTCGGCTCGTAAGGATCCTGTGCTCATGTCATTTCGGCTGTCAACAGCCCCTGTGACAGGGCCGCGTCAGCGATTGGCCGGTTCGCGCCGGTCCGCCGCCGTGGGTCTGGTGGGGCTGCGGATGCCGGAGGTAGCGTCGGCCCGGTCTCGTACCATCGCGCGCTGGGAGGGAAGTCGTGCCGGTGAGGTACCGAAACCTGGGTGGGGCCGGCGTGCAGGTCAGCCGCCTGGCGCTGGGCACCATGAACTTCGGCCCCAGGACGCCGGAGGACGAGGCCCACGCCGTCATGAGCCGGGCGCTGGAGCTGGGCGTCAACTTCTTCGACACCGCCGACATCTACGGCGGGAGGATCGGCGAGGGCATCACCGAGCAGATCATCGGCCGCTGGCTCGCCGCCGACCCGGCCCGCCGCGAGCAGATCGTGCTGGCCACCAAGGTGTACGGCCCGATGGGCCGCACCCCCAACTCCGCCCGGCTCTCCGCCCTGCACATCCGCCGGGCCTGCGAGGCCTCGCTGCGGCGGCTGCGCACCGACCATCTCGACCTCTTCCAGCTCCACCACATCGACCGCACCACCCCGTGGGAGGAGATCTGGACGGCGCTGGAACTCCTGGTCGCCCAGGGCAAGGTGATCTACGTCGGCTCCTCCAACTTCGCCGGCTGGCACCTCGCCCGGGCCCAGGAGGTGGCCCGCCGGCGCGGCTCCCAGGGGCTGGTCAGCGAGCAGTCGGTCTACAACCTGCTGGAGCGCAGCGTCGAGCGGGAGGTGCTGCCGGCCTGCGCCGAGTACGGCATCGGGCTGCTCCCGTACAGCCCGTTGCAGGGCGGCCTGCTGGCCGGTGTGCTCCGGCGCGGTGACGAGGCCGGCCGCAGCACCGAGCCCAAGGCCCGCCGGCAGCTGGAGCGGCACCGCGAGCGGATCGCGGCGTACGAGAGCTGGTGCGCCGAGCTGGGCGAGGACCCGGCCTCGGTGGGCCTGGCCTGGCTGCTGCACCGGCCGGGGGTGACGGCGCCGGTCGTCGGGCCGCGCACGGTCGGCCAGTTGGAGGGCGCGATGCGGGCGCTGAGGGTCTCGCTCGACGACACGCAGCTGAAGGAACTGGACGCCATCTTCCCGGGCCCCGGCGGCCCGGCCCCGGAGGCGTACGCCTGGTGACGGCGCGGCCCGCGCCTCGCCGAGGGCACCCCGCGCCCCGCTGAGCGCACCCCGCCGCCGCCTCACGGGCCCGCCAGCAGGGCCAGGTGCTCGTCGCGGACCACGCCGAACCGCAGCGCGGTGGAGACCACCGCCTCACGCTGCCAGTTCACCCGCGGGCCGGTGCCGGGCAGTTGCTCGGTCCGGACCCGCAGCTTGCGCCGGGCCAGGTAGTCGATGTGGAAGTTGACGGCGGCCTGGGTGATGGACCGGCAGGACTCCAGTCCGCGCAGGCGCTGGACGATCTCGCGGGTGCCGGGGATGGCCGGGTTGGAGGCGTCCCCGAGCCTGGGCTCGCACAGCGCGACCAGCACCAGGAAGTACTTGGCCGTGCAGTCCAGCGAGAAGGCCGCCGCCATCTGGTCCGGCGGGTGGCCCGGCGGGGCGGGTACGTCCAGGTACGCGGGGGCCGGCGCGGTGACCGTCAGCGACAGCAGGCCGTCCGCCGAGGGCAGCATGACCCGGGCGTGGGTGAACGGGACGGGCATGTCGAGGCGGCCGGGTGGTACCCGCAGGTACTCTCCGCCGCCCTCGGCGTTCTCCACCACGTAGCTGCGCAGCCGGCTGAGGTTGGTGATCAGCCAGAATCCGTCCGCGGCTCTGATCCGGCCGGCCACCGGCTCCCCGGCGGGGTCGTCCAGCGGGACGTCCACCGACTGGCCGGCCACGCCCCGGCCGAACGTCACCGCGTGGCCGGGCCGGACCTCGACCGGGCCGCCGGCGCCCTCGCCGGGCACCGCGACGAACAGCGCGGATGTGCCTGCACCCATGGCTGCCTCCCCTCCCTCGTTCAGCTCCCCGCCCCGGGTGAGCTCCGCGCCCGTGTTCAGGTCTTCGCCCGGTGGCCGCCCGGCTCGGGTATGAGGCTGACCTCCAGCCGGTCGAGACCGCGCAGGAAGTTGGACGCGCGGCGCGGCGCCTCGCCGCTCACCTCGAACGACTCCACCCGCCGCAGCAGGGCCTCCAGCAGGCAGCGCACCTCCGTGCGGGCCAGGGCCGCGCCGATGCAGTAGTGCGGGCCGCCGCCGAAGCCCAGGTGCGGGTTGGGCCGGCGGTCGATCAGGAACTCGTCCGGGTCGGTGAAGACCGTGTCGTCGTGGTTGCAGGACGGCAGCCAGACCACCACCCTGTCCCCCGCGCGGATCCGGGCCGCGCCGATGAGGGTGTCCTCGGTGGCGGTGCGCATGGCGTGCATGGCGGGGGAGGTCCAGCGCAGGACCTCCTCCACGGCGGTGTCCAGCAGCCCCGGGTCCTGCTTCAGCCGCCGCCAGGCGTCCGGCCGCCGGGCGAGGGCGAGCACCGCCCCGGAGACGGCGTGCGGGGTGGTCTCCAGCCCGCCGTTCATCAACCCGTCGCAGTTCAGCAGGACTTCGTCGTCGGAGAAGGGCCGCCCGGCCGCCCGGGCCTGCGCGAGCGAGCTGACGATGTCGTGCCCCGGGCACTCCCGGCGCTCGTCCAGCAGGTCGGCGAAGTACCCGAAGATCTCGGTGTGCGCGGCGGTCCTGGCGACCGCGCCGGCCGGGCTCTCGTCGGCGTCGTCGAACGCGCCGGCCATGATCCGCTCCAGTGCGGGCCGGTCGGCCTCGGGGATCTCCATCATCTGGAACAGCACCCAGGTGGGGATCTGCACGGCCAGCTCGCCGACCAGGTCGAACGCCCCGCCGCGGTCGACGAGTTCGGCGATCCGCGCGTCCATCCGCCGTTGCAGCACGGGGGTGAGCGCCGCGACGGCCCGGCTGTTGAACCAGGACTGGTGGGCGCCGCGCAGCCGTCGGTGGTCCGTGCCGTCGGAGACCACCAGCATCCGCCCCGCGGCGGCCTGCACCCCGAGCGGGTTGCTGCCCAGCCGCATGCCGCGGGCGGACACGAAGGTACCCGCGTCCTTGATCACCCGGTTGCCCTCGGCGTGCGCGGTGACGGACCAGAACCCGCCCGTGCGCCGCGACTCGCACCAGGCGACGGGGTGCAGCCGGCGTGCCTCGCGCCACACCTCGTGATGGTGCTCGTCGGTGTAGAGGTGCGGGTCGGCGAGATCGAGGTCTGCCGCGCCGGCGCTCCAGCGGGGGTTGCGGTCGTTCACTGTTTCCTCTCCTGGGCCGGGTACGGGGGAATTCCGGCACAAATCCCGGCGGTCGGTATTGCCCGAACCTGTATTGTTCGAGGATGACGCCCCATGGTCGGGTGGCTATCATTTCTGCGTATGGTCGTCGGGGGTCGCCCCGAGGGGGACCGCGAGAATTCCGGGGGAATGTCCGGATCGCCGCAGCGGCGACGGCATTTTCACGCAGTGATGAGAGGAACCTCTGATGTTCGAAGAAGCGACCCTCTACTCCCCGGTCATCAAGAACGACCGCGGAGCCGTTTCCGTGGTGTTCTCCAAGGACCATCCCGGATATCACGACCGGGACTACCAGGAGCACCGCGCCAAGATAGCCGACGCCGCGCTGCGGTACGTCCCGGGCCGGCCCGTGCCGGATATCGAGTACACCGAGCAGGAGCACGCCACCTGGCGGCTGATCAGTGCGGAGCTGGCCGAGAAGCACCGGCGGCACGCCTGCCGCGAGTTCCTGGCCGGCAGCGAGCGGCTGGCGCTGCCGACCGACCGGCTGCCGCAGCTGAGCGAGGCCTCCGCCACCGTCCAGCGGGCGACCGGCTTCCGGTTCAGCCCGGCCGCGGGCCTGGTGGGGGTGCGGGACTTCTACGGCTCGCTGGCCGACCACACCTTCCAGGCCACCCAGTACATCCGGCACTCCTCGATGCCGCGCTTCTCGCCGGAGCCCGACATGATCCACGAGGTGGTGGGCCACGGCAGTCACCTGTGCAACCGGCGGCTGGCCGCCATCTACGAGCTGCTCGGGCGGACGGTGCGCCGGCTGGCCTCCCGTGAGGCGGTGCTGGCCGTCTCCAGCGTGTTCTGGTTCGCGCTGGAGTACGGGCTGGTCCGCGAGGACGGCCGGCTCAAGGCCTGCGGGGCCAGCCTGCTGTCCTCCTGTGCCGAGCTGGAACAGTTCCAGGACGCCGAGATCCGGCCGTTGGACGTGGCGCAGATGGCGAGCCTCGGGTACCTGGTGGAGACGTACCAGCCGGTGCTGTTCTGCGCCGACTCCTTCGCCCACCTGGAGGACTTCCTGGGGACGTTCCTCACCGAGGTGACGGACGACAGCCCGCTGCTCGCGGCTTGAGCCGCGGCCCGGGGGCCGGCGGGCTGTCACCCCCCGCCCCCGGGCCGGCTGGCCGGGGCGAGCACCCGCAGCAGGTTGCCGTGCATGATCAGGTCCTGGTCCCGGCGGCCGACGCCGGCGAAGACGGTGGGCCCGTGCACCACCTCCCCGACCGAGCGCCTGAGCCCGCCGGAGAGGCGGCCCAGTGGCCAGTCGGTACCGAAGATGATCTTGTGGTTGAGGCCCAGCCGGAACAGCCGGTTCAGGTGCTCCGGCCAGCGCGGGATCGTCGGGGTACTGGCGAACCCCCCGATGTCCAGGTAGACGTTCGGGCGGTGCGCCGCCAGGTAGCCCGCGGTCTCGGCGTGCGTCAGCCCGGCGTGCCCGAGCACGAAGTCCACCGAGGGGAAGTCCCGGGCCGCCCGGTCGATCCGCAGCGGGTGCGCCGGGCCGTAGTCCAGGCTGCCGCCGGTCGGGCCGGTGTGCACGAACACCGGCAGCTCCCGGGCCGCGCACACCTCGTAGTACGGGTAGAGCCCCGGATCGCTCGGCGAGTACCCGCACGGCGGGTAGAGCTTCAGGCCGTCGAAGCCGTAGTCGTCGACCATCCGCTCGAACGCCGCCACGCCGGCCTCTCCGCGCCGCGGGTCGGCCCCGAGGTAGACCCAGAACCGGCCCGGGTGGCGCTGCCTGATGCCGTGGTGCAGCCGGGCCATCTCCGCCATCGGCAGCGGGCAGTCCATCCGCAGCCCGAAGTCCGGCACCAGCAGCACCGCGCGGTCCACGCCGGCCGCGTCCATCTCGGCCACCAGCTGGTCGCCGGTGTGGTCGTCGTGCTGCGCCGCGTAGTTCTCGGTCAGCCGGGCGGGCGCCGGGGCCGGGCCCCGGGCGTCCAGCCGGCGGTGCACGTTCCTGACCACGTCCTCGATGAATTCCCGCGGGATGAAATGCGTGGACGCGATGTGGCAGTGGCCGTCGTAGACCGTCATCCGGCGCAGTGCCCGACAATGCCGCGGATGGTCACACCGCCGGCCGGGTCGAACGAGCCGAAATCGAAGGAGACGTCCGCCCGCTCCTCCAGATAGGCGACCAGGCCGACTAGGGCCATGGAATCGAGAAGTCCCGATCCGCTGAGCTCGGTCTGCGCGTCGACGGTGCCGTCCGCCTCCGTCCCGTTCCATTTCACGACCCAGTCGACGAGGTCGTTCTCCAGCTCGGTGGTGTCCTGCGTCATTCGCCGTTCCCGTCCTTTGCGTGAGAGATGAGATCGCCCCCGACCAGTCGGAGGCCGTTGCCGCCCATGATCATCCGACGGGCCGGATCCCTGATCCCGTCGAACACCGCCGAGCCCGGTGCGAACTCCCTGAGCAGGCCCGCCAGCGAGTGCGACATCCGGTACGAGGGCCAGCACGACCCGAAGAGGATCTTGTGCTCGATGCCCATCCGGAACAGCCGGTTCAGGTGCGCCTGCCAGCCGTCCGCGCTGAGCACGGCGTGGAACTGGCTGATGTCCAGGTACACGTTGGGCCGGTGCGCGCACAGGTACGTCGCCTCGTCCACGTGGGTGACCCCGCCGTGACCGAGGACGAAGTTCACCGAGGGGAAGTCCCGGGCCGCCTTGTCGATCAGCAGGGGCTCGCCGTACCCGAAGTCCAGCGGACCCCAGCCGGGGCCGGTGTGGCTGATCACCGGCAGCCCGCGCTGCGCGCACAGCTCGAAGTACGGGTAGAGCCCGGGGTCGCTCGGCGAGTAGCCGCAGAGCGGGTACAGCTTCAGGCCGGCGAAGCCGTACTCGGTGACACACCGCTCGAAGAGGTCGACGCCGTCCTGGCCGGCCCGGGGGTCCACGCCCCAGAACACCCGGAACCGGCCGGGGTGGCGCAGGCTCACCCGGTGGTGCAGCAGGGCGAGTTCCGGCGGTGACAGGGCGCACTTCGCCGCGTGCGAGAAGTCGGCCGCGAGCAGGAAGGCCTGCTCGACCCCGGCCGCGTCCAGCTCCCGGACCAGCCGGTCGCCGTCGTCGTCCTGGTAGAGCGCCAGGGTCTGTTCGGTCAGCTTCTCCCGCCGTACGGCGTGCCCGTAGGCCGCCATCCGGTGATGGGCGTTGGCCGCCTGGTGCTCGATGAAGCTGCGCGGGATGGCCAGCTCGCTCGCCAGGTTGGCCTGGGCGTCGATGATCCGCAGCGCCGGCGCGCCGGCCTCTGGAGCCACGGCCGCCCGGCCCGTCACGCGGCCCGTCACGCGCTCTGCCCGGGGGCCTGGTCCTTTGCCGCGACCGCCCGGGCGAAGTGCGCCGCGGCGAGCGGGCGACTGAGCTTCAGGTTGCCGGTCATGAACTTCGGGTCGGAGCGCAGCGGTTGAGCGGAGAAGACCAGCGACATCACCCGCTGGTGCGCCTCCAGGCCCTGGTTGACCTCCTCGATCCGCTTGCGGATGCCGGCCTGGAGGCTGTCGTCGTCCGGGGTGGTCGGCGTGACGATCGCCCCGAGCCGGTTGGACTGCGGGGTCGCCACCACGACCAGCTCGGCGACGCCCTCGACACCGGCGAAGAAGGACTCGATCTCGGCGGGGTGCACCTTGCGCCCGCTGCCGAGGGCGATCACGTCCTTCTTGCGGCCGAGCAGGGTCAGGTAGCCGTCGGCGTCCAGGACCCCGTAGTCGCCGGTGACGATGGTGCCGTCGGGCCGGTACGTGTCGTCGCCGGCGCCGTCGGTGTCGAAGTACCCGCTGCTGAGCGGGGCCGGGCGGTGGATCAGCAGCTCGCCGTCCGGCAGGAAGGTCACCACGTCGGGGTCGATCAGCTTGCCGACGCTGCCCAGGCGGTACTCCTGGAGCGTGTTCCAGGCGATCATCCCGGACTCGGTCATCCCGTAGGCCTCCA
Organism: Kitasatospora sp. NPDC050543; assembly: GCF_044457565.1. Classification (NCBI taxonomy): domain Bacteria; kingdom Bacillati; phylum Actinomycetota; class Actinomycetes; order Kitasatosporales; family Streptomycetaceae; genus Kitasatospora; species Kitasatospora sp. NPDC050543. The sequence goes on along the minus strand of NZ_JBITGZ010000029.1, from coordinate 30,958 downwards.
GCAGCCGGACGTCATCGGCCCAGAAGGCCTCCAGGGTCTCTTGCCGGATCGGCGCCATCCCCGTGATCATGAACCGGATCCGGCCGCCGAGCAGCTCGGAGAGCGAGCCCTCGCCGCTCTTGCGGTGCAGCTGGAGGACGGTGTCGTAGAACACCGGCGGGGCGATCAGGAAGGTCGGCCGCTCTGTCCGGACCGCGCCGAACACCCGCTGGTAGGGGGCCAGCACCAGATCGGCACCCGTCCAGAGGCAGCAGTAGACGGACAGTCGCTGCTGGTAGTTGGCGAGCGGCAGGAAGATCAGGTGCCGGTCCTCGGAGCTGATGCCGAAGCACTCGATGAAGCGGTTGATGACGTACTCGGTGCCCCTGCGGCTGACGTTCAGGCCCTTGAGCCGCCCGGACGTGCCCGAGGAGAAGACCAGACTGTGCAGGTCGCCCGGCTCGCCGCGCTCGGCGTCGGCCGCGACCACGCCGGCGCCCGGCGCGGCGTCCGGGGCGATGACGGCCGGGTGGGCGGCCACCCCCTCGGCGTCCGTGATCAGCAGCGCCAGGCCGTGCCGGGCCAGGAACGCGCCGGGCTCCCCGACCGGGGTGTCGTCCGCGAACGCCTTCAGGACGGCGCCGGTGCGCACCGCCGCGAGGTCCCAGGCCACCCAGTCGATGCTGTTCCTGGCCCGGATGCCGATCACCTGGCCCGCCCGGATCCCGGCGGCGGCCAGCTGCCGCGCGCGCTCCTGCGCCAGCGCGTGCAGCGCGCTCTGGGTGAGCTCCCGCCGGTTGCCGCCCGCGTCGATCTCGATGACCAGCGCGGAGGTGTGCTCGCGGTAGCGGTCGGTCAGTTCCTCGAAGTTCATCCCTGCTCCCTTTCCAAGCTCTTCTCCAGGTCCGCGATGAGTTCGGTGAGCCGCTGGGTGACGAAGAAGCCGATCCGCCCGCCGAGCATCGCCTCGTACCCGCCGCTGCCGGTGTCCCAGGTGATCTCGACGTCCAGCTCGCAGGCCGTGCCACCCTCGGCGGGCCGCAGCCGCACCGCGCGCTCCAGCGACGCCCAGAGCCAGCACGGGTCGGCCCGCAGCACCACGCCGTCCTCGCCCAGCTGCGCGCGGTCGGCCCAGATCACCACGTCCTCGCCCAGCGTCCCCCGGAAGTGCGGCTCGACCGGCGCCGCCACCGCGGCCCCGGGTCGCACCGCGAACGGGTCCAGCAGGTGCGGCCGGGCATGCAGCAACCGCCGTACCGCTGACGGCGGGTGGGCCAGCCGGACGGTCCGCGTCAGCGGCGACCTGGCGGCCTCGCCGGTCTGCCGCAGGCCCCGGCGGTGCTCCTCGGCCTCGGCCAGGACACTGTCCAGCAGGTCGAGTCCCTGGTCGAGGTCGGCGTCCGGGATCACCATCGGCGGCTGGATGCGCAGCACCCGGGTGTTGTACAGCGAGTAGGTGGAGGTGACGCCCGCCGCGAGCAGCCCGCCGAGCACCAGGCCGGCGAGCGAGTCGTCGTGGAACTCCAGGCCGTACATCATGCCCAGGCCCCGGTGGGCGGCGATCAGTTCGGGGAAGCGCGTCGCCGCCCGGGCGAGCCGCGCCTCGATCAGCTCGGACTTCTTCGCCACCCCGGCGAGGAACTCCGGGTCCGAGGCGATCGCGATCGACTCCAGGCCCACCCGGCAGGAGAGCGGATTGCCGCCCAGGCTGGAGCCGAAGGTGGAGGGCAGGGCCCGCAGGGTCTCCCAGACGGCCTCGGTGCCGAGCACCGCGGAGATCGGCAGCATGCCGCCGCCGAAGGCCTTGCCGATGCAGATGATGTCCGGGGTGACGCCGAAGCGCTCGTGGGCGAAGAAGGTGCCGCAGCGGCCGAACGCGGTCTGCATCTCGTCCAGGATCAGCAGCGCGCCGCTCTCGTCGCACAGCCGCCGCACCTCGCGCAGGTACTCCGGGGCCGGCACGATGACCCCGGCCTCGGCCTGGACGGGCTCCAGCAGGACGGCGGCGGTGTCGCCGTCGATCGCCGCGGCCAGCTGCTCGATGTCGCCGAAGTCCACCAGCTCGAAGCGGTCCAGCATCGGGCCGAACATCGCGGTGTGCTCCGGGCGGGCCGAGGCGCTCAGGGTGGCGAAGGTCTTGCCGTGGAAGCAGCCGCGGGCGCTGATGAACTTGGGGCGCCCGGTGGTGGCGCGGGCCAGCTTGAGCGCGTTGTCGATCGTCTCGCCGCCGCCGTTGGCGAGGTAGGCGAACGGCAGCCGGTTGCCGGTGAGTTCGGCGAGCCGTTCGGTGAGGCGGATCTGCACCTCCTCGAACATGATCTTGGTGCTGTTGAGCACCCCGGAGTCCAACTGGTCGCGCAGTGCGGCGATGATCCGCTCGTTGGAGTACCCGAAGGACTGATTGCCGTACTGGTCGAACATGGCGAGGAAGGAGCGCCCGCTCTCGTCCAGCACATTGCTGCCGGAGCCCACCCCCTGCACCCCGCACCCCATGACGAACGCCATCTTGGCGTAGGTGGGGTGGTTGTGCGCGGCCTTGGACTCAGCGAGTTCCTGACGGCGTGTCAACAACCTGGCGCCCCTTCGCATAGTCGTCGTAGTCGTGGAAGAAGTACTGCAACAGCCGGTTGTCCGCGCCCGCCGCGGTCCCGGCCAGGGCGGCGGCCGCCCGCACGTCGAGCATCCCGACCAGGCTCAGCGGGGCGCCCTGGAACCTGACGTCCTCGTACGGCTCGTGCATCGCCACGAAGCCGATCGCGCGGTAGAAGCCGCGCAGCCCGCCGCCGTCGTCGACGAAGAAGTCGCCCAGCACGTGGGTGGCGCCGTGCACGGCCACGCTGTGCACCAGCCCCTGGCGCATCAGCGACATCCCGATCTCCTGGCCGCGGACCTGCGGCAGGGTCATCAGGTGGCCGAACTCCACCAGGCGCCCGCGGGCCCGCAGCGCGGTGAGGTCCACCACGTCGTCGCAGGGCAGGCCGGCCGCCGAGTCCGGCACGATCTTGACCGTCCCGAGCGCCTGGTCACCGTCGTACGCGAGGATGTACTCCGCGTGGGCGTCGAAGCGGTCGAAGGTCTCGGCGGTATCGGTGGCGTCGGCGAGCCGGCCCTGGTCCTGGACGTACACCGCGTCGCGCAGCCTCAGGACGTCGGCTCGTTCGGCCGGCGTCCTCGCCACGCGGAAGTTGACTGTGCTCACCCTCGGCTCCCGTCCATGCGGTTCGGTGTTGCGGTTCGGTGGGTTCCCGCTCACGGGCGCGCCGCCGGCCGGGCCGGCCGCCGGGCCCGTCCGCGGATCACCCGGAGAGCAGCTTGCGGAAGTAGTCGAGGTACCCGGTGTGGAAGTACCGCAGCCGGCCCCGGATCTCGGCGTGCAGGTCGGGCAGCCGCTCGATCGGCAGGTTGGGCATCACATGGTGCTCGACGTGGAAGTTGTTGCCGTTGGTGAACCACATCATCAGCCGGTTGGACCTGATGGTGCGGGTGTTGGCGAACGGGTCTTCGTTGAGCGTCTCGCAGCGGTGGTGCTCGGGCAGCTCGATCAGCGCGTGCACCGGCGCCGCGACCAGCAGCAGCGGCAGCAGCCAGGCCCACACGATCACCGCCTGCCCGAGCAGCAGCGAGAGCCCCGCCAGGGCGGCGCCGCCGAGCAGGATGAGCAGGTGGTCGCGCCGGATGCGCCGCGAGACGGTGGCCGTCTCGCCGCTGAACTCCCGTCCGCGCAGCGCCCGGAGGAGGTTCGCCAGGAACAGCTGGTAGTGGTGGAACATGGTGAACCTGGTGAGCCAGTCCAGCGCCGTCGCGGCTCTGGAGCGCTCGCCCTCGCGCCCGTACTGGTCCCCGTAGTCGAAGAACTCGCGGTTCGACGGCGTACCGAGGTACCGGTGGTGGCGCAGATGGGCGGTCCGGTACGCGGCGAAGGAGATGAGCATCGGCATGCCCAGGACCGTCCCCGCGACGGTGTTGGCCCGCCGGCTGCGGAAGGCCAGGTTGTGCAGGGTCTCGTGCTGGAGTTCCGCGGCGTGCGCGAACATGCAGCCGATCAGGACGACGCCCGGGATCCTCGCCCACGGCGTGCCCTGGCACGCCAGCAGCACGCCGCCGGCCGTGATCGTCGCGCAGAGCAGCAGCTTGACGACGAACACCGCCCCGCGCACCTCGGTCCGCAGGTGCTTCAGCGAGGCCCGGAGTTCCGCCGCCCCCACCACCGGCTTCGGATCGGGCACGGTCGTCTCACCCGGACGCGATTCCATCGCTCCCCCCTTCTCGTCGGATTCCAGAGGCTCAGGTCGTGCTCAGGGAGTCGTCCACGAGCTTGGCCAGGCCGGCCACGGTGGGAGCGGCGAACAGCTCCCGCACCGTCAGCTCCACCCCGGTCAGCTTGCGGATCCGCCCCAGCAGCCGGGTCGCGGAGAGCGAGTGGCCGCCCAGGTCGAAGAAGCTGTCGTCCACGCCCGGCGGTTCGATGCCGAGGATCCCCGCGAACAGTTCGGCGAGCTCCCGCTCCCGCTCGGTGCCCGGCGGGCGGCGCTGCGCGGTGGTGGCCGGCCGGGGCGCGGGCAGCGCCTTGCGGTCGAGCTTGCCGTTGGCCGTCCTGGGCAGGTCCTCGACCGCCACGATCAGGCTCGGGACGAAGTGCGCGGGCAGCCCGGCGGCCAGCCGGGTGCGCAGCCGGGCCGGGTCGAGCCCGGCCCCGGGCGCGGGCACCACGTACGCCACCAGCTGCCGGTTGCCCGGCTGGTCCTCCCGGACGGTGGCGGCCGCCCTGGCCACGCCGGGGGAGCGGACCAGCGCCGCCTCCACCTCGCCCAGCTCGATCCGGAAGCCGCGGATCTTGACCTGGTCGTCATTGCGCCCGACGAAGGTCAGCTCGCCGTCGCCGGCCCAGCGCACCAGGTCGCCGGTACGGTACATCCGCTCACCCGGCGCCCCGAACGGGTCCTCGACGAAGCGCTCGGCGGTCAGCTCCTCCCGGCCCAGGTACCCGAGGGTGACCCCGGCGCCCGCGACGTACAGCTCGCCCACCGCCCCGGCCGGCACCCGGCGCAGCCCGGCGTCCAGGACGTACACCCGGACGTTGCGCAGCGGCCGGCCGATCGGCGGGGCGCCGGCCTGGGAGGGGGAGAGGCGGGTGCTCATCGCGGTGGAGACGGTCGCCTCGGTCGGCCCGTACCCGTTGATCAGCCGGCATACCGGTGCCCACCGTTCGATCACGGTCGGCGAACTGGCCTCCCCGACCACCGACACCGTGGTGCCGGCCGGCCACTCCTCGGGGGCCATCACCTCCAGTGCGGACGGCGGCAGCACCAGGTCGTTGATCTGCTTCTCCACGACCAGCCGCAGCAGCTCCGGGCCCGGGGCCAGCCGCTCGGCGGGGGCGCAGACCGCGGTGCCGCCGTTCAGCACGCACTGCGTCATCTCGCCCACGAACGCGTCGAAGCTGGAGGAGGCGAACTGGAGGGTCCGGGTGCCCGGCCCCGAGCCGAGGCGGTCCACCATCGCGGCCGTCAGGTTGACCACCCCGCTGTGGCGGACCACCACGCCCTTGGGGACACCGGTCGAGCCCGAGGTGTAGATGACGTAGGCCGGCGCTCCGGGGGAGTGGGCGCCGCCGCGCTCCTGTGCCCCGAGGTCGTCGCCCGGCAGCTGTGCCAGTGCCCGGGCGACCTCCCCGTGGTCCAGTACCAGGCAGGGCGCGTCCAGCTCCTCCGCCAGGGCGGCGGTGTCGGAGTGCAGCAGTACCAGCGCGGGCGCGGCGTCGCCCACCATGAAGGAGAGCCGGGCGAGCGGGTAGGACGGATCCAGCGGCAGGAACGCGGCGCCGGCCTTGAGCACGCCGAGGGCGGCGATGTGCAGCTCGGGGGAGCGCGGCAGCGCGAAGGCCACCACCTGGCCGGGCCGCACGCCCTGGGCCAGCAGGTGCCGGGCCAGCCGGTTGGCCCGCTCGTTGAGCTGCGCGAAGCTGAGCACCTGCTGCTCGAACTCGACGGCCGGCGCCTGCGGGGAGCGCCGCGCCCAGGCCTCGACGAGCCCGTGCACGGTGGTGTCCTCGATCTCGTGGACCGGGCCGGATCCCCAGGCCCGCAGCCGCTCCCGCTCGGTGTCGCCGACCAGGGGGAGTTCCTCGACGGGCGTGCCCGGGTCCGCCGCGGTGACGGAGTCGATGAAGAAGAGCAGTCGCTCCAGGTGCGCCTCGGTCTCGCGCGGGCCGTGCAGTTCGGGGTGCGCGTCGACGATGAGCTCGATGTCCTCGTCCGCGGACGTCCGGTAGAACGTCATCGCCAGGTCGTCGGCGGGGGCGAGCGAGATGGTGCGCACGCTCGCGGGGGAGCCGGCGAAGTCCAGCTCGTAGTCGAAGGTCATGACGTTGACGACCTGGCCCCAGAGCCGGCGGCCGGTGCCCAGCAGCCCCAGTTCCCGGGCGAGTTCGGCCGACGGGTAGCGCGAGTGCAGCTGTGTGCGGCGCAGCTCCAGGGACACCTGCCGGGCGAAGTCCGCCAGGCTCGTCCCGGGCGTCATCGGCACCCGGACGGGCAGCCCGTTGGTCGTCATCCCGGGCACGCCGCGTACCTGGGGGCTCAGCCGGGCCGGGGTCGGCGTGCCGAGCACCACCTCGGCGGCGTTGGTCATCCGCCCGACGTACGCGGCGGCGATCCCGGTGGCCAGGTCCGACCAGCTGACGCCGAGCCGATCGGCCGTGCTCCGCAGCCGGGCCACCCGGTCCGGGCCGAGCTCCGCGCGCCGGCGGTGGGCGATCCGGGCGGTCGTCGACCACCGGCCGGTCAGCTGCGCGGGCTCGGGGCGGTCCTCGAATCTGGCGAGCCAGTAGTCGCGGTCGGCGGCGTAGCGCTTCGACCCCGCGTACTGCTCCTCGCTCTCCAGCAGTACCCGGAAGCCGGGCAGCGCGCCCTCGGCGGGGGAGCGGCCCTCGGCCAGTGCGGTGTAGACGGCGGCGGTGCGGTTGTGCACGAGCGCCAGGCTCCAGCCGTCCAGCACGGCGTGGTGCACCCGGCGGTAGAGCGTGAAGCGGTCGGCGGCGGTCCTGAGCAGCGCAGTGGTGCACAGCCGGGCGGGATCGGCCGGCCGCTCCATGTCGGCCCGCATCCAGGCGTCGGCGGCGGCCTGCGGGTCGGGCTCGGCGCTGACGTCGACGTGGTGCAGCGGTGAGTCGCCGACCGGCGCGAGGTACTGGCGGTACCCGTCCTCGGTGCTGACCAGGCGCAGCCGCAGGGCCTCGGCCTCCTGTTCGACACGCTCGTGCGCGGCCCGCATGAGGTCCGGGTCGACCGGCCCCCGGATATCGAGGCGGTCGCTGATGCAGAACGTCGGGTCCGTCAGGTCGGATGACTGGGCCATCCACGTACGCAGCTGCGCGGAAAGCAATGGCCATTCCGCTACTCCGGGCTCGAGCAACGTTCATCCTTCCGATACGGAGAACCGAAACGGACAATCACCGGCAATGCGATTCCAGGATTTCTGGATTCTGTACTCCGGGCCGGCCCGGCGGGCTCGTCGGTGAGTCCGGCGAGAAGGCGCGGGAGAGCGGGGCCCGGGTGGCGCGCACCCGGTGGGAAGGGTGGCGCTCGCAGATAGGAGGAAACCTCGAAGGGCCTGCCGGCCCGTCGCGGAGGGTCGTCAACGTCGAACACACGACCGTTGCGATACTTCCCTCGCGCGGCAGGACATGTCAAGAGTTGCCCGTGGGTGGTCCCGAGTCGGTGGGAGTATGCCCAGCTCAGGGTGGGTGGGAGGTCGGATTGGTGGCCCGGGGGGCCGCTGTCTTGGGGTTCTCTCGCACCGTGCCTGTCAAGTGACTGACCGTCACGGCCCGGTGGGGGCGGGCGACTCCGGCGAGATCGGGCCGCCGGCCTCCCGGGGCGCGCGAACCCAGCGTGACTACGCCATGTCACGTGGGTCCGGTGCGAGGCGCCTTGATCCTCCATCAGGTGATCTTGGGTGTGGCGAGGAGCCCCAGCGCAACGCCGTGATCTCCGTCCACGGAGAACCGGGCCGGACGTGTTCGGCGCGGGAATTCGGTGACTGCGCAGCGTTGCCGCCGGGCGGCGGGGCCGTATCGGACCTCGCCGAAAACCGGCCAAGTTCCGGACGGTCGGTCACACGCGATCGAACGACGCGTATATTCCGAGGAGGTGGCCTCCGAAAGGCGGCCGCCGGGGAATGGGCCCGGGCCGGCGGAAATCGGGCCGACCCGCCCGGAATTGCCCCCCCTCGGCTCCCGTGACGGCCCACCGGCCCCGGCGGCCGGCGAACGCGCGGCCCACCGGCCGGGCGCCCGAAGCCCGGAATTCACCGGCCTGAGCAGCCGGCCCCGATTCCCGGGTGGCTAGCGAGAGGACGGCTGACGTTCGTGCGTTCCGACACCTGGCGGAGGGTCACCGTGGTCGCGGGGCTGATCCTCGCCGCCTTCGCCTTCAACACCACCGAGAACCTGCCCATCGGCCTGCTCGGGCTGATCTCGTCGGACCTGCACGTGTCGCTGCCCTCCGTCGGCTACCTGGTCACCGGCTACGGCCTCACGGTCGCGGTGGTCTCCGTACCGCTGGCCCACGCGACCCGGCAGATCCCGCGCCGCCACGTGCTCTCCGGTCTGCTGCTGGTGCTCTGCCTGGCGACCTGGATCTCCGTACTCGGCTCCTCCTACTGGCTGTTGCTCGGCGCCCGGGTCGCCACCGCGCTGTGCCAGGCGCTGTTCTGGGCGGTCCAGGCGCCGGTGGCGGTCGGGCTGTTCTCCAAGCAGGTCCGCGGCCGGGTGATCGCCGCGATGTCCGTCGGCGGAGCGCTCGCCACCGTGCTGGGCGTACCCGCCGGGACGTGGCTGGGCCAGCAGAGCGGCTGGCGGCTGCCGTTCGTGGTGCTGAGCGGGTTCGGGCTCTTCGCCCTGGTCGCGATCGCCGTCCTGCTGCCGACCACCCGCCCCGAGGAGAGTCACGGCGCCTTCGGCACGGCGCCGGACGCGCGGCGCTTCCTCATCGTGCTGGCCTCCACCGCCCTGTCGGTCACCGGGATGTTCGTCGGCTTCACCTACATCGTCAAGTTCCTCGGCGACGTCAGCGGCTTCTCCGACAGCTCGGTCAGCGCCATACTGATGGTCTTCGGGCTCGCCGGCGTCGCCGGGGTGAGCCTGGTCGGTCCGCTGCTGGACAGCAGGCCGCGCACCGCGCTGGCGGTCCCCGTCGGCGTCCAGGCCGCGGCTCTGCTCGGGCTCTACCTCGGCGGCCGGAACCAGGGCGTGACGATCGCCATGCTGGCGCTGCTGGGCGTCTCGGCCGCCCCGGTCTTCATGGCCGGTCAGAGCCGGGTCCTGAACGTCGCCCCCGGCCGTACCGAGGTCGCGCTCGCGGCGAACTCGGCCGCCTTCAACGTCGGGGTGGCCTGCGGTGCCCTGATCGGCGGGGTCGCGCTGCCCTCGCTGGAGGTGCGCGGGACCTTCGGCGTCGGCGGGCTGCTGACGGTCGTCGCACTGCTCGTCCTGTTCGGCGAGTCCGTGCTGAAGCCCCTGCCGGGGGTTGACCGGGATGCGCCGCAGCGGAGCAACGGGATGATCTTGAAGCCCTGAGATCCCGGCCTGTCACCCCTGCGGCTCAAGGTCGTTGGCGGTGTTGTCCTCGGCCCGAGCCGATCAGCCCGTCGGCCGCGTCGCATCGGCCGCCCGGCCGGCCGATCCGGCCTGCCCGCCGCAGAACACCTCCTTGACGAGCCGCTGCTTCACCTTCTCGAACGCCTCGGCCAGGGCGGCCCAGTCGAGCTCGGCCGGCCCGCAGGTCAGCGAGCCGGTCAGGGTCCTGCTGCCGTCGGGCGTGCTGTACATCAGGGCCGCCCAGCCCCAGAAGCCGCCGTTGTGCTGGATGATGGTGCCGCCGCCGTCCAGCTCCTCCACGAACACCCCCAGGCCGTAGCCCATCTTGGGGTGCGGCGTGCGCATCTCGGCCAGCAGCCAGGCCGGCAGGAGCTTGCCGCTCATCAGCGCGGAGAAGAATGTGCGGAGATCCTGGCTGGTCGAGATCATGTCACCGGCGGCGGAGATCCAGGAGGGATTGAAGCGGGTGGTGTCGGCCACCGTCCAGCGGCCGGCGTCCTCGTACCCGTAGTAGCCGTGGGCGTGCGGCTCGGGGATCTCCGGCGAGGCGCCCGGCACCACGGTGCCCGACAGCCCGAGCGGCCCCAGGATCCGCCGCCGCATCTCCTCGCCATAGGAACGGCCGGTGACCTTCTCGACCAGCAGCGCGGCCAGCACGTAGTTGGTGTTGGAGTAGCTCCAGTCCGTTCCCGGCTCGAACCGCGCCGGCTCGGACAGAGCCGGCCGGACCAGCTCCTCCGGCCGGTAGGTCCTGAACTGATTGCCCATCCACTCCTTGCCCACCCCGGGAACCCCACCGGGTACGACCGTCCCGTCGCCGTGGACCTCGCCGGTGAAGCTGAACAACCCGCTGGTGTGCTGCAGCAGCATCCGCACCGTGATCCGTCGGTCCAGGCCGAACTCGGGCAGGTGGTCGTCCGCCGGGGCGTCCAGCCCGATCTTGCCCTCGGCCACCAGTTGCAGCACCAGGGTCGCGGTGAAGGTCTTGGTGACGCTGCCGATCCGGAAGTGTCCGTCGGTCGGCGGCTTGGCGGCCTCGCCCAGCTTGCGCACCCCGGCGCTGCCGACCCACTCGCCGAGCTCATCGTGCACTCGCAGCTGCATCCCGGCGAAACCGGAATCGACGATCTCCTGAATGGCCTTCTGCAGCCCGGGGCGGTCCTGCCCGGGAGTGGTGTTCTTGACGGTGTGCGGGTACTCGCCCATGGTCATTCCTCATCTCGCGAAACCAGGTGTTCGGCGCGGTTCGACGGCACCACGGCGGCCCTGGTGGCTACCGGCCCTTCGAGGCGGCCATGCGATGAGCTTGCACCCTGACCCAAGGTCAAGGTCAATCCCTGTCGCGGCCATGGGCCGACCGGCACCGATCGCAGGCGTCCCGGCCCGGTACGTCGCTGCCTCGGGCGCCGGCCTCGGCGACAAGGGTGACGAGCTGGAACAACTGCGCGCTACTCTCGCCCCTGTGATCACCCGCAACCCCTACCTCAAGGTGAGCGCGAAGGTCGCCGGCGACCACGGCTCGATCCGGCGCAAGGACTTCCGTGCCGTCGCCGTCGCCGTCGCGGTTCGCGAAACCGCAGCCGGCCGCGAACCGGCCGCCCACGATCCGGAGGTGTGCTGAGCCGATGGCGGACGGACTCACGATCGGTCAGGCCGCGGCGTTCGTCGGCGTCACGATCAAGACCGTGCGGCACTATCACCGGCTCGGCCTGATCGCCGAGCCGGAACGTGACGGTTCGGGCTACCGGCGTTACGGGTCGGCCGATCTGCTCCGGCTGATCCAGGCCCGGACCCTGGCCGCCGCCGGCGTGCCGCTGGCCGAGATCGGCGAGCTGCTCGACGCCGACCCCGAGCGGTTCGCCGCCGCCCTGGACGACGTCAGTCATCGGCTCACCGAACGGATCGAGGACCTGGTCACGCGCCGTGACACGCTGAACCGGCTCACCCATGGCGATCGGCTCCTGCTGCCCGACCGGGCCTGCGTGATCTTGGACCGACTCGCCGGTCTCGGCTTCGGTGCCGACTACGTGGCCGGTCAACGGGAGGCTCTGGTGCTGGCCCGGGCGCTGATTCCGGAGATCTTCGACAGCTTCCTGACCCAGCTCGAACACTGGCTCGACGACCCCGAGTTCGTCGAGCTGACCAAACGCGGCTGGGATGCCGGGTCCTGGGATCCCGACGACCCGCGGATCGAGAAGCTGGCGTCCGCGCTGGCCGACAAGCTGCTGACCAACCGCGCGCTGCTGGCGATGCCGACCGGGTTTCAGAACCGGTCCGACGCCGCCGCCAGGTACGGGCTGGTCAACCACCACCTGGAGGACCAGGGACCGTCCATCGCCCGGTTGAACGCGCTGGTCGAGGCGAACCTACGCGCGGCCGGCATCGACGTCCCGCATCAGTGACGGCTGTCCGGCAGGCCCGGCGCTGCGGTGGGACGCCCGCCTCATCCCGCCGCGTCCGGGCCGGGCCGGCGAGGACCCGGCGCTACGACCGCCCCGCCCGTGGGCCGGCGCGAGGAGTCATGGCCCGCGCTGCCGCCGGCGCGGCGGCGCTCAGCCCCTGAACACGCTCCGGCACAGCGCGGCCTGCGCGGAGCCGGCCGGCCACTGGCCGAGGCGTTCAGCCTGCTCACAGAGCGAGGGTGCGCCCGACCGGGTGGGCCGAGCCTGGGCGGCGGGCGGTTGCGGCTTCGGCTGCGAGGATGGCGCCGGAGCCGCGCTCGCCGCCGCCGGTGGCGAGGCCGGCCGGGTCCGGACCGGGCGCTTGGGGCTCGGCCTGACCCGCCCGCCGCCGCGCTCCGCCTGGCCCGGACCTGCTCCGGCACCGGTGCTGGTGCCGGTGCCGGAGCCCGCGCTCTCGTCCGGGCCTGCATTGCCGCTCTCGCCGGCGGATTCGGGCGCCGCCGCGCCGGACTCCGCCGCGGACGGTGAGGAGGAGGGGGCGGCCGGCTCCGCCGAGCTCGGCGCGGGGGAGGGCGAGGCCGGCGGGGGCTGCGGTACGGGCGAGGCGGGCGGGGTGGCCGTCGGCGCCGGCTCCGGCAGCGGGACCAGTGCGGACAGCTCGGGGCCGGCGGCGCCCGGTCCGCACATGACCAGGACGGAGGCGAGCAGGGCGGCCGTAGCGCCCGCCGCGAGCACCCACCTCCAGCGCCGCGGGGGAGCCGCGGGTAGCGGTGCCCACCCGCTCGCCGACTCGGCCACCGACTCCGCGGGGGGTTGCTGTTCCCACGGTGGAGCCTGCCGATCCCACGGCGGCTGCTGTTGCCACTGCCACTGCCCGTCCATCGTCCTCGTCCTTCCGTGCCGGCTGGTTCGGATGCTCAACGAGCACGTCGCCGCTCGGACATGACCCGGTCGCCGCGGCCACCCCGGCGGCGGGGCCGGCACGGATACCTGCGGCCGGCGATCGGCTCGGCGGCCGGGGCGGATGGCGGGTGCCGGGTGCAGGGGTCCGGCAGTCGGGTGCCGGGCAGACGGGTGACCGTCGCCGGGCGTGCGGCAGGGCCGCGTGCGGCACCCCGTACCCCGGCACATCCTGAAGCCATGAACAGCAACAGCACCAAGAAGCCACTGGTCGAGATCGCCGAGTTCCGCACCGACAGCCGTTACCGGCTGGTCCGCTTCGAGGGCCACGGGTGGGAGCCGCTGGCCCCGGAGGAACTGGAGCCACGGATCCGGCAGCTCTTCCCTGATCTGGACCCGCGCGATCCCGAGCTGGTGCACTGGGAGGACCGCCCGTGGGAGTGGCCTGCCTGGCACCCGGGCGAGGCCTGACGGCCGAGGGCCGCTCGGCCTCGGAGGCGGGGCGGAGCGGCCGGGGTGCGAGTGGTCGGGGGCAAGCCCGAGGCCGCCGCCACCGACCGATGGGTCGGTGGCGGCGGCCTCGGGCTGTCGACGTGCTGTCCGATCAGCTACAGGTGATGTTGAGCGAGTTGACGATACGGCAGGTCCGGGTGGCCTTGTCGTTGGCCGCGGCCGGGTCGACGGGGGCGCTGGCGGTCCGGGTGGCCGTGATCGTATAGGTCTGGTTGAACGTCAGCAGGCCGACCGGGAGTGAGAAGTGGCGCACGGCGTTGCCGCCCTTGGCCAGCGCTCCCAGCGTGCAGGTGACCTTGCTCCCGCCCACGGTGCAGTCCGAGGAGCTGGCGAACGCGGTCGCGGCGGTCAGCGGCACCGTGATGGTGGCCGAAGTTGAGGGCGAGGGGCCCTGGTTGGTGACCGTCACCGTGTAATCGATACGGCCGCTGAACAGCCCGCGGACCGGGGTGGCGGTCATCGCCACGGCGAGGTCGGCGCTGGCGGTGTAGGTGAACCGGTCGCCGGCGACCGCCGCGCTGACCCCGTCCGGGGTGGTGACCTGGACGTCGACGGCACCCGCCGTGGTGGTGGCCGGCGCGGTGGCCGTGCAGCTGGTGGCGGTGCAGCCGAACGCCGTCGCGTTGCCCGCCGCCCCGAACCGGACGGCCGTCGCCCCCGCCAGGTTGGTGCCGGTCACGGTGACGCTGGTGCCGCCCACGACGGAGCCGGAGTTGGGACTCACCGAGGTGACGGTCGGCACCGGCGCCGGGAAGAGCAGCACGCTCACCGAGTCGCCGGTGAAGTCGGCCACGTACCCGTGCCGGTTGTCCGGCGTGACGGCCAGCTCGTAGGGGCTGCTGCCGACCGGGACGGTGGCGGCGACGGTGTTGTCCGCCGTCGAGATCACGCTGACCGTGTTGTCGTTGTAGTTGCTGACGTAGGCCTGCCGGCCGTCCGGCGCGACCTTGACGGCGAAGGGGGCCGCGCCGACCGTCACCGCGGCGGACACCGTGTTGTCGGCGGTGTTCAGGACGCTCACCGTGTTGTCGTCGGCGTTGGTCACGTAGGCGCGCCGGCCGTCGGGCGTCACCGCGACGCCGAACGGGGCGTGCGCCAGGGCGACCGTACCGGTCACGGTGTTGGTCGCGGTGTCCAGCACGCTCACGACCTTGTCGGCGGAGTCCGCGACATAGGCGCGCCGGCCGTCCGGGGAGAGCGCCACACCGTGCGGCTCGGCGCCGACCGGGATGGTGGCGGCGACGGTGTTGCCGGCGGTGTCGATCACGCTGACGGTGTTGTCGCCGGTGTTGGTGACGTACGCGTGTCTGCCGTCGGGGGCCAGCGCGACCCCGAAGGGCGCCGCGCCGACGGGGATGGTGGCGGCGACGGTGTTGCCGGCGGTGTCGATCACGCTGACGCTGTTGTCCGCGTAGTGGGTCAGGTACGCGTGCCGGCCGTCGGGCGCGACGGCGGCCGCGTACGAGCCGGAGCCGGCGTTGAGCGTCGCGGTGACGGTGTTGCTCGCGGTGTTGATCACATTCACCGCGCCGGTGCTCTGGCTGGTGACATACGCCCTGCTGCCGTCGGGCAGTAGCGCGACCCCGGCCGGGTACGGGCCGACGGGCACGGTGGCCGTCACGGTGGGGAGGGCGTCCGCGGCCGCGATCGCGGCCGGGCACGTCACCGACGCACCCACGGTCAGACCCGTCACCATCAGGGCTGTCCATGATCTGCGCAATGTACGACGTGTCCTCACAGAAGCCTCCTGGCTGTCTCACTCGACGGGGACGGCTGCGGGCGGGCGAGGGGCCCGGCCGGAGCCGGTCCACAGCGTAGGAGGTGATCTGACGATCAGTGAGAGATTCAAGCTGATTGTCGGTAAATGATCGAATTCGAAGGCCGGCACCCATTGGCCCGACCGCGTCGTCGAGGCCATCGCGTCCGGAGACCTCGTCGAGGGCGGCCCACTGCCCTCGACCAGACAGCTCGCCGGCGACCTCGGCATCAACTTCCACCCCGTCAACAAGGCCTACGACCTGCTCCGCCGGGAGGGGCTGCTGCGCCTCAACCGCAAGAGCGGCGCCGTCGTCCAGCGGGACGCCCGCTCCGGCCCGCCGGCCCCGGGCTGCACCGACGACTGGGCGGCCCGCCTGCGCACGCTGCTCGCCGAGGCGGCCGCCCACGGCGTCGGCCCGCCGGCCGTCCTGGCCGCCTGCGGCTCGGTGCTCGACACCTTCCCGGTGCCGTGCCCGCATCCACTGAACGTCACAGACGAGGGAGATCCGGCATGACGACCGGAGCGTTACTGTCCGGCAGCCCGGGCACCGCCGTCGCGGCGTCCGCAGTCGGTGCCCCCGTCAACGGCCAGCCCCTGGCCCCCGCCGCCGTCGAGGCCCTGCACGGGTTCACCCGCCCCTGGCACTGCCCGCCCCTCGCCGACTCGGCTTCCCGGCGTCGCCGGACCGGGCTCCACGCCGGGCTCAACGCCAGGCTCAGGGCCGGCGCGGGCCGAGCAGGTGCGCCCGGTGCTGCCAGGCCAGGTGGAGCAGGGCGGCGCCCGCCGGCTGCATCGCGGCCTCGGTGGTGAGTCTGCCGATCTGATCGGCGCGGAACGGCACCCCCGCGGCCCGGCCGGTGCCGTCCTCCAGGACGACGCGGTGGCCCTCGTCGTTGCTGGTCACCAGCTCCCGGAAGACGGCGTCGAAGAGCGCCGCGTCGAACACCGCGACGGTCAGCAGATCGGTGACATGCGTCAGCGGATCCATGCCGAGCCCCAGCCAGTGCACCCGCAGAGTGCCCTCGGCGCGGGCCTGCCGGAGCGTGGTGTGCAACTCCCAGGCGTCGTAGTCGATCGGCGCCGCCGCGCTGCCGTAGTCCTCGCTGCCGCCGAGCAGTTCCTCGCTGAGCTCCCGGACGGTCGAACGCCACAGGTCGAAGTCGTTGGCCTCGTTCCACGGCGCGTCGTGCGACGGCTGGAACATCCCCACCGGCATGACCTGATGGAGGTTGCCGCCGCTGGCGACCTTCGCCGGGTCGCGCCAGTGCAGGACGAACTCCGCCGTTCCGGCCGACCTGTCGTGACGGATCGTCAGTGTGCTGACGGCGGTGAGCACCGGCCGCCGGCGCAGATCGGTGGGATCGCCGACCGCGGCCCGGAACGGCAGGGCCGCCCGCGGCGCCGCCAGATCGGGGTGGGCCCCGGCGAACTCGTGGGCCGAGGCCTCGCAGACGTCGACGACGTCGAAGTAGTGCCCGGGGCCGAAGGTGAGTTCGGGCCGGCCGCTGTCCGGTCCCACGCCCAGCAGCCGGTAGCAGCTCCGGTCCTCGAACAGCCGGGGGCGGGCGAGGTCCGCGACTGCCTCGGAGTAGCGCAGGTACGGGCGGCCGTCGTCCCGCAAGGGGCGCAGCCGGTCCAGTGCGGGGTCGGTCCCGTCCAGTTCGGGCGGGGCCGGCTCCGCGTCCCAGCGCAGCGTCACGTCCTCCAGCGGAACGGGCCGAGGCGGCACCCAGTGCGGGCGCGCGAGCAACGGCGTCCCGGGGACGAACCTGTCCCGGGGGTAGGTGCGCGCGGCCAGCCGGGTCAGCTCGAACCGGTGCCGGTTCAGATGGGCGCGCGTACCACGCCAGAGTTCCCGCGATGCGGCGGGCGAGGGTCCGATGTCCACGGCAGTCCTTCCGGCGGGCAGCCCGCCGGGCTCGACGGGCCGGTGGCCCCTTCCAGGCCGCCCTCAAGCATGCCGCACCCCCCCCCGGCTCCAGGCCCCGCGGCCCTCTCGTCAGGGGAATTGTCAGTGGTACGTGTGACGCTGACGCCGACAACTCCACTCGCATTGATCAACGGGGGATCCCATGACCGGTGAGCAGACCGGGGCAGACCTGCCCTCGACCGACTTCGACGCTTCGTGGTGCGCGACGGACCTCGGTGGGTACCGGCCCTGCCGCTACACCTACGAGCGCTACCCCTACGCGAGTCTGCCGCCGCTCGACCCCGCCCGGTTCACGGCGGCCTTCGAATGGCTCGGCGGTGTCGGCGAGCCTGTTCCCGGCAAGGTCACGAAGCTGGGCGGCCTGGCCGGGGATCTGGCGGTCAGCGGCCTCACGCTGCCGCGGGACTTCGTCGTGTTCCAGACCGGCGCCGATCTGTCCGGCGCGCTCGACAAGGTCTCGGTGACGGGCTGCTGGACCGACATCTCCGATCCGCTGCCCAGCCCGGTCGAGCCGGGTGCCTTCCTCGTGCGGTTCCTGCGGGACCAGCAGGACTGCGTCATCTGGTACCTCTACCTCCGGCCTTCGGGGGAGGCGTTCGTGGTGCACTCCCACATCGACTACGAGCACGAGTACCGGGCGCGACGTGCGGGCGAGGAGACCTGGACCGATCTCGACGACCGGGCTGAGCAACTGGCCGCCATCAACTGGTGTGCGCCGTCGTTCGAGGAGTTCGCCCACCGCTTCTGGATCGAGAACCGTCTCTGGCACGAGGTCAACGGCGGTGACGTGGCCCGGCTCGAACCGCAGTTGCGCGACTACCTGCGCCACTACGAGTCACCGGTCGCGCGGTGACCTCGATGGCGCGCCGTCGGCCGGTCGTCCGGCGGCTACCGCTGTGGCTGGGCCGGCTTGCGGGCCAGCAGGTGGGCCTGCCGGAACCGCTCGCTCTCGCCGGGCTCGCGTACCAACCGGGCCACCTCGACCAGCCCGGCCCCGCGCATCAGCTCGGCGTAGCGGACGGCGAGGCCGTCGTAGGCCAGGCGGGTGGTGTCCAGGTAGGAAGGTTCGGTCATGGTCGAGACGGTGATCGTTGCCGCTCCGTCCTCGCCGGCGGTCAGGACGGATCGCCGGTGCGAACGGGCGCACGGCATCTGCGGGACCGAACCCTTCGATGGCCCGTGGCCCGTGGCCCGTGCCCGCCGGGCGGCCGGCCCGGAGGGACCCCTCGCCGCTACACGGCCGTGCCCCGGTGAACGGCGTCCAGCGCGGCCAGCTCCTCCTCGGACAGGCGCAGGGCGCCGGCGGCCACGTTGTCGACCAGGTGGTCCGGGTTGCCGGTGCCGGGGATGGCCAGCACGTGCGGGCCGCGGTGCAGCGTCCACGCCAGCCGGACCTGCGCCGCGCTCACCCCGTGTGCCCGCGCGACGGCGAGCAGCTCGTCGCTGTCGGCGCCGCTCGCGCCCGTCTCCCGGCCGGCGGCCGCGATCGCGTAGAACGGCACGAACGCGACCCCCTGCTCACCGCAGCTGCGCACGAAGTCGTCGTGCTCGGGCCGCATGCCGATGCCGTACGGGTTCTGGACGCAGACCACCGGTGCGATGGCCCGGGCCTCGGCGAGGTGCTCCGGCGTGACGTTGGAGATGCCCAGGTGGCGGATCAGCCCGGCGGCACGGAGGTCGGCCAGTGCGCCGAACCGCTCGGCGATCGAACCGGTGCCGAGGATGCGCAGGTTCACCACGTCCAGGTGGTCGCGGCCGAGTTGGCGCAGATTCTCCTCGACCTGGCCGCGCAACTGCTCCGGGGTGGCGGCGTGGGGCAGCCAGTCGCCCGCCGGGCCACGCCCGGGCCCGACCTTGGTGGTGATGACGAGATCGTCGGGATAGGGGGCCAGGGCGTGGTTGATCAGCTCGTTGGCCGAGCGCAGCGGTGAGAAGTAGAACGCGGCGGTGTCGATGTGGTTCACGCCGAGCTCGACCGCGCGGCGCAGCACGCTGATCGCCCGGCCGCGGTCGCTCGCGGCGGCGCCGGGCGCGAAAGCGGCGCCGTTCTGGGTCAGGCGCATCGCGCCGAATCCGATCCGGTTGATCGTCAGGTCGCCGAGCTTCCAGGTGCCCGACGCTGCCGCGGTGATCGTCTCTGAGGTCATACCGGAAGGATCGTCCACGAGGTAGGTTGGCCGCCAGAGATTAAGGCATACCTGAATCCTGGGGGATCTCATGCTGGCGGAGCTGGCGTTCTCGGCGAGCGACCTGGCGCAGATGCGGTTCGCCGTCTCGCCGATGTGGCAGGTCGGGCCGAGCTTTCGGCTGCTCACCTCCGGCTCCGCGAACCCGGTGCACCGGCCCTGGGTCGAGCAGGTACGGCCACGGGTGGCGGCCGCGGGGCTGGACCGGGGCTGGCTCGCCGAGCTGATCCCGCCCTCGGGCTACGTTCCCGACTTCGTCAATCCGGCGCCCACCGGCCCGGCCCCCACGCTCGCGACGGAGCTGGCCGCGATCCTGGCGGCGCCCGACGAGCAGGTCCGCGCGGACCTCGACCGTCTGGGGCGGCAACTGGGCATGCTCGGACCGCGGTTGCGCTCGCTGTACGCCGAGCCGCAGGCCGCCCTTCCGGGGCCGCCGGGCGGGGGGAGCCCGATGGCCCGGCTCGCGGAGGAGATCGAGCTCTACTGGGAGCTGGCGCTCGCTCCCTACTGGGCGAGGATCCGGGCTGTGCTGGACGCCGACGTCTTCCACCGGGCCCGGCAGGTCGCCGAGCACGGCGCGGCCTATCTCTTCAACGACCTGCATGCCTCGGTGAGTTGGGGTGACAACGCGCTCAGGTTACGGCGGCAGCGGACGCTCTCCAGGACGACGGCGGGCGCGGGGCTGGTGCTGGTTCCGTCGGCCTTCACCGGGCCGGACCTGTTCACCCGGGTGACGCCGCCCGAGCCGCCGCAACTCGCCTACCCGGCGCGCGGCATCGGCTCGCTCTGGGAACCCCGGCCCGTCACCGGCGCCGCCGCCATCGCCGCCGTCCTGGGCCGCTCGCGGACCAGGTTGCTGAGTGAACTGGAGTCCCCGGCCTCCACCACCGAACTGGCCCACCGCACCGGGATCTCCGCGGCAGGCGTCTCCCAGCACCTGACCGCCCTGCGCGCCGCGGGTCTGGTCAGCGCCCACCGAGCCGGCCGCTCGGTGCTCTACGCCCGCACCGCCGTCGCCGAGTCCGTCCTCGCCGCGGCGGGCCCGTAGGGGCGCGGCACGGTACGCCCCTTGGTACGCCGGGCGGGCGCGGTCAGGGCACACGAACGACCGGGGGCTCTCCACCGGGCGGCCTGCCACGCATGTGGCGGGAGTGGAAAGTCGGCGCTGGTTCAGCCTGGTCAGGGTGAACCGGTGGTCGGTGTAGTACGTCCAGGCCTGGTCGATGACCGGCTGGAGGTACCCGGCCTGTGCGCCGCCGGGGCGGAACGAGGCGGCGCTGCGGGGCGCGGTGATCCGGTAGCTGCTCGTGAGCGGGCGGAAGGCCGCGCCGGCGGCGCCGGAGTACTGGGCCAGGACCTGGTCGCGGGTCAGCGCGATGCCGACGCTCTGGTCGTAGCCGGTGCCGCTCTGCTCCAGCCGGGCGGTGAGCGGCAGGCCGAACATGTCGACCTGGGTGGTGTTGCCGCCGAACGGGACCACGCCGTACCGGTACGTGAACTCGTACCAGTCGAAGTGGACGTCGGTGTTGGGGTCGGCCGGGTTGAGCAGGTCGGGGCCGCCCCAGCCGGCGTCGTCGGGCGAGATCGGGATGTACATCGGCGAGCCGACCGAGATGTACATCCGCGCGCCCTCCAGCCTGGTCGGGACGGTCACGGTCGCGGCCCGGGCCAGCGAGAAGGACATCGCGGCGTAGTTGCGGCCGTTCTTGGTGAGGTGGCCGGGCGCGCTCTCCTCCAGGTGGTTGATGTGCGCCAGGGTGCCGTCCGGCTTCAGGTAGGACCACTGGCCGGGCGTGGCCATGCCGAGGACGAGTACGTAGACCAGGCTGTTCGGCCAGATGCCGCGGGTGTTGTTCCGGAACACCACGGGGAAGCTGCCGGCGCCGTCCGGCGGGGGCGTGCCACCGCCACCGGGCGGCGGGGTGCCGCCGTCGGCGCCGACGGTGTACCCGAAGTGCGGGCTGTCGAAGAGCGGGCTCGCCCTTCTCGTACGTGAACCAGTAGTCGAGCGCGGCGCCGGTGGGCAGGTTCGCGACGGTCCTGGACCACGTCCCGGCGGCGTCGTCCATCCGGAGGTTCTGCTGGCCGGAGCCGTTGACCAGGTAGTGGACGTCGACCAGGGCGGCGGGGGTGGTGGGCCTGAACCAGAACTGGACCTGACCGGTGCCGGCCGCGGTCACGCCCTGGGTGTGGTCGGTGGCGGCGTCGGCGGGAGCGGCCCCCGCGAAGGCCGCGCAGGCCGGCCCCGCCCTGGAGGCCTGCACCGAGGGCGGCCAGGACCTGGGCACGCTGGCCAACGGTGACTGGGCGCTCTAACGGGGCGTCAACTTCGGTACCACCGAGGCCCGCCAGTTCAACGCCCGGGTGGCGAGCGGTGCCGCCGGCGGCGTCAGCGGCCTGGTCGAGGTCCGCCTCGACAGCCGTACCAGCGCGCCGATCGGCTCCGTCGCCGTCGCCGTCGCCGTCGCCGACACCGGCGGCTGGCAGAGCTGGCGGAGCATCCCCGCCAACATCAGCGGCGCCACGGGCACCCACGACGTCTACCTGACCTTCACCAGTGGCCAGCCGGCGGACTTCGTCAACCTCAACTGGTTCACCTTCGGGCACTGACCAGCCGGCTCACCGAGCACGGGGGTGGGAGACCGCGCACACCGGTCTCCCACCCCCGCCGCGCGCGCCGCCGGTGGGCGCCGCGCCGTGCCTCGGCCGCGCGCGGTCGGGGGCAGCCGGCGCCCCGGGCCCGCCGTCGGCTGCCTCCGGCCCTGCTGCGATCATCTACCGGGCGGAGAGCGCCCGAGACCCGGGTCGCCCCGTGATCGTCCGACCCGAGGTGGCCGTGCAGTCCCTTCTCTCCAGCTTCGTGCCGATCTGGGCCCTCACCGCGGTCGGCTACCTGGTCGGCCGATCCGGACTGCTCGGGCCGGAGGCCGAGTCGGTGCTCGGCCGCTTCGTCTTCCACGTGGCCATGCCGGCGGCGCTCTTCAACATGATCGCCAGAGCGCCGCTGGGTGGCTTCGCGAACCTGTCGATGCTCGCCTTCGCGGCCGGTACCGCCCTGGCCACGGTGCTCGGCTTCGTGGTCTCCCGCCGCCTCTTCGGCCGTAAGCTCGCCGAACGGGCGATCGGCGGCATGGCGGCGGGGTACGTCAACTCGGCCAACCTGGGTATCCCGGTGGCAATCCAGGTGCTCGGCGACGCGTCGTTCCTCGCTCAGGTGCTCCTGTTCCAGGTGCTGCTGGTGTCGCCGGTGATCCTCACGCTGCTCGACGCGGGCACCGACGCGGCCACGGCCACGGCTGCGAACACGGCTGCGGGCACGGGCCGGCGGTGGGGGGCCGTCGGGAGGATGCTGCTGATGCCGGTCCGCAACCCGATCATCATGGCCTCGGCCCTCGGCGTCCTGGTCTCCGCCGTGGGCTGGCAGCTGCCGGCCGCCCTCGGCCGCTCCTGCGAGCTGCTCGGCGGCGCCGGTGTCCCCACCGCTCTGCTGACCTTGGGCATGTCGCTGCACGGCCGCCGCCCAGCGCCGGGCTCGGAGCCGGCCGTGGAGGTCGGCGCGCTGGTCGCCCTCAAGACGCTCGTGCAGCCCGCGTTCGCCCTGCTGGTCGGCGGCCCGCTCCTGCACCTGCCCGCGCACCAACTCCTCACCGTGGTCCTCTGCTCCGCGTTGCCGACCGCCCAGAACGCCTTTGTGTACGCCCGCCAGTACGGACTGGACACCGGGATCGCCCGCAACTCGGTGATGTACTCGACCCTGGTGTCGATGGTCACACTCACCGGTATCTACTGGCTGCTCGGCCCCGGGCACTCGTAACCCGCCGGCCCGCCGCCGGCTCAACACGGTTGCGGGCGCGCGGCCGCCCTGCCAGCATCGGACCATGATCGAACTCGCCGACGACCTCGGCCACCTCGCCTGCACCGTCACCGGAGAGGGAGCGCCCGTCGTGCTCCTGCACGCCGGTGTCGCCGACCATCACATGTGGGACCCGGTGGTGCCCGCGCTCGCCGCACGCCACACCGTCATCCAGTACGACCTTCGCGGCTTCGGTCAGTCCGCGCCCCCCACCGGGCCGTTCAGCGACACCGACGACCTCCGCCGCCTCCTGGACCGGCTCGGGCACCGGAGTGTCCGGCTGGTCGGCTCATCCTGGGGCGGGCGAGTGGCGCTGGACTTCACCCTGGCCCACCCCGCCCGGGTGCACTCGCTGGCGCTGCTCGCCGCGCCCTGGCCCGGCTACGAGTGGTCGGCGGACATGCACGCGTACGACGAGGCCGAGACGGCGGCCCTGGCCGCGGGCGACCTGGACACCGCCGTCGACGTCAACCTGGACATGTGGCTGCGCGGACCGGCGCGGGCCTGGGAGGACGTCGACGCGGGGCTGGCCGAACGGCTCCGCGGCCCGATCCGGACATCGCTGGTGCACCAGGACGCCCGGGAGCGGTACTCCGAGGGCGCCACGGGAGGCGACCTCGCCACGATCGCCGTCCCCACCCTGGTCGGGATCGGACGGCTCGACGTCCCCGACTTCCAGGACATC
Organism: Kitasatospora sp. NPDC050543; assembly: GCF_044457565.1. NCBI lineage: Bacteria > Bacillati > Actinomycetota > Actinomycetes > Kitasatosporales > Streptomycetaceae > Kitasatospora > Kitasatospora sp. NPDC050543. The sequence goes on along the minus strand of NZ_JBITGZ010000029.1, from coordinate 7,153 downwards.
GCCCGCCGGTACGTTGCCGGCATCCCCGGCGCCACCCTGGTCGAGTTCGCCACCGCGGCCCACCTCGTCCCGCTGGACGCACCCGCCGAACTCGCCGCCGCGCTGGGCCCGTTCCTGGCCCGCTGAGGCACGGCCCGCCGGCCGGCACCTGTGGCGGCACATCGCCGCTTGACCTCAAGTGAACTTGAGGTTCTAGGTTCGTTGCAGAGCCGCAGGAACCGACCGGCGGTGCCTTCCGAGGAGGTTCGGCATGACCGAGCGCAGCACGCACACCGAGATCCCCGACCGATACCGCTACGCCGTGATCCCGCACATCATGGTCGACGACGCCGCCGCGGCGATCGACTTCTACCGGCGGGCGTTCGGGGCCCGTGAGGACTTCAGGATCGACGCTCCGGGCGGTGGGGTGCTGCATGCCGAGATCACCATCGGGCAGTCGGTCCTGATGCTGGGCGACGCCAGCGTGGACGAGGCGGAGGCCGGCTCGTTCGCCGCGCCGGCCGCGCTCGGCGGAGGCACGTCCGTCACGCTGCATGTCTTCGTACCGGACGTCGACAGCCTGGCGGAGCGCGCCGAGGCCGCCGGCGCGGAGATCCTCCAGCCGCCGACGGACATGTTCCACGGCGACCGCACCGTCATACTCAAGGACCCGTCGGGCCACATGTGGGTGTTCCTTACCCACCTGGAGGACGTCTCGGACGAGGAGCTCCGACGCCGCCTGGCCGCCGTCGGGTGACCGTGCCCGTCAGGGCCAGCGGTCGATCGCGTCCAAGTGGGCCTCCAGCGCGGCCAGGTCGGGCTGGTCGAACACCGCCTGGGTACGCGCCCACTCGGTGTTGTCCGCCTTGTAGGCAGCCACGACCTCGTCGGCGGTGGTGCCGGTCATCGCCGCGATGAGGTCGGCCACGTCCCCGCTGAGGCCACAGGTGCGGGCGAGGACCCCGAAGACCTCGATGCTGCCGTCCCGGTCCGCCGGGTCCGCCCGCTGCTCGATCCAGCGGGTGAACCCACTGCGGAACTCGCGGCCGTAGTGCTCCATGCCGTACTGCTCCATGGCTCTGGCCCCCCTGTGCGGCGGACAGCGGCCCCTCGGGGGCGGTCGCGGACGTCCGGCAGTGGTGCGGACGAGCCTAGCGGTGGGTGGCCCGCCCGCGCCGGTCCGTGGGTTGCCCGTCGGCGGCCCGGTAGCCCGGCGGTCGGCGTGACCGGCCGGCCACCTGGCTGTTCCACGGATTCGCCGGGTCCGCGAGTCCGTCCACCGGTACCTTTCGGCTGGGTTGTTGATCTACTGCTGAGACCCCTGGTAACGAAGGAATGTGACACGGTGGACGAACGCGAGTCGCTGATAGAGCGCTTCGAGGAACACCGGCCGCATCTGCGGGCGGTGGCGTACCGGATGCTCGGCTCGGCCGGTGAGGCCGACGACGCACTTCAGGACGCCTGGCTGCGCGTCAGCCGCGCCGACACCGACGAGGTGGAGAACATCGGCGGGTGGCTGACCACCGTGGTGGCGCGGGTGTGCCTGAACATGCTGCGCTCGCGCCAGTACCGGCGCGAGGACCCGCTCGACGTGCAGGAGTCGGACCCGGCCATCGGCCAGGAGTCCGGGGGCGACCCCGAACAGGAGGCGCTGACGGCCGACTCGGTCGGCCTGGCGATGCTGGTGGTGCTCGACACGCTCGCGCCGGCCGAACGGCTCGCCTTCGTGCTGCACGACATGTTCGCCGTGCCGTTCGACGAGATCGCCCTGATGATCGAGAAGACCCCGGCCGCGACGAGGCAGCTGGCCAGCCGCGCCCGACGCCGCGTCAAGGGGGGCGCCCAGCCGCCCGTCGCCGACCTCGCCCGCCGGCGTGAGGTCGTCGAGGCCTTCCTGGCCGCCACCCGCGGCGGGGACTTCGACGCGCTGGTCAAACTGCTCCACCCGGGCGTGGTGCTGCGCGCCGACAAGGCGGTCGTTCCCACCCCCGAACCCATCGTCGTCAACGGCGCCGAGACGGTGGCCAGGGGCGCGATGGCCGCCATGGAGCGGGCCCGGGCCACCGCGGTGGTGTTGGTCGACGGCGCGGTCGGACTGGCGATGGCGCCCCTCGGGCGGCTGTTCCTGGTGCTCAACTTCTCGATCACGGACGGCCTGATCACCGAGATCGACATCGTCGCGGAGCCGGAGCGCCTGCACGAGGTCGAGCTTTCCGTGCTCGACGACTGATCCGGCGCCGGGGCGCGGCGGTGGACGATGCACGCCCACCGCCGTCTCCCGGGCCTTGCCACCCCCGCTGCGTGGGACCGGACGGCGGCGCCGGGTGGACACCGGGCCAGGTGGACCCGGGACCGGGCCAGGACGCCGACGCGTACCGCCCCGGCCTCGGCTCGCGGCTGCCCGCCCGGCCTCAGGTCCACCGAGCGGACCGAACGCATTCCCGCGCGCTCGATCCGCGAGACGGGGCGACTCCCGGCCAGCCAGGCCGTAGGCTCGCGGGATGGGGACGGGACAGGCCGGGGGCGGTTGGCGGGCGGCATGGACGGGCGGGCGCCCGGCGGTGCACCTGGGCAATGTGGCGGACTTCAACGCCCAGTTCTTCGACCGGGCCATGGACGTGCCGCAGCGCCGGCGCCGCCTTGGGCAGGGCCATCACTACGCCTGCATGGCCGCCTGCTACAGCCCGGAGCCCGCGGTCGTCGTCCTGCCCCACCACCTGGAGGACGCCTGGGTACGGCTGCTGACACACGAGTTGGAGTGGGGCGCGGTCGAGCTCCACAGCGGCGTGGCACCCGAGCAGCCGCTGGTGCGGGCGCTCGCCGGGCGGCCCGCCCTGCTGGAGCGGATCACCGGCTCCGGGCTGCCCGTCCTGCCATGGGGGCGGACGGCGGCGCTCGACACCCTGCTCGGGGCCGGCGTCGCACCCGCGGGGCCGGACGTGCTGGAGGCCACCCGGCGGTACGAGTCCAAGGCGGCCTCGCACGAGCTGTTCGCGGCGATCGCGCCCGGCCACGACCTGATCGCCGTCCCGCGCCAGGAGCGGCCGGACACCCTGCGCCGGGCGGCCCGGCTGCTCGCCGCCCGGGCCGCGCGCGGCGGGACGACGGTGCTCAAGACCCCGCACGGCGTCGGGGGCTTCGGGACGGTCGTGGTGACACCCCGTGAGCTGGCCGCGGCCGGCGGCGCGCGGGCACTGCTGCGCCGGCTGGCGGCCGAGGAGGTGCTGACCCTCGGCGGTGGCCTGCTGCTGGAGGAGTACGTCGACGGTGGCGGGCGGCTGCGCAACCCGACCTTCGACGCGGTGATCGGCCCGGACGGCGCCGTCCACCCGGTCGGGGTCGGCGCGATGGACGTGGACGGCACGCACTACCAGGGCGTGACGGTGGGCCCCGGCGTCGTCCCCGGCACCCTGGCGCGGGCCGCCGACCGCTTCGGCCGGGAGGTCGGCCGGGCGCTCGCCGCCGGGGGGTACCGGGGCTGGTTCGACATCGACTTCGTCACCGACCGGGCGCACCGCCTGGCGCCGACCGAGATCAACCTGCGGCTGACCGGGCCGGCCGTCGCCTTCGTGATCCAGGCGCGGCTGGACGAGGTCCGCGGGCCGGGCCACCTCGTACGGACGATCGACGGGCTGCCGCTGGGCGCCCGGCTCCCGCAGGAGGCGCTGTTCGAGCACCTGGAACGGCTGCGGCTGCGGTGCGCGCCGCTCGGTGCGAGCCTGCTGCCGCTGATACCGACGGCGGGCTTCGAGGAGCTGCCGTCGGTCGGGCTCGCGCTCGCGGCCCGCAGTGCGGAGACGCTGGACGCGGCGGAGTCGCTGGTCCGCGCCGGGAACCACGCCCTCGGGGGGTTGTTCGAGACGCTCGTGGACGCCGACGGTGCGTCAGAACCACGGTCACGGATGGCCTGGTGAACGAAGCCGGGCCCGGTGGGCCCGGCACCGGGGGCGCGGCCCGGTCGGGCCGCCGCCGCGTCAGAGGACCCGCTTCGGCCGCCAGACGACGAACCGCGCGGCCACGACGGCCGCGGCCATCAGCGCGACGTTGAAGATGTAGACCAGCAGCGTCTGCCGGGGCCAGTCGGTCGCGGAGCTGGTGCGGTACAGGTTGTCCTGCGGCCACCAGGCTGCCAGCAGCCAGACGATCGCCAGGTGCGCGGCGCCGGTGAGGCCCGGCGGTCGGCCCTGGCGGCGGACCAGCGGAAGCCCGAGGAGGAGGAAGGTCACCCCCGCACCGAAGGACATGCACTCGCAGGCGTAGAGCACCTGGAACAGGCCGGACCAGGGGGCCGGCACCAGGCGCAGATCGGTCGAGGTGGGGAAGAAGGCGTCCGTCAGGACGCCGGCCAGGAAGCCGATCGTCAGGGTGAACAGCACCCACGTCGTTCGGCTGACCTGCGCGTCCGACCCGGCGCCCGCGCGGGACCGGCCGCCCGGGCCGCCCGCCTTCCCGCCGGAGTACCGGCGGCCTGCCTTCGCGCCCCCGGCCCGCATGCTTGCGCCCGAAGTGGCGCCCGTACCGCCGCCCGCACCTTCGCCCGCTCCCGCGCGCCCTGCCGGAGCGGCGTGGCCGCGCGGCGCGGGCAGCGGCAGGGCCCGCCGGTCGATCTTGCCTGCCCGGGTGCGGGGCAGGGAATGCAGCGGTACCACGGCCTCCGGGGCGGACCCCCGGGGCAGCCGGTCGGCCAGGTGCTCGACGAGCGTCCAGCTGTCGGGGGCGCCGGCGCCGGCCGCCACCACGTACGCGACCAAGGCCCTTCGCTGGGAGGGAAGTTCCACCTCCGTCACCACGCACTCGCGGACTGCGGGGTGCGCCCGCAGCACCCCCTCCGCCTGGGCGGCGGCCCCGGCCAGTACGACACCGCGCGCGGCGGCGTCCTTGGACAGGCCGCCCGCCGGGCCACCGGACCAGCCGTCCGCCGAGGAGCCCGGCGCGCCGTCGAGGGTGGCATCCGCGCGCCCGATGAACTCCAGCAGCCCGTCCTCCCGCAGCCGCCCGGCATCCCCCGTCAGATGCACGCGGCCGTCGGGGTCGAAGGCCGCGGACGGGAAGCGCTCCGCCGTCAGTTCGGGTCTGCCCAGGTAGCCCCGGCCCACGCCGGCGCCGCCGATGGCGATCCGGCCGGCCTCCCCGGGCGGCGCGGGTCTGCCGTCCGCGCCGAGCACGTACACCCGCACGCCCGGGAACGGCGCCCCGATGAGCGAGACGCGCTCCGGGCGGGCGAGGGCGCCGTACCGGGGCTCGACCTCGAAGTACGCGCTGTCCACGCACGCCTCCGCGACGCCGTAGACGTTGACCACCCGGAGATCCACGCCGAGCAGTTCCGTCAGCGCCAACTGCTCGTCGAGGTACCACTTCTCGGCGCCCACCGTCAGCAGCCGCACCCCCGCCAGGTCCTGGACCGCACCCTCGGTGGAGCGCAGGTGCTCCGCCAGGCGTTTGGCGGTGTGGAGGTTCAGCTCAAGCACGCTGACACCCTCCCCGGCGACCAGGCGCGGCAGTTCGGCGAGGTCGGCGGTGCGGTCCAGGGTGAAGTTGGGTCTGGCCATCACCAGCGTGGCACCCGAGCAGAGCGCCCGCACCCAGTCGGCCGTGAACACGTCGAACTCCAGGCTCGCCGTCTGGAGCAGCCGGTCGGCGGGGGAGAGCTCGTAGACCTGCCGCCACGCGCGGTGCGCGGCGACCAGGTTGCGGTGCTCGATCACCGCGCCCTTGGGCAGGCCGGTGGAGCCGGAGGTGTAGAAGACGCAGGCCGGATCGCCCGGGGCGGTCTCGCGCCGGAGCGGCACGGCGGGGCGGGCGGCGATCGCCGCGGCCGCCGAGTCCGGACAGACCACGGCCCGCCGGGTCGCGTCGGCCAGCCGGACCCGGTGGCTCTCGTGCGTCACCACGACCGCCGGATCGGCGTCGGTGAGGATGTGCCGCAGCAGCGGATCGGGGGCGCTCGGCTCCACCGGCACGTACGCGCCACCGGCCTTGAGCACCGCCAGCATCGCGACGAACACGTCCGGGCCGCGGCCCAGCGACACCGCCGCCAGCCCGCCCGCGCCCAGCCCGGCCTCCGCCAGGTGCCCGGCCAGCCGGTCGGCCCGGGCGTCCAGTTCGCCGTACGTGATGCCGAGGCCGTCGAACCGCACGGCCACCGCATCGGGTGCGCGCCGGGCCCAGTCCTCGAACAGCCGGTGGACCGTGCCGTTCCCCGCCGCTTCGTCGCCTGTCATGGACAACCCCCATCGTCAGCGCGCAGCCGGCACACCGCTCGGCCTCGCTCCGGTGTCCCCCGAGACAGTCTGCTCCGCCGCCGGTCCTTCGACGCCCCAACAGCGGACGGTAGTTGCAGCTCTGTTACCGGTGGGCCGGAGCGAGGGGCTGCCTACCCGTGACAGATTCGGCCGCCCAGGGCATCGCCGTACGTTCGTGCTGCGGGGAACACCGCGAGCCGACCACCCGAGAGCCCTGGAGGAACCGTGCCCGCCTACGCCATCGCCCACATCCGCCACGTCGCCTTCGGCACGGACATCGTCGAGTACCTGCTCCGGATCGACGCCACCTGGCGGACTTCGAGGGACGGTTCGTGGTGCACGGGGAGGAGGCCGAGGTGGTGGAGGGCCACTGGCCGGGCAACGTCGTGGTGATCGGCTTCCCGGACCGCGAGCGGGCCGGCACCTGGTACGACTCCCCGGCCTACCAGACGATCCTGCCGCCGCGCACGGACAACCCCGTCGCAGACGTGATCTTCGTGAACGGCGTCGCGGACGGCTACCGCGCGGCGGACCGGATGGCGGACCCGGCAGCGGGCCCGGGGACAGGCAGGGCGGCGGACGAGGCGGCCGAGAGGCGGCGAGGTCCTGCCGACGGCGTGAGGGCGGGGGCGGGACGGCCCGTACCCCGGTGTAGACGGCCAAATCCGAATTCCATAAGGTATGCCTTAGCTAAGTGGGTGGGGGATCCGGTAGCTCCGGTTCCGCCACCCACGCGCAGTCCTGCCCAGATTCAGTCGCCGTCCCGTGGAGCTCTCATGTCCGCTCGTCGTTCCGCCGCAGCCACGCTGCTCACCCTCGCTGTGGCGAGCGCCGCTCTGGCGGGCTGTTCGAAGAAGAGTGAGGTGGCGTCGTCGGATGCCGTGTTGGTGAATGCCTCCGACAGTGCGTGTGAGGTGTCGCGGACCTCGTTC